>JAAFIN010000002.1 GCA_013297825.1 Cytophagales bacterium
AACTTGATTTTTGCCATATTTTTTTACCACATAATCAATCACATCACCCCTGCGTTCATCATCAAAATCAATATCAATATCAGGCATAGAAACCCTTTCAGGATTAAGAAAACGCTCAAAAAGCAAATTATAACGTATTGGGTCAATGTTTGTAATACCTGTGCAATACGCTACCACACTTCCCCCAGCACTTCCACGACCAGGCCCCACGACAATTCCGTCTTTTTTGGCTGCATTGATAAAATCCTGCACAATGAGAAAGTAACCAGGAAAACCCATATTTTTGATGGTTTGTAATTCAAAATCAATGCGTTCTTCCACATCAGGAGGAATAGGATTTCCGTAGCGAGGTTTTGCACCTTCGTAAGCCAAGTATTTTAGAAATTCATCTTGAGAATCAAAACCCTCTGGAATGTCAAATTTTGGCATCAAAGTTTTTTGTTTTAGCTTATAACTCTCGCATTGGTCAGCAATGAGGATTGTATTAGAAAGGGCATCAGGCAAATCCGCAAAAAGGTCGGTCATTTCTTTTTTGGATTTAAAAAAGAATTGATTATTAGGAAAACCAAATCTTGTGCCTCGTCCTCTGCCTATGGGCGTAGATTTTTTTTCACCATCTTTTACACAAAGGAGAATGTCGTGAGCATCTGAATCTTTTTCTTCCAAATAAAAAACATTATTAGAGGCAATATATTTTATATCGTATTTTTGGGCAAATTTCACTAAAACATCATTTACAACATTTTCTTCTTCTAATTCGTGTCTATTTAATTCCAAATAAAAATCATCTTTGAAGGTTTCAATCCACCAAGCTAAGGCACTTTCTGCACTGTCTTCGCCTTCATTAAGGATTATTTGGGCTAATTCCCCTGAAAGACTTCCTGAAAGACAAATTAAATTTTCTTTGTATTCTTTTATCAAATCTTTATCCACACGTGGGAAACCTGAATAATAACCTTCTACATATCCTAAGGAAACAAGTTTAGAAAGGTTCTTGTAACCTTTTTCATTTTTGGCTAATAGTACAACTTGAAAACGTTGGTCTTTTTCATTTTTGGTAAATTGCAATCTTCTTCTTTCTTTGGCAACATATACCTCACAACCCAAGATGACTTTTTGCCCCAATTCTTCAGCGTATTGCATTGCATAAAAAGCACCGTGTAGATTGCCCAAATCGGTAATAGCAACCGCAGGCATTTCTAATTCTTTTGATTTCTTAATGATATTTTTGACAAAAGCTGTACTTTGCAAAATAGAATACGCAGAATGTACGTGCAGATGTACGAAAGGCAAAACCTCACCATCTGCGACTTGACGTACCTTTTCTTTATTTTTTTGTTGTTTTTCTAATATTTTAGCAAAGTTTGCTTCATCTAAAATGGGTGCTTCATAAACAATTTTATCAAAAGGCGTTTGGTCTAATGGCGGAACAACTTTTTGCTGTAAAAGCCCAAAAAAACATTTGGCGGTAGCTGACACGTCATAAGAGGCATCGTGAGCATCAGCAAAAGTATCATTAAAAAGTTTGAAATAAAGTTCGGTAAGTGTTGCCCATTTGAATTTTCCACCTTTTCCACCAGGCAAAGCAACAAAATCTGTAGTAGAAAGTTTGGTACAAAAAGTTTTTAACGCATTTTCACCTTGAAAAATATTGTTTAATTGATTTCTCAAAAACTCTGCTCCCATAATCGCAACATCAAATTCAATGTTGTGTCCAATGATTAAAGAGGCTTTTTGTGTATCTTTTGTAAATGCGTCCAAAACTTCTAAGAGTGGTTTTCCTTCTTCTAAAGCTCTTTCTGTGCTTATTCCGTGTACTTTTTGGGAATTGTAAGGAATAAGAAATCCCTCTGGTTTTACGATAAAATTTTGTGCAGACAATAGTTTTCCTGTATTGTCGTGTAGTTGCCAAGCAATCTGCACGAGGCGAGGCCAATTATCAAAATCTGTAAGTGGTGCTTCGTAATTTTTGGGAAGACCTGTGGTTTCGGTGTCAAATATTAAGTACATTGCTCAAAAGTTTAAGGTTCAAAGTTTAAGGTTCAAAAAGTTCAAAGGCTTAAAGTTTAAGGTTCAAAAGGTTCAAGGCTCAAAAAGTTCAAGGTTCAAAAGCTCGAAAATTTAAGGTTTAAAAATCAAATAAAATCCTGCTAATCTTTAAATCCTGTAAATCCTGCTCTAAAATCCTAAAAATTCTGTTCTAAAATCCTGTTAATCTTTAAATCCTGTAAATCCTGCTCCAAAATTATTAAAAAAATAGATTAAAAAAATAAAATTATTTTATTTTTTTAATCTATTTCACATTTTTTTTATTTTTTGGCTGTTTTGTATTTCCTGACATCTTTCACCTTTTTCCTGACAGCTTTCACCTGACACCTTTGATTTTATTTATAATTTTCAAAAATTGTATCTATTGCATTAGCCAAATCATAATCTTTTTGTGTAACTGTATTTCCTGCGTCGTGTGTGCGAAGATTTACCACAATTTTATTATAAACATTTGACCATTCAGGGTGATGTTCCATTTGTTCAGCCACAAAAGCACATTCCAACATAAAAGCCATTGCTTTTCTGAAATCTTTACACAAAAAAGTGCGTGTAAGTGTATTATTTTCGTTTTGCCACATAAGAAGGTTTAAAAAGTTCAAAAGTTCAAAAGTTCAAAAGTTCAAAAGTTCAAAAAGTTCAAAAGTTCAAAAGTTCAAAAAGTTCAAGGTTCAAAGGTTCAAAAAGTTCAAGGTTCAATATTTTTATGGTTTTTAAAAGAAATTTACTTTTTCCTGACTACTGATTACTGACCCCTGACTACTTTATCCTTTTCCACATAAATTCCCTCGTTTCTTTATCACACTGCACATAATCCTCGTAAGTAGGTTTTTGCACAAAATGAATTTCAGACATTGCTTCTGCAATCAAATCAGACATTCCCAAAAACGAAATTTTATCTTGTAAAAATGCCTCAACTGCTATTTCATTGCTTGCATTAAGCACACAGGGCAATGTTCCGCCTTTTTCTAATGCTTTAAAAGCCAACGCAAGATTTTGGAAAGTATCTAAATCTGGTTTTTCAAAAGTAAGATTAGGATATTTTAAAAAATCAAAACGTGGAAAATCATTTTTGAGGCGATAAGGATACGCCAACGCATACTGAATAGGAAGTTTCATATCAGGCAAACCCATTTGAGCCTTCATAGAACCGTCCTCAAATTGTACCAAAGAATGAATAATGGATTGTGGGTGAATAATTGCCTCAATTTGGTTATTTTCCACCCCAAAAAGCCATTTAGCTTCAATAACTTCAAGCCCTTTATTCATCAAAGATGCACTATCAATGGTAATTTTCGCACCCATTGTCCAATTTGGGTGTTTTAAGGCTTCATTTTTGGTAATTTTTAATAAATCTTCACGTTTTTTGCCACGAAAAGGGCCTCCTGATGCAGTCAAAATAATTTTTTCAATTTTGTTATTTTCTTCGCCTACAAGACATTGAAATATCGCAGAATGTTCAGAATCCACAGGTAATATTTTGACATTTTTATTTTTTGCCAAATTCATCACCAAATCACCAGCTACGACCAAAGTTTCTTTGTTTGCCAAAGCAATATTTTTGCCTGCTTCTATTGCCTTTATGGTGGGGAGAAGTCCAGCATAACCCACAACCGCAGTAAGTAAGGTATCTAAAAAATCACTTTGCAAAAAATCTATAAGTGCATTTGTTTCGTGTTGGACGTCAATTCCACTATGAAGGAGTGCATTTTTTACCTTTTCAAAAGCATTTTTGTCTGCAACCCACACCATTTTAGGCTTAAATTGCAAGGCTTGTGCAATCACAAGCTCGCTTTGCTGACGTGTGGTAAGCAATGTTACATTAAATTTGTCAGGGTTTTGGGCAATCACGTCCAACGCTTGCGTGCCTATAGAACCTGTACTACCCAAAATACCTATTTTTAAAACCATTTTTTTTTAATGATGAATTATAAATGATGAATTATAAATGAAACAGCCATTTTTCAAAAAAATGGTCTGCACCGTAGTTTACGAAGGTCTGACCATTTTTTTGAAAAATCACAAATATAATGATAAATGAACCAAACAAATACAAATCTATTATTTTCAAAAATACCTTATAAAGCGTATATTTGCAAAAAAACAAAAAGATTATTTCAAAATGAAATTTATTATCTGCACTCGTCTTTTTCGTAATGTTATCTTTTCAGGCTTATTCCCCCTTTGGATTTTCTCCCCCTTTGGGGGCTGGGGGGCTTTGTTGGGGAGTTTAATTTTTACCTCCTGCCAAAATGATTGCGAACCAGCACCCAAAAATCAAATAAATTTTAGATTTTTGCAAAAAAATACTTTAAAAGCTGACACTATAAGCATTACCCAAATACAAGTTAATGAAAAAACTGATGCAACAGCACGTCCCAATTTTTCAAGTTTCCTCTTAATGGACATCAATCCAACAGAAAATTTTACAACTTATACTTTCACAGGAACACGCAAAAATATTCCTTTTTCGCACACAGTTGTATTGCAATATGACCGAAATCTTACAAAAAATGGAAGTGGAAAATGTGGCTCCATTATAAAAATTGAAAATCTAAATCTTCAAAACTCAACTTTTCAGGAAATTGTTATCCGAAATGCTACCCTTGAAAATGACAAACGTAATCAATATGATGTAGGGCTTATTTGTGTCCAATAAAGGTTTAAAGTTCAAAGTTTAAGGTTCAAAGTTTAAGGTTCAAGGTTGTTTAAGGTTCAAGGTTCAAAAAACATAACAAAATCCTGCTAATTCTTAAATCCTGATTCAGACTTTGGCTGTTTAATCCTGTTAATCTTTTAATCCTGAAAATCCTGATTCAGACTTTGGCTGTTTCATTCATAATTTATAATTCATAATTCATCATTAAAAAATGCTTTTAATTCAAAACATTTCAAAAACAAATGCACAATATCCTACTATTTTTTTAGTAGAAAATTTGCAAAATTTCTTTAATGAAAATAATTTTTCAGAAAAAGAAAAAAATTATTTCTTACAAAAAACACAAGAAGATGGTGCTTATTTTTTGCCTTTGCCTGCGATTGATGAAGTTCCTGTTTTGGTTTTAGTTTCCAAAAAACAAAAAAATCAAAATATTTTGTTGGAAAAATACCGAAATCTTGGACACGAATTAGTACAGTGGGCTAATAAATCAGCACAAAATATTGTGCAGGTAATTTCGCAAATTGATGCAGATTTGACAGTTGCGTTTTTGGAAGGTGCATTATTAAGTCAGTATCATTTTGATAAATACAAAACAGACCAAGACGCAAGAACACAAAGGGAAAAATCCAAACTTAAAGAAATTCATCTGTGGAATTTTGAGGAAACAAGCATTTTAGAACTAAAAAATCTCATAAATGCAGTACATATTACACGTGATTTGGTTAATCAACCTGCCAATGTATTAAATGCGGTTATTTTTGGGGAAGAAGTAGAAAGATTAGGAAAAATCTATAATTTTCGTACAGAAATTTGGAATAAAAATAAAATAATGGAGGAAAATATGCTTGGATTGCTTGCAGTTAATCAAGGCAGTAGGGTAGAGCCACGTTTTATGATAATGGAACACAAACCTCAAAACGCCCAAAATACACAACCTATTGTTTTGATAGGAAAAGGTGTTACTTTTGATACAGGAGGAATTTCTCTAAAACCTACTGAAGTAATGTTTTATATGAAGTGTGATATGGCTGGTGCTGGTGCAGTAGTAGGTGCTATGTGTGCGATTGCCCAAAATAATCTTCCTTTTCACGTGATTGGGCTTATTCCTTCTACTGACAACCGCATAAGCGTAGATGCTTTTACGCCTGGCGACATTATCACTATGCGAAATGGCAAAAACGTTGAAATGCTCAACAGTGATGCAGAAGGACGTATGATTTTGGCTGATGCGTTGGATTATGCCAAAAGTCTAAATCCTTTATTTACGGTGGATTTGGCAACACTTACAGGTTCAGCAATGCGTGCAGTAGGTTATGAAAGTGCGGTAATTATGGGCAATACTGACGAAGAAAATTTGGATAATTTGGTAAAAATTAGTGAAAATGTAGCAGAAAGGCTCATAAAATTTCCTTTGAGTGATGATTACGAAGAACATATCAAATCTGATATTGCAGATATGAGCAATCTTGGACGTGCAGAAGCTGGAAGCATATCAGCAGGGCGTTTTTTACAACATTTTGCACCTGAAAATTGGTGTCATATTGACCTCGCAGCACCTGCATATCTTTCTGCCCCACGAGCTTATCGTCCAAAAGGTGGAACAGGTTTTGGGGTAAGAATTTTGTATAATTTGGTAAAGAACTACAAATAAAACGAAAACTTATTTTTTTGTATTTTTTTTATAATTTTTTTTCAAGAAAATTGTAATATCACACAAAGATTTTAGTATAAAATTAAAACATCAAATCAGAAATTAAAACATTTTTTTCTGATTGATGTTCTTATAAAATATAAATACTTCAATAAAATTAAAATTTTTACCAAAAAATTTTCATTAAAGTTCCTTTTTTTTAGGATTCATAAAATACAAATTAAATCATTATGAAAAATTGCATAAAACAAAAACCGTTTTTTTTAATTCTATTTTTAACATTTTTTACAAACAATTTTATAAATAACCTTTTTGCTCAAAATTTTTTGCTTTCTGTTTTTTCTGAAAATGGAGAACGTTTTTGGGTGGTTATAAATGGTGAGAAAAAAAATGACAAAGCATCATCAAGTGTTAAAGTCGCAGATTTGACAGGTAGTTATTGGAAAATGAAAGTAATGTTTGAGAATGAAAGCCTCCCTGAAATCTCCCAAAATGTATATCGCCCTTTTGATGCCTCTCAAACCACTTACCAAATCAAAAAAAATCGCAAAGGAAATTATGTATTGCGTATGTATAGTGCTAATGATTTTGGTTTTGAAAATAATAACACAACTTCACGCAATAACCAACCACGCAATAATGGAAATAATAACCAAAATAACAATGGTAATGGACAAAATAACCGAAATAATGGCAATAATAGCAACAACAATAATAATAATAACAATGGTAATAACAATGGCGTGAATATCAATATAAATCTTGGAAATGGTGTTGGTGGAAATGCAGGAAACAATGGAAATAATGGCACTTGGAACAATGGAAATAACGGTAATAATAATAATGGAAACAATGGAAATTGGAATAATAATAACAATAATAATGATGATGATGACGATAATTATGTCCAAAATCCTAACAACAACAATAATAATACAAACAACAATGGAAATAATGGCTCTTGGAATAACGGAAACAATGGCAACAACGGAAATTGGAATAATGGCAACAACGGAAATAATGGCTCTTGGAATAATGGCAACAATGGAAATAATGGCAATAACGGAAATTGGAATAATGGTAACAATGGCAATGGAAAATGCCAAATGCCAATGTCCTCAAATGATTTTGATGTAGCTTTCCAAAATGTAGAAAGACAACGTATGGAAAGCAATAAAATGACTATCGCAAAACAAGTTACTGAACGCAACTGTATGACCGTTCAACAAATTCGTAAAATAGGTAGCATTTTTGATTTTGAAAATCACAAACTTGAATATATCAAATATGCTTATGATAATTGTTTTGACAAACAAAATTACTACCTGCTCAATGATATGTTTGATTTTAGTTCCAGCATCACCGAATTAGACAAATTTTTACAATCAAAAAAATAATTTTTAGTTTTATTTTAAATTTTTTAAAACTTATAAAAAAACCTGTTCAATAAAAAACATTGGACAGGTTTTTTTGTTTATTTTGTAATTTTTACCACCAATTTAAAAAATTCTTGAAAGCATTTTTTTATAAAAATATTACAACAACTAATTTATTATTTTTTTTATAAATAAAATACGCAAAAACATAATTTTATTTTTTTTACAACATAAAATTTGTTCTTTTGCAAAAAACTAAAAAACACAAAAACAAAATAAGAAAACTGTTACTATGAAAAATGATAATACTTTGTTTGATAATTATAATTATGCACTCAAAGAAGATACATCAGTTCAGAATTTAAAAATTGGGTATATATTGGCATTGTTTTTTGTGGCATTGATAACTGTTATGAGCCAATTATTCATTAGAAATGCCCTCAAAAACCAAGAATCAGATGCAAATGTGGTAAATACAAGCGGAAGACAACGTTTTTTGAGCCAACAAATTTCTAAAAATGTTAATATTTTATTACTTGATGAATTTTTGCCCAATACACCACAAACACAAGCAAAAAGTGATACTGCTTTTGCTGAACTTCAAAAAGCTACCGACTTATGGGAAAAAAATCATATTGCATTATTAAAAGGTGATAAAAATCGTAATATTCCTGCTATCAGTTCCCCTATATTGCTTCAAATGTTTGTAGAAATGGGGGAAAATTTTGATATAATGTTGCAAGCCAGCAAAGACCTCATAAATGCAAAAAGTAGCGACAATTTTAAAAATGCAAAATTTAAAGAAATATTACAAAAAAAAGCAGATATTATTTTGAGTGTTGAAAAAAAATTTTTGCAACAAATGAACAAAATCGTAGATAGGTTTGCTCTTGAAGCCAAAGAAAAAATTGAAACGCTCAAATGGATAGAACTGATATTGATGTTTGTTACTTTTTTTGTATTATTTGGAGAAGCAATGTTGATTTTTAGACCTATCACCAAAAAAGTCAACACCTATATTTTAGATTTAAAAAACACTTATGAAGAAGTTTTAACACTCAGCGAAGAACTTAGACAAATCAATGAAGAACTTTTTGCTAATAATGAAGCCCTTGAAAGTTTTAGGGTATTGATAGAAAAACAAAATCGTGAGCTTGAAATACAACACCAATCTGTGATGGATAGCATTGATTATGCAAAACATATTCAAAATGCTATTATGGTAGAACAAGAAGATATTATTCAAAGTTTTAAAGGTGCTTTTGTGCTTAATATCCCCAAAGATGTTGTTTCTGGTGATTTTTATTGGTTTGGCAAAGTCAATGAATACAAAATAATGATTTTGGCAGACTGCACAGGTCACGGTGTTGCAGGAGCATTTATGACAATGATAGGGGTTACATTGCTTAACGAAATCATACATTTTCAAGGTGTTACAAATCCAGAAGTAATTTTAGCAAATTTGGATATGTTGCTCAAAGAAACCCTCCAACAACACCAAAAAATTAAAAATGGAATGGACATTGGGATAGTTGTTATAGATGAGAATAATAATCAACTTACTTTTGCAGGTGCAAGGCATAACTTATATGTGGCACATAAAGGGCATATTACACAAATAAAAGGTGCAAGTAATTCCATTGATGGCATTGTGTATATTGAATTTCCTTTTGTAAATCATATATTTGACATTCAAAAAGGTGATATTTTTTACCTTACTTCTGATGGTTATCGTGACCAATTTGGAGGGGAAAAAGGCACAAAATATCTTCATAGAAATTTTAAAAATCTGTTGCAAGAAATTCACACAGAATCTTTTTTTGTGCAAAAAGAAAAACTTGAAGCAGAACATTATCGTTGGCGTGGGGATTTGGAACAAACTGATGATATCTTGATAATGGGTTTTCAAGTGATTTAAGAATGATAAATAACATTCAATTTTAAAGTTTTATTTTTAACTATTTTCAATAAAAAACAATGAAAAAATACTTTTTTTCTGCATTTATTTGTGTATTTTTATATATTAATGCAAATGCACAAAATACCTTATTGGACAGCATTGCGTTGTTAAAGACGGAAATATATACAAGTTTAAATGATGCCTTGAAAGAACCTTTAAAAGTATATAGACTGTCTTTACAAGGTGATATATTTAAAAAATCAACATATTTACCCAAAGAAATTGGGAGATTAAAAAATTTGCAAGAATTAGACTTAACCTACAATGCATTAAATACTCTCCCAAAAGAGTTTGAAGAATTGCAAAATTTACAAAAGTTATCTTTGGAAGTAAATGATTTTACCGTTTTCCCAATAGAACTTACAAAATTAAAAAATTTAGAAAAATTGCGTTTTGGCATCAATCATCTCAAAGAATTGCCCAAAGAAATTGAAAATATGCAGAATTTAAAAAATTTAGATTTGGGACAAAATAAATTTGTAACATTTCCAAAAGAACTTATCAAATTAAAAAATCTACAAAAATTATATTTTTCTAACAACACATTAGTCACATTACCAAAAGAAATAAATGAACTAAAAAATTTACAAACTTTGTCTTTATTTGGAAATGAAATTTCAGCTTTACCCCAAGAAATTGGAAGTTTAAGAAAATTGCAAAAACTTGATTTAATGAGTAATAAAATTCCTAACTTACCCCAAGAAATTGGAGATTTAGAAAATCTAAAAACGCTAATTCTTTGGAGAAATCAAATTTCATCTTTACCAAAAGACATTGGGAAATTAAAAAAATTACAAGAATTAAATTTGTGGGAAAACCAATTAGTTGATATTCCAAAAGAAATAGAAGGATTAAAAAATCTAAAAGTATTGAATTTATCAAATAATAAACTTTCTATTCTACCAAAAGAATTTGGAAATTTAAAAGAATTAAGAGAGTTGGATTTATCATACAATAAACTAACTTCTTTGCCAAAAGAAATGAAAAATTTAAACCTAAAAGAACTATATTTGACAGAAAATAGCCTTCCATACACAGCCAAACAAATAAAAAAAATGTTTAAAGGGCTTGATGGCATAAGAAAAGAAGAAATAAAAATGGAAGAACGTAGAGATTAGACTTTTTATAGGAATTCTTTTGCTATTTCTCCAAATTATTGCCATTAAATTAAGGAAATAATAGTTTGGACTTCCAACAAAAAAAATAAACTTTTGTACTTGGCTGTTCCATTTAAGTACCAACGCAAAATAAATGTTACAAATCATTTTTTTAAAAAATACATTTCAGTTATTTGAAGCGAATTTTTAATAGGTTTTAAATTTTTCAAATGTAACTTTATTTTTGCAGAAGTACTTATCATTCAGCATTCACCATTGATTTATAATTCTTCAAAATACTTACACAAAAGCCCAAAAACCTGTTCAAATCTATCAAAAGGCAGACTTTCGTAAGTATCATCTACGTCGTGATAAAAAGTTTTATTGCCCATTGTATAAAGAAAAAATGCAGGAACACCTTTTTCTGAAAAAAAATAGTGGTCAGAATTCATTGCTTTTCCCCTTATAAAAACCTTTGGAACAGCTTTGAGTTTATCATTTAATTGTACCATTTTATCAAAATAATCCTTAAAAATTGTTCCATTTACAAGCGTAAAACCCATACTTCCTGTTGCTAATAAATCCAAATTCATCAACAATTTAATGTTTTTTAGGGGGAAAATTGGATTATTGACATAGTAATTTGAGCCAATAATACCAGCTTCTTCTGCCCCAAAAAACATATAAGCAACACTATATTTTATGGGATTTTTTTGGAAATATTCTGCCAAAGCCAAAACCATTCCCACACCGCTTGCGTTATCACTCGCACCAGGGAAAAAAACCTGTCCCATTCCGCCCAAATGGTCATAATGTGCAGAAAACACCAAAAAAGTGTCTTTTTGTGTTGGACTTGTGCCTTCTGTGTAACCTATGATATTTTGGCAAGGATATTTTTCTATAAATTCATTTTTTATTTCAAATTTCACATAATTTTCCATTTGACGATTTACTCCCCCTTTGGTGGCTGGGAGGCTTTTGGGGTCTTTTGGGGAACTAAATTTCTCAAAATTTTCTTTTGTCATCTCAAAAACTGTTTCATTTTCGGGATAAAGCGAAATAGATGCAGTAGGTTTTTTATCAAAAAGAATAATTTTTACCTCATTTTTTTCAAAAAATTCAAGGATATTTTTAGGTAAATTTTTAATTTCCTTTTCATATTTTGTATGAAAAACCAGCACAAAATTTTCTTTTATTTTATCAGCAATCAAATCATTTTTGTTTTTATTTACCCAAAAAAGACTATCCAAATAATATAATTTTCCTTCTCCTTTGGCACTTTTGCTATGACTTCGCACAATAAAATCTTTTCCAACTTGCAGATTTTTTTCATTTATTTTCAAAAAAATTGGTGTTGGAAAAGTATTGACAGGCATATTAAATTTTTGGGTAAAATTATTTTTTAAATCTGTATTTTTTAAATCTGTATTTTTAAAAGATTTTATACCTAATTTTTTGAGTTCTTTTGTCAAGTATTCAGATGCTTTTTTTTGCCCATTTTTCACATAACCACGTCCAAAAAATTCTTTAGAACTTAATGTTTTGATATGATTTTTAGCTTTTTGGAGGTCTTGGGCGTGTATTTCAAATGAAAGTAATAAAATCAAGCCCCAAAGAGGGAATTTTGACAATAAAGAATAAATAAAGTACATTTTTAATGATAAATGTTGAATGATAAATGATGAATGAAACAGCCAAATACAATTTAATGTTGAATGAAACAACCAAATACATTTTTTAACAAAATTATCATAAAAATTTTAAAAAAAGCTAATTTTATTTAATAGGATTTTTAAAATGAATTTTAAAACCGTACATTTTTTTGTTAGAAAATTAAAATAAATGTTTTTTACAGAATGACACAGTTATTTTTCATAAAAATTGTCAAAGAATCTTGTTTTTTGCAGTTTTCAGAAATTTTACGGTCTTGCATTTTTTGAAAAAAATGCAGAAACCCAAATAGAAATCGTTGAACCAACAACCAACATCACAAAAATACTTACTATAGCAATAGATATATATGTTGTATATTTGAAATATCGCATTGCGTTAGTTTTATGATTCATATTAAAAAATACCATAAGCCCACTAATGAAAACTCCTATGGATAATACTATCGTTGGAATAGTTATCATTTGAATGAATAAAAGGTGTCTTTGCAGATTTAAAAGCCCAAAACAAGAATAAGCAACAATGATTGCAAAAAACATTAAAATACCAGTAATAATAAATTGAATACCCATAAAATATTTTTTGAGTTTTAAAATAAAAAATAAATTTTTTTGCAATTAACATTTTTTTTTTGAAAAATAAAATAAAATGTAGTGGTTGGTTTTTATTATTTATTTATTTTGATTTTACCAAAATATCATTCTGTATTTAATTTTAATTTTTTTCAAAAAAAAGATTTTTCCAAATTTTATTTTGAATTTATTTTGAATTTATTTTCAAAAAAAACTATCTTTGCATAAAAATACATTTAATACAAAGTATTCAGGAATCAGGTGTCAGGAATTAGGTATCAGGTGTCAGGAATTAGTAAAAAATACAAAATTCCTCATTCCACATTTTTAATTTATAATTCATAATTTATAATTTGTTTTTATGATGACAGAACAACTTACTCGCAGTCAGGAGGCAATCGCCTTAGAAGAAAAATATGGTGCGCATAATTATCACCCTTTGCCTGTGGTGCTTGCTCGTGGCGAAGGTGTATATGTGTGGGACGTAGAAGGCAAAAAATATTTTGATTTCCTTTCTGCGTACAGTGCTGTCAATCAAGGACATTGTCACCCACGTATCATTGAGGCAATGACCAAACAAGCCCAAACGCTTACACTTACATCAAGGGCATTTTATAATGATAAATTGGGCGAATTTGCACAATTTATGACCGAATATTTTGGTTATGATAGGGTTCTTCCTATGAATACAGGCGTAGAAGGTGGCGAAACCGCTATAAAACTTTGTAGAAAATGGGGTTATACGGTAAAAGGGATTCCTGAAAATAAAGCTAAGATTATTTTTGTGCAACATAATTTTTGGGGAAGAACATTATCCGCCATCTCAACTTCTAATGACAAAGGTTCTTATCAGCATTTTGGCCCTTATATGACAGGTTTTGAGATAATTCCTTACAATGACCTCAAATCACTTGCAGAAGCATTGGAAGATAAAAATGTGGCTGGTTTTATGCTTGAACCTATACAAGGCGAGGCTGGCGTAGTGGTGCCTGATGAAGGGTATTTGCGTGAAGCATATAATCTTTGTAAAGCAAATAATGTTTTGTTTATTGCTGATGAGGTACAAACAGGTCTTGCTCGTACAGGAAGGTTATTAGCTTGTGATTATGAAGATGTAAAACCTGATATTTTGATATTGGGAAAAGCCCTTTCTGGTGGTACAATGCCTGTTTCTGCGGTGTTGGCAAATGATGAAATTATGCTTACCTTAAAACCTGGACAACACGGTTCTACATATGGAGGTAATCCTTTGGCTTGTGCAGTAACAATGGAGGCGTTAAAAGTATTAAAAGAAGAAAATCTTGCAGAAAATGCGTATCATTTGGGCAAAATTTTTAGAAAAAGAATGTCAGATTTGGCAGAATATTCTAAGGTTTTGTTTGCAGTACGTGGAAAAGGTTTATTAAATGCAATTATCATCAATGATACACCAGAAAGCGAAACTGCTTGGAATATTTGCCTTAAATTAGCTGAAAATGGCTTATTGGCAAAACCAACACACGGTAATATTATTCGTTTTGCACCGCCTTTGACAATGACCGAAAAACAACTTTTGGAATGTTGTGATATTATTGAAAAAACAATAAAAGAATTTGAAATGCAATAAAAGGTGTCAGGAGAAAGGTGTCAGGAATCAGGAGAAAGGTGTCAGAAAATACAAAAATACAAAAAGCATTTTTTCAAATTGAAAAAATGCTTTTTGTATTTTGGCTGTTTAATTTATCATTTACCATTTACAATTCACCATTATTAAAGAAGCATTTTTATTGCTTTTTTGAGTGCATTGATAAAAATATCAATTTCTTCAAGGGTGTTATAAAGGGCAAAAGAAATTCTTGCGCTTCCATCTAAACCCAAACGTTTGTGCAGTGGTTGCGTACAATGGTGTCCTGTGCGAATAGCAACGCCTTCCATATCCAACAATGTGCCTATATCACTGTGATGCACGCCTTCCACCACAAACGAGATTACACTTATTTTTTCTTTTGCTTGCCCAATAATTTTCAAACCTTCAATTTTTTGCATTTCTTGAGTGGCATATTGTAAAAGTGCTTGCTCGTGAGCGTGTAGGGCATTTTTATCAAAATTTTGGAGATAATCTAAAGCATTTTTTAAGGCGATTGCATCAGCAATGTTTGGCGTTCCTGCCTCAAATTTATGTGGAACTACATTATAAGTGCTTTTTTCAAAACTTACATCTTTTATCATTTCACCGCCACCGTGATAAGGAGGCATTTTTTCCAAAATATCCATTTTTCCATACAAAATTCCAATTCCTGTAGGAGCATAAACTTTATGCCCTGAAAAAGCATAAAAATCTGCATCTAATTTCTGCACATCAATCGTCAAATGTACGCTTGCTTGCGCCCCATCTACGAAAATTGTTGTACCAAATTTTTTAGCCAAAGGAATCATTTTTTCCAAAGGATTTATGGTGCCAAGTGCATTAGAAACGTGGCAAATGGTAAGTAATTTGGTTTTTGGAGAAAGTAATTTTTCGTATTCATCTAAAAGAATTTCACCATTGTCATTGATAGGAATTACCTTAATAACTGCACCTTTTTCTTCTGCGATAAGTTGCCAAGGAACAATATTAGAGTGGTGTTCCATTGTAGAAAGTAGGATTTCATCACCTTTTTGGAGGTTTTGTCTGCCCCAAGTTTGGGCTACCAGATTGATAGCTTCTGTAACACCACGTGTAAAAATAATTTCTTCGGTGTGTTTTGCATTTAGAAAATTTTTGACGGTAAGGCGTGTATTTTCGTAATCTTGTGTGGATTTGGACGCCATAAAATGAGCCCCACGATGTATGTTAGCATTTTGGGTGGTGTAATAACTTTGCAATGCGTCCAAAACCGATTTTGGTTTTTGGGAAGTTGCAGCATTGTCAAGATAAACAAGCGTTTTGTTATTATGTACTTTTGTTTCCAAAATGGGAAAATCAGCTCTTATTTTTTGTATGTCAAATGTTATATCAGTTGTTGTGTCAGTGTTCATTTTTTTGAGTAAATATTAAAAATACCATTTCTGAATAATGTTTTAACAAAAATTATCAAAAATTTGTTTTTTATTGACTCAAAATTATAAAAAACATTGGAATTGCGTATTTTTAAATTTGTTCTTTGTTTTCCATTGCCTTTTTTACTTCTTCACAAAAATTCAAAAAATTGCCAAATGATGTAATATGTTCAGTATTTTGGTGTCTTTTGATGAGTTCTTGCAAAAAACTATCTTGAATTACTATAAAAGGATTATTTTTGTTATAACTTGCATTTCTTTCTTGCAACAATTTTGAGAAATAATTAAAATGAAAATCTGCTGTGGTTTCTTTATGATTTTGAGGTTTTTGCATAAGTTCAGGGTCATTGTTTTTCACATTATAAAATTTTACCCATTTTCTCAAATCTTCATCTTGTGGATTTTTCTTAAAGATTTTTTCATTTCCCAAAAACCACGTTTCAAAACATACATTCTGCACAATAATTTTCATTTTTGTATTTTCATTGAGCAAAATTTTATTTTCAATAAAATAATCCAAAATTTCTTGTTGACGCTTTTCTATGCCTACATCATCACCATCAAGACAAACCACAAAATAATCAATATTTCGTAATTGGTTAATGTCTGAAACGCAGTTTGCTAATTGGTTTTTTAGTGCAGGATAACCTTCTCCTGAAAAAAGAAAATAATTGTTTTGGTTGATATTTTCAATTCTTTTGACTTTCTCCAATTCAGGAATAAGCACAGACAACCACGCAGGATAAACTTTTTTTTCAGTGCGTTTGCCTTCTACCAAAAAATAAATGTTCATAATAAAAGGTTATGCTTCGCCTGTGATATATTCGTCTAATTGGATAAGTTGCATAAAAGCGTCGTGTTTTGAGTTTTTGATGGTCAAAAATTCATCAATGTTATGCGTTTTGATAGCGTTTCCTGTTCTTGTTACCAATTTCCAATATTCATGTGGAATGTTATTGATAATGTAAGGGTGATGACTTGTGATAATAAATTGTAAATTACGATTTGACGAAATAATATTTCGTGTAATTTCATCTATGCAATTTATACCTAAGCTATTTTCAAATTCGTCCATCAAAAAAACACTTCCATCTGCACACAAATATAATTCACTCAACTGCATCAATGTTCTGAACATTCCAGAAGAAATATTTTTTTGGTCTATCCAATTTGTAACGCCTTGTTCTTTTATTTGGATTGAGATATATTCTTTATTATCTTCTTTTATAAGCACTTTACATCTCAAATCTTCTACTTTTGGAAAAATATCAATGAATTGCTGTTTTATGATATTGAATGTTTTTTGGTCTTTCTCTTGTATTAAAAATAATTTATCAAGTACCAATAAAAAATTATTTTTTATTTGGTCTAATGAATTATAATTTTTTATTTCACTTTGCACATCATAAAAATTTTGTTTATGAAATAAGATACTTTGAGGCTCCAATGAAAGGCTTTTATAATCAAAAAAAAACATTCTAAGAAAATTAAAAAATAGCCCCATTATACCTATTCCTTCTCTAAATAAATAAATTAAACTCTCAGAAGCTGAAAGTTTTGGCATTTTTTGACCCTCAAATATAATGTTTCCATTATTTCTTTCTGCTATATTTTTACCATTTAAAATGATTTCTTCTGCTATAATTTCAATTCTATTTTTCTCAAAAAAATCATTTTTATTTGAATTGTCGGTTTCACCTTTCCAAGTGTATTTTTTATTGTCATTAGTCTCAAATTCAATGCACCATTTAACCATATCTTTTACTTCTGGGTCGTATCCAGCAATATTTCGTAAAATCTTCAATCCCCTCAAAATCTGCGTTTTTCCCACGCCTGACGCACCCACCAAAAGCGTAATTTTTGGGTTAAAATGTATTTTTTCAATTTTCCAGTTTTCTGTTTTGTGTTCAAATTCAAAGGATATAATTTTCATATTTTTTTTATATTTTAATTTAAAAACAAAATTATAATGTTGTTTTTGTAAATTGTTTTACTGCCAAATCAATCCTTGTGGATTTATTTCCCAATGATAACGTTGTGCTTCTCCAAAATCTTTGAAATTTTGTTTTTTTCCTAAAACAATTTCCTGATAAGCAAAAAACATTTGTCTTGCTGATATTTCAGGCAACATTTTTCCTACACCTGTGCAAAAACCTGAAATCGCAATCGTGTTGATATTTGGGTGTGAAATTGCCTCAATAAATACCGCTTTCATTGCTAAATACGCATTAAGCGAGGTATTTATATTAAAATCTGTTGGAACTCGCATAGTGGGTGCAACTATCAAATAAGGAATAATTTTGTCATTTGTTTCCAAAATAAGAGCTTTTCCAACCAATAACTCGCCTTCAGGCAAAGATTTTATTTTTTCTTGCACTTTTTCCTGCAAATCCCAACCCAAACGTTCAGAAATGGCATAATCCACACCTCCGTCCATAAAACCAAACGAATTGGCAGGACTTACAATCGCATCAGCAGAAACCACCTGTGTAAGGTCGCCTTCTACGATTGCCACATCAGCAAAACCCTCAAAAAACATTTTCCAGGCTTCTATCATTTTGGGCTTGTTGTCTATGAGAATGTATTGCATAATTTTAGGAATAATATTTTTGTTTCTGTGAAAATTTCGTTGCAAAATAATCAATAAAAATAAGTAGGAAATTAGTTTTTAGATTTCAAACCCAACGACATCACTGCATAGCCTTGTTTGCATTTTTTATCTTTTTTCATAATTTCCAAGATTTTTTCCAAAGCTGATTCACTTGAATCATTCATTTTAGATTTTTGAATAAACTCTTTTGCGACTGAACAATGTTTTTCCATAATGACTTGCATAGGCTTTTCATCCATAGACTTTGTAAATGCTTCTCTTTCATTCTCAGGAAGGCTCATAAGTTTTGTCAAAAAAACTTCTTCTGCTTTTTCCTCCCCCATTTCTGCAATATCCAAATATAATTTTGACAAAAGTGGTGGATATTCATCTAACATTTTTTGGGTACACTCACAAAGTTTTTTAGCAATTTTTTTATATTCTCTGGTTTGTGCAAAAACATTTTCTACGCCCAAAAAGCCTACAAAAATGACAAAGAGGGTAACGATTTTTTTCATATAAAAAATTTTATTTTTTCTGTAAAGTTTGTATATCAATACTTAGTTTAGATTTAGATATGAATAACCTAATACAAAAACTCCTTAATAATTTCCCTTGCAACCACTTGTCCAGAAATCAACGAAGGCGGAACACCAGGTCCTGGCACAGTAAGTTGTCCTGTATAAAATAGATTTTTTACCTTTTTGCTTTTCAAAGAAGGTTTTAAAATGGCGGTTTGCATCAAAGTATTTGCCAATCCATACGCATTTCCTTTGAAAGAATTGTAATCTTGGATAAAATCCCTGTGTGCAAAACCTCTTTTTAGGATTACGTGCTGTCTAATGTCTTGTTTTGTGATATTTTCTAACCTGTCCATTATGATATGGTAATATTTCTCACGCATTTCTTCGGTATCTTCCAAATCAGGAGCAATAGGCATCAATAAAAACATATTTTCTTTGCCTTCTGGAGCTACGCTTGGGTCGGTAAGCGAAGGAACAGACACATAAAACAAAGGATTAGAAGGATATTGTGGTTGCGTGTATATTTCGTGGGCGTGTTGCTTGAAATCTGTATCAAAAAATAGGTTATGGTGCAATAAATTTTGTACTTTTTTGTCAATTCCCAAATAAAATAACAATGAAGATGGTGCAAGTACACGACTATCCCAATACCTTGCAGAGTAACTTTGGTATTTTGGGGGGAGAAGTTTGGTTTCGGTGTGGTGATAATCCGCTCCTGACACGACCACATCAGCAAAATAATTGCCTTTTGTGGTAATGACTTGTTGGATTTTGTTATTTTGTTGGATTGTAACACCATTAACTGTCTCATTAAAGCGGAATTTTACGCCAAATTCTTCAGCAACTTTCTGCATACCTTGCACGATTTTATTCATTCCGCCCTCTGGGTACCAAGTTCCCAAAGAAATATCTGCATAATTCATCAAACTATACAATGCAGGCGTATTTTCAGGTAAAGCACCCAAAAAAAGGATAGGAAATTCCATCAGTTGGAGGATTTGGGGGTGCTTAAAAAACCTCCTCAAATGTGTGTGCATTGATTGCAACACGTCCATTTTGAACAATGCACTTAAAAGTCTTGTATCAGCAAATTCCAATACTGACCTGCTTGGTTTATACACCAAATCCTTGATGCCAACTTGATATTTGTATTGTGCTTGTGCAAGGAATTCCTCTAATTTCTTTCCACTTCCTGTTTCTTTTTCCTCCAAAAAATTCTTAAAATCTTCCAAATTAGCAGGAATATGCCAATTATCCGCAGTTCCTTTTCCAAAAACCACCGAATACGAAGGGTCAAGACGCTTTAAAGTATAATAATCACTTACTTTTTTGCCAAATTGTGCAAAATAATGTTCAAAAACATCAGGCATCCAGTACCAACTCGGTCCCATATCAAATGTAAAACCGTCTTTTTGCCAAATTCTTGCCCTTCCGCCAGCTTGGTCATTTTTTTCTAATACTTCCACCTCAAAACCTGCCTTAGCGAGGTGTGTTGCAACAGACATTCCTGCAAATCCTGCCCCAATAACGATTGCTTTTTTTGCCATTTATAAAAGTTTAAGGTTTAATGTTTAAGGTTTAATGTTCAAGGTTTAATGTTAAAAAGTTTTTTTTTAGTTTTTGCGTAATTGCTCTACTTGTTCAAGAGTTAAGCCTGTCCCTTTTGTTATGGTATCATTATCCAAACCCAACGAAATTAGATTTTTCGCAATTTCAATTGCCTTTTTTTGTTCTACCATCATTTTTTCTGCTTTTACATCAGTTTCACGCATATTTTCATATTGATAAGCCTCTAAATCTGCTTTTGACCAAGTATGCTTATCTGCTTCTGTGTAAGCAGATTTTAGACCACTGTCATCTGCATTGGCAGGAATGACGGTCAAAGTTTCTGCATTTTTAATAAAATAAACCCATTTGTCAATCAATGTGTCAAGTTCTGCTTCTGTTTTATTGAATTTAGGTAATTCAATAAAATTAAAGTCCAAATCTTTTAGTTTGTGTTCGTGGGTTTCTGCATCTAAAATTAAATGCCTTGATATATAATTAGGATTTTCTAAAAACTCAAAGTTCAAAATACCAATAAAAATTGTTGGTTTCAAAGTATAATAATCCTCTGAAACACCAAGTTGTGCAGAATAACTTTTTGCACTGTAATACACAACTCTTTTGGCAAAACCAATTTTATCGGTTAATTGCATTTCTACGATATATTCATTTCCTTTTTCATCTATTGCTTTTACGTCCAAAATAGAAGATTTTGCACCTAAAACGATTGGTAATTGATAAGGATTTAAAATTTTGGCAGAAACGATTTTTTTATTGCCTTCTAATTTTAAAACTGCATTTAAAAAAGAGGTTAAAATCTCTGTTTTGGCACTATTTCCAAAAATTTTGCGAAAAGCAATGTCATTTTTTATGTCTGCAAATTGCATATTTATTATTTTTTTAGTCTTAGTTTTTTAATTCTTTTTACAAAGATACAAAAAAATACAAAAGCAAGCCTTTTTTGACTTGCTTTTGATACTGGAAACTGTGGAAAAGTATTAAAAAGTGTTTTTTAAAGATTTTAAGCAATGTTTTCTTTATAAAAAATGTCTAAAAAATAAATTTTACAACTAAAAAAAAGGTCTGTACCGTAGCTTGCGGAGGTCTGACCTTTTTTATCTACTAAAATTTGTGGTTAAAAATCTCAAAAAATATCGTCAGACCTTCGTAAACTACGGTACAGACGATATTTTTTGAGATTTCCGCAGTTCCCAGTTGATACAAATTAACCTTAAAAATAAGTTTATCAAAAACAATTTTTCATTAAAATTTTACTAAATCTTAAATTTCGTTTTTGGCTGTTTCATTCCTAATTTTTAATTCTTAATTCCTAATTATTCCAACATTCCCAAAAGTGTAGAAATATTAGCTTTTAGTTGTTTTCTATCTATAATAAAATCCAAAAAACCGTGTTCCAAGAGATATTCAGACGTTTGAAAACCTTTTGGAAGGTCTTTTCCGATAGTTTCACGAATGACACGAGGTCCCGCAAAACCAATAAGTGCTTTTGGCTCTGCAATGTTAAAATCGCCCAACATCGCATAAGACGCAGATACACCGCCTGTGGTTGGGTCAGTCAAAAGCGAAATATAAGGAATTTTTGCTTTTGCTAATAAAGCAAGTTTTGCGGAGGTTTTGCCCATTTGCATCAGCGAATAACCTGCTTCCTGCATACGCGCACCGCCTGTTTTGGAGATGATAATAAGCGGTTGTTTGTGTTTGAGGGCATAATCTGTAGCTCTTGCAATTTTTTCGCCTACTACAGTTCCCATTGACCCACCAATAAACCCAAAATCCATACAAGCAATTGTAATATCTTTTCCGTTTATCTTGCCTGTTGCACTTCTAAGGGCATCTTTTAGTCCTGTACTTTCTTGTGTGGCAACAATGCGTTTTGGATATGCTTTGCTGTCTGTAAAAGTAAGAGGGTCGCCAGAGGTCATATTTTTATCCAATTCAGTAAAAACATTGTCATCAAAAAGGATTTCAAAATATTCTTCTGACCCAATTCTTTCGTGATAGCCACAATTCAAACAAGTGTGAGCGTTATATTTGTGTTCTCTTGATGTGATAACATTTTTACATTCTGGGCAACTATACCAAAGCCCATCAGGGGTTTCTCTTTTTTCGGTGGTGGCAGTTTTGATGCCTTGTTCATTACGATTAAACCAAGCCATATTGAGTAATTATGAATTAGGGATTAGGAATTTTTTTTGTATTTCTAAATAATATTTAATTATATAATTTATATAAAATTTAAAAAAATATAACAAAAACTTTTGGAGGGTTTGAAACCCTCCAAAAGTTAAAATTCGTAGAAAAACTACTTTAAAAACTAAGCCAAATCAACTTCTTTGCTCAAATATACGTCTTGAATTGCATTCAAAATGCCTACACCTTCGTTCATTGGGCGTTGGAAGGCTTTTCTGCCTGAAATCAAACCCATACCACCAGCACGTTTGTTGATAACCGCAGTACGTATTGCTTCTGCCAAATCTGATTCGCCAGAAGATGCACCACCTGAATTGATAAGACCAGCACGTCCCATATAGCAATTCGCTACTTGATAACGACACAAATCAATAGGGTGTTCTGATGTAAGTTGTGTATAAATTCTTTCGTCTAATTTGCCATAGCTTGAACCACCTGTATTAAGTGCTTTGTAACCACCATTATTTTCAGGAAGTTTTTGTTTGATGATGTCTGCTTGAATTGTTACGCCCAAGTGGTTTGCTTGTCCTGTAAGGTCAGCAGAAACGTGATAATCTTTATCACCTTTTACTTTGAAAGCATCATTTCTGGTATAACACCACAAAATAGTAGCCATTCCAAGTTGATGCGCTTCATCAAATGCCTTAGAAACTTCCAAAATTTGGCGAGCAGAATTATCAGAACCAAAATAAATGGTTGCACCTACCGCCACAGCACCCAAATTCCACGCATCACGCACAGAACCATACATTATTTGGTCAGCTTTGTTAGGATAAGTAAGGAGTTCGTTGTGGTTGATTTTTACGATAAAAGGAATTTTATGAGCGTATTTGCGTGAAGTCATACCCAATACCCCAAAAGTAGTAGCAACTGCATTGCAACCGCCTTCTAAGGCAAGTTTTACGATATTTTCAGGGTCAAAATATGCAGGATTTTTTGCAAAAGAAGCACCAGCACTATGTTCTATGCCTTGGTCAATGGGTAAAATAGACAAATAACCTGTATTTGCCAAACGACCTGTATTGAATAATTGCCCTAAACTACGCAAAACTTGTGTGTTGCGGTTGGTTGGCACAAAAATATCATTCACAAAATCGTTGTGTGGTGTGTGCAAAACGCTTTTGTCAATAGTTGTGCTTTTGTGAGCCAAAAGATATTCAGCATCTTTGCCCAATAATTCAGTAATTTTTGAAATAGACATTTTTTTAACTTGGTTATTTAGTTTAATAATTCCCAAAAACCAAAGGAATTTGGTTAAAATTTTTCAGCAAAAATACAATGTTTTTTTACAAAAACCATAACACCCATAAATTTTATATCTAATTTTGGGAATGATAAATTATGAATGAAACAACCAAAGTCTGAAACAGGATTTTCAGAATTTGAGAATTAACAGGATTTTTTTATAAAATCTTAAACTTTAAACTTTTTGAACTTTGAACCTTGAACTTTTTTACCTTATGAGCGTAACCTGCCCTTTTGCCTGCGTTTTCTCATCTTTTTTCAAAATATTTTGATATTTTGCTTGCCAAACATACACACCCTCAGGACAAGGTTTTCCCATAAATGTTCCGTCCCAAACATCATCTTTTCCTCTTGACACAAACACAATTTCACCCCAACGATTATAAATTTGGAAGTTTAGGAAAGCAAAATCTCCTCCTTTTATCTCAAAATTATCATTCAATCCATCACCATTTGGCGTAAAGGCAGTTGGTAAAATCAGTTTTGGGTCGCAATTTATAAAAACATCAAAAGTTTTTATTAAAAAAGGTTTCCCAATTTCTCCCACTTCCACTATATAAGTATCTTCTTGGTCTTTGTTTTTGATAAAAAAACTACGTGTAGTTTCTCCATTATTCCATTTATAAAATACTTTTTTGCCTGCATTTTTTAAAGCAATTTCCTCTGCCAAAGTCATTGCCATCAGTTCATAACCAAGCTCTGGAGGGCATATTTTTAAGGTTTCTTTGGTGCTTGTGAAGTTTGTAATAATTTCTACGTTTTGGGTAATTTCATTTGAACAACCTGTATCTGTTGGGTCAATATAAGTATATTTTATGAGGTGTGTTCCAATGCCCAAAGTTGCAGGATTAAATTCTGTTGCAATTACATTATTTATTTGAAATGTGCCTCCTGTGGGTGTTGCTTGCAAAGTAAATGCTGATTGGTCATCAAAATAACTATTTTGCAAATTCAAAAATGCCAAAATTGGTTTTGGATTGATGATGATGTTTTTATTGATGGAATTTGTGCAACCATTTCCTGCATTGTATTCATACCTGATTTCTGCATTTCCCAAACCCAACGAAGCAGGGTTAAGTTGTGTTACAACTACATTATTGATTTTGAATATTCCCCCTGTTGGATTGGCTTGCAAAACAAATGCAGGATTTGAAATACAATAATTATCTTTCAAATCCACAAATGAAAGAACTGGTAAAGGGTTTATGGTTACATTTTTGGTATTCATACCCACACAACCATTTGCATCTGTAAAAGTGTATTTTATAAGGTGTGTTCCTATGCCAAGTGTGCTTGGGTTAAATTGTGTTGCACTTGTGCCATTTATCGTAAATGTGCCTCCTGTGGGCGTTGCACTTAGGTTAAAGGGCTGTGTATTGATGCAATATTGGTCTGAAAGCCCTGAAAATATAGGTACTTGTGGTACTGTGGTAATGGTTACAGGTTTGGTGTAGGTCATTGTACTGCCATTGTTTGCGTTGTTGCTGACAACAGTTGTAGTCAATGTTACATTATAAGTCCCAACTGCTGAATAGATATGTGTGGGACTTGCAACGCTGTTATTGGCAGTGATAATGCTCCCATCTCCGAAATCCCACATATAGGACAATGTAGCGGTTTGGTCGCAAGTAGCAGAAGTATTGATGAATGATACTTTGTTGCAGGAAATAGAAGGGCTACCAAATAATGCATTCACCACAGAAAGTTGGGCAGTGCCTGTCCATTCAAAGGAAAATCCTACGCCTGTGCTAAGAAAATTATCTATCATCATAAAATATTGTTGTCCTGCTACCACATTCAGAGGAGTTGAGAAAGGTAAATTTCCTCCTCCTCCTACACCTACACTGGCAAAAACACCTGAAGCATTTAAGCCAGTAGTACCCATATTTTGTGAAAGATTACAACGAATAGGCGTTCCCAACGTGGTACAGGTTACATTGGGTCCCCAAATGGCAAAATCATAATCATCTGAGGGATTTATAGGAATAATATTAAAAGTAAGTACCCCACTTGTTTGAATGGTAAAAGCATACCAAGCAGATTGGTGTTCCACAACACCTCCTACTGGACTTAAGCACCCCCTATCATTACCAGGAAATAGTGTAGGGCTAAAATCATCTATGCCAATGTTTGTGCTATTGTCTGTAAAACTTGAGTTTCCACACACCAATCTCCCAGTATTAAACACATAGCGACAATCATTGTTAGTTTGTGCTAAGATTGCAGTTATTTGAAAACAATAGCCTAAAAAAACTATAAGATAAAAAACAATGTATTTTTTCATGCAGAAATAAAAATAATGATTTTTACAAAAATATAGGTTTTAAATAATATTTACTAATTTTTGATTGTCTTAAAAAAATTGTCATTCTGAAAGAATCTGGCTGTTACTGCGACAGAACAGCCAAATTCCTAAAGAATGACAAAGTTGTTTTTTTTCCAATTTTCTAAAATAAAAAATCAACTAATTCATTAGTTATAACAAATAAAAAAAAGCTCAAAAAATTCAAGGAAATTTAGACCTTGAACTTTTTGAACCTGCTTTTTATTCCCCCTTTGGGGGTTAGGGGGCTTCTAATCCAACAAATTCACAAAAAGCCTTATTGCACCTGACACACCCGCAGGAATTTGCCTAAAAAACGCATAACCTGTATAAACGAATTTACCTTTTCCATAATTTGCTACCAAAAGACCGCCTTGTAATTCTGGCTCGTTTGGGTCATTAGATGCCAAAATAGCAGTATATTCTTTTGCCCACGTATCAGCAAAATACAATCCACGCTCTTGTACCCAATCCGCAAAATCATCTTGCGTAATTTTATTTGGTGTGTTCAAAATTTCGTGTTCAGGCAAAAGCATTTTGATAGGAGCTTCTTCCACTGTAACCCTTTCACGTGAAAGCGTAAAAGGATAAATTCCAAAATTTTTGACCAAAAGCCTTTGAGCGGTTTGGTACTGCACAACCAAAGTTCCGCCATTTTCTACATATTTTTTTAGTTTTTCTTGTTCATTTACAAGGTGTTCTTCGGTGTTGTAAGCACGCACACCT
This sequence comes from Cytophagales bacterium, assembly GCA_013297825.1. Lineage (GTDB taxonomy): Bacteria > Bacteroidota > Bacteroidia > Cytophagales > Microscillaceae > JAAFIN01. Next base: position 27,218 of record JAAFIN010000002.1, read on the forward strand.
ATCACAATGCTTGCGTATTTGTCCAAAGATTCTTTGGCTAAGGTGTTTTTGTCCAAAAGTGTAACTTCATAACCAATCTGCGTAAGATAACGAGGAATTTCATCACCTGCACCTGCTATGTACGCAATATTTTTTTTGGTGGTTTTTAAATCTAAACGATTTAACAAGGTTTCAGCATTTGGAAAAATCGTTTGTAGTGGAATATGACGATAATCAATGCGTGTAATGCCTTTTGCAGGTTGAAAATCTTTGTCATTTTCCAATTTAATAAATGCTTTCATTTTTGCTTTATTATTATTTGACGCATTTTTTGGCGGAAAAATCTTAAACGTAAAATCTTTTTCTTGGTCTTTTTGCCCAATCTCAAAATTTTGTGTGAGCGGTTCTACACGCCAACCTTGTGGCACATCAAGTTTTAACGTTCCTTTTACATCTTTTTTGCCTGCTCTTACTGCGACTTCTATTGTTTCCTCTTGTTCAGATGCAAACAAAAAGGTTTTTTCGCTAAAATTAACCATTACCTCTGGCGTAATTTCCAAAGGGCGATAAATTTCTTCGTCTTCTGCTTTGGTGTATTTGTAGGTAATTGGGGCAAGAAAAGTTAGACTTTCGGTGAGATTTTCGGTTTTATTATCTTCAAAAGTTATTGTAATTTGGGTAGGAATTTGCAAAAAAGGTGGATTTTCAGGCAAGCCTATTTTTTGGGTATTAGAAACCTGAAAAAGCCCTTTTTCTATTTTTTCATTGAGCCAATAAGGTTGAGAAGTAGAAAATCTATTTTTCTGTAAAAAAATAAAATTTGGTGATTTGTATAATTTCCCCATTTCAAGCGAAGAATTTGAAGTAATATTTTTATACGAATTTGTATTCATATCAAAATATTGAATATTTATCTTGTAAGGACTTTGGTGTGAGGCTTCTATTTCGTATTTTACAGTGTCCTGCACGCTTGTATTGGGAATATTGGCGTTTGCATCAATCCATAAGCCCAAAGATTGTTTGATAAGATTATCAATTTGTATGATTTTTTTCTCCAAAAGATTTTTATAATCTGTATTTTGGGGCAAAATCTGCATTATATGTTTTCTTACCTCAAATAATTGCGAAACAATCAAATAAGGCTTGTTAAAATCATAATTTTTTTCAATTTTTTCTAATAAAACATCAATATTCCCTGCGTTTTTGATTTTGTTCCAAGTTAAATCAATATCATCAAAAATGTCTTTTTTGGCAGGTTTTCCTTTCAAAAGCGTCAAAAAATCAGTACGTAATCCGTGATTTTTGGCAGTTCCAAAGCCTTGTGATTTGTGCATACTTCTACTTTCCGCAGCAAGAATAAGGTTTGATTTGCCCAAAAGCGGATTATATTTTCCAATTTCTACCGAAATTGTATTAGTAGTATCAGGAGGGGCATTTTGGAAATTAGGCGAATATGCGTTCCAAAAAAGGCGTGTAGGTTGCCAAACGCTCACTTCTGAAAGTTGTTCAGGGAATTTGGTTTTGTCGCCTGCCATTTCAAAAGCCTCCAAAGCAAGTAAAGTGCTTGCCTCGTGATGACCGTGTCCTGCTCTGCGGTCAGGCGGAAATCTACAAATAATGACATCAGGACGAAATTGGCGAATAATACGCACTACATCAGAAAGTACGTTATTTTTTCCCCAAATTTCAAAACTTTCTTTGGCATTTTTAGAAAAACCAAAATCATTGGCACGTGTAAAAAACTGCTCTCCGCCATCTATTCTACGAGCTTGCAATAATTCTTGGGTACGAATAAGTCCCATAAGTTCCCTCTGTTCTGCTCCTATGAGGTTTTGACCGCCATCACCACGTGTAAGCGAAAGATAACCTGTTCTAAGGTGTCGTTCATTGGCAAGATAGGCAATCATTGCGGTATTTTCGTCGTCAGGGTGTGCTGCGAGGTAAAGGGCTGTGCCAAGCGTGTGTAATTTTTTGATTTCTAACAAAATTTCACTTGCAGAAAGTTGTTTTGGAGCAAGTCCTTGTGAAGCACTTTGAGCAAAGTTTTTTTGAAAAGAAATTAAAACAATAAAGATAAAAAAGAAAATTTTTGGGGAAAAGATTTTTTGTAAAAAAATGTTCATTTTGTTGTAGTTTTTTTTAGATGTTTTTTTGGTTTTTATTTTTTTAAAACAACAAAAGAATGAATAAAATTCATAAAAAAATAGTGTTGTTTATGTAAAAGAATAAAAATAAACAAAAACCTTGATATAATTCTTCATAAAAATCCTATAAATTTGTATTTAATCCTAAGAATTCTGCCCTTATTTGGCTGTTTCATTCATAATTCATAATTCATAATTCATAATTCACCATTTGAAACATTTAATCGTTATCGTGGGAGCTACTGCAGTAGGAAAAACTGCTATGGCAATCCAACTTGCAAAAGCATTGCAAACAGAAATTATATCTGCTGATGCACGCCAATTTTATAAAGAAATGGAAATAGGCACTGCAAAACCGTCTTTGGAGGAATTGGCAAGTGTAAAACATCATCTTATCAATTCACATAGCATTTCCCAAACGTACAATGTGGGAGAATATGAAAAAGATGTGTTGAATATTTTAGAAAAAATTTTTGAAACAAAAAACACAGCAATTCTTGTGGGTGGTTCAGGTCTTTATATCCAAACAATATGTGACGGTATAGATGAAATGCCTGAAATAGATGAAAATATCAGAGAGAATCTTACACAAAGATTAGAAAGTGAAGGTTTGGAATCTTTGGTAAAACAACTTCAAAATTTAGACCCTATTTTTTGCCAAAATGCAGACTTAAAAAATCCGCACCGTGTTATAAGGGCTTTAGAAATTTGTTTGGGAACAGGTAAAATGTATTCTTCGTTTAGAAAAAATGAAAAAATAAAAAGACCTTTTTTTATCACAAAAATTGGTTTAGAAATGCCTCGCGAAATGCTTTACAATCGCATAGATACACGTATGGACACAATGCTCGCACAAGGATTAGAAGAAGAAGTAAAAAATCTTATCGCATTTCAGGAACATAATGCACTCCAAACAGTGGGTTATCAAGAGGTTTTTTCACATCTCAAAGGTGAATATGACAGAGCTGAAATGATAAGATTATTAAAAAGAAACTCACGCAGATACGCCAAACGCCAACTTACGTGGTTTCGCAGAGATACTGAAATAAATTGGTTTTCTTATAATAATTTTGAAGAAATATTACATTTTATAAATGATAATCAAACCTATAAGGTTTCTGAAACCTTATAGGTTTCATCTAAAATTTAAAATGTGTTTTTATTCGCCAAAGATAACTTGCTAAAAATGCACCTACACCTGCCCAAAAGTGAAAAGGTAGGAAAAGCAATCCAATAAAAATACTCACAGAAAACTGTCCTAAAAGTTCTGTACGTTCATATTTTTTTAAAAAAGGAAGCAAATAATGAGCTACAATCACGCTCAAAGTATATTGCCAACTCACACCAAAAAAATATCCACCTAACAAAAATGCTAACCCAATAAATGAAAGTCTGTATCCTGCGTGAAAATCAGGGGCACAATCAAAACCTGTGTTTGTATTTGAAGATTGAATTATGACACGCCTGTTGTAAGAAATAAAGGCATAAAATATTTTGAAAAAATGATATATTCCATTTAAACGTCCTATATATGCCAAAAAAGGCAACCTTGTGCCAATCATAAATAATAATGTATCTAAACCATACAAAGTTTTTCCGCCTTCCAAATCAATCAAAGGTATTTCGTGGCGACTTCTGTCAAGGTCTATATTTTTGACTTGGGGATTTTCATTGACACACGAAAAAGGAATCCTATTTTCAGCCTCTAACATACCTGCTTTGACAAATCCTTGTGTATATAGACGACACATAGGACAATTATCATCATATAAAATTGCTTTTTTTTGTGTATTCATTTTGATTAAAAATATTTTGAATGTTTTTTTAAGGTAAAACGAAAAAGGTATTTAATTTATTATTTTTGTTTCCAAAACAATAAGGTTTTTAAAATGAAGTCTAAAATTGATAAAAAAAATCAAAATTTCACGAAAAAAAGAAAAAAATCTATGTTAATCTATAAAATTCGTGTTCCAAAATGGTTTCATTTAAATAACTTTAATGTAATATTTTCAGGTTATATGACAATTTTTGTGGAATGTGTTAAATTTGTCCTTTATTTTTATTTTTAATATAGAATATTGATAATCAAACCTATAAGGTTTTTAAAACCTTATAGGTTTGTAACTCCACAAAAATTGTCAGATAACCTAATATTTTCAGGTTATATGACAATTTTTGTGGAAAATTATTTTTAATTCCCCACGTTTCACGTGGAGATAACAGAAAAATAGTACGGTAGAGAGGATTTTTTACAGCATTTTCAAATGTAAAAAATTTCCTTAAAAAAATACCTTTTTTTCGCTAACTTTGCAGATATTTTTTTAAATTTTTTACAAAAAAAAATCTCAAAAGGAGCCAAAAAATAATATAGAATATGCACCAACAAAACCCAAAAAATACCACAAATACACCCATAATTGCTGATAAAAATCACGACAAACATCACGATAAAAATCACGAAGTAAAACCCATTATTGGGCTTACAATAGGTGATTACAATGGCATTGGTACTGAAATTATCCTAAAAACTTTGATAGAACCACGCATTTTACAACTTTTTACACCTGTAATTTATGGCTCTATCAAAATCATTCAAAAATATCGCAAAATTTTGCAGATGCCTGACCTTCCTTTTCAGCTCATCACCAAAGCATCACAAGCAAATCCTCGTAAAATCAATATTTTTACGGTGCAACACGAAACGCATCATTCTTTAGAAGTAGAAATAGGGAAACTGACTACCGAAGCAGGCGAATATGCGGTTTTGTGCCTTCAACAAGCTACAAATGATATTATTGCTGGCGAAATTCAGGGAATTGTTACTGCACCTATTCACAAAAATAACACCCAAAGTGAGGTATTTCCTTACGCAGGTCATACGGAATATCTTGCAAAAATGAGCCAAAGCGAAGAACATTTGATGATACTTCACAGCGAAAATATGTGTGTTTCTATGATTACAACGCATATTCCTGTTGCAGAAGTAAGCGGACAACTCACAAGAGACAAAATCCAACGCAAAATAAATTTGCTCATAAATACGTTAAAAAGTGATTTTAATATCCAAAAACCACGTATTGCGGTCTTGGGACTTAATCCACACGCAGGTGATGGTGGTGTAATGGGCATAGAAGAAACGCAAATCATTGAGCCTGTTGTGGAGGATTTTCGCAAAAAAGGGCATTTGGTATTTGGAGCATTTTCGCCTGATGCGTTTTTTGGACGACATAGTTACAAAAAATATGATGCGGTTTTGGGAATGTATCACGACCAAGTTTTAATTCCTTTCAAAATGTTGAATATGGAAAATGGCGTTAATTTTACAGCAGGATTGCCTTTTGTGCGTACTTCACCTGACCATGGGACTGCGTTTGATATTGCAGGAAAAGGCGTAGCTGATGAAACTTCTTTCCGTCAAGCAATATTTTTGGCGTTAGATGTGATAAAAAGTAGAAAAGAAAGTACAAAAGTTTAAAAAATTATAGTTTTTAGCGAAAAAACAAAAAAAAATCAAATTTTCACGCTTAAATTTGCAATTAGGAATATATAAATTATAGGTTGGATATTTTCCTAAATGTATTAAAAAATAAATCCGTGAAAATCTGCGTTAATCCGTAAAATCTGTGTTCCAAACTTTCTATTTTACTTTTCACCCATTCCTTACTTCGCAATTATTCCAAAAAAATTAGGATTAAAAAACATCAAATAAATAAATGAAAAAAATCTTTTACATCTTTATTATTTTGCTTTGTGCAAATAGTATTTGGTGCAGTGATGCACTTGCACAAGTTCCAAAACGCAATCCTATCACTGCCACAGATTTGGACGGTGATGGTGTGTCAGATATGAGCGGACAAGACAAATGTCCTACCACACTTACCCAAATTCAAGGGCAAAGAGCAACCACAATCAATGAAATATCAGGCAAAGAGGTAAGAGTTCGCCTCCCTGAAAAACTCCCTGATTACCTTTTCCAAGACCGTATTCCATTGGACGAAGAACTCAAAAAACTCCTTAACAAACAAGGTGAGTACAAAAGAGAACTCAAACGCATTGATGAAAAATTTGGAAAATACGACAAAATGAAATCTGCACAACGCAAAGAGGAAAAAGTAAAATATGATTCTCTTAATGCTGATATGCAAACGAAAATCGTAGAAATACAAGACAAAATCAAAAAAGTAGACCCAAATTCTTACATTGAATTTGTGGGAAATGTGGAGGACAAGGACGGAAAAATTACTGAACAACAAGTAAAAGTACGTATTCGCCTTAGTGTGGATTCTTTTGGTTGCCTGCCTGATGATGACAAAGACGGTTCGCCTAATATGGTTGATGAATGTCCTACTTTTGTGGGTTCAGTAGAAACAGGTGGTTGTCCTGATAGAGATAAAGATGGCGTTCCTGACCACAGCGACCGTTGTCCTGATGTAAAAGGTAAAAAAGAATCCAGAGGTTGTCCTGACAGAGATGGCGATTTTATTCCTGACATTGATGATGAATGTCCTGATACAAAAGGACTTTTGGAACTTGCAGGTTGCCCTGACAAAGACGGTGATGGCATTGCAGACAAAAATGATGATTGCCCAGATGTAAAAGGTTTGAAAGAATTTAAAGGTTGCCCTGACAGAGATGGCGATGGCATACAAGACAAAGAAGATGATTGTCCTGATGTAAAAGGCTTGAAAGAATTTAAAGGTTGCCCTGACAGAGATGGCGATGGTATTCAAGACAAAGAGGACAAATGCCCTGACGAAAAAGGCACCAAAGAAACACAAGGTTGTCCTGACAAAGACGGTGATGGCACAATGGACAAAGATGATGATTGCCCAAGTGTTCCAGGGCCAAAAGACAATAAAGGTTGTCCAAAAATTTTGGAAAAAGCAAGTAAAGTACAATTTGAGCCAGGAAAATCTGTGATTCTAAAGGCTTCTTATCCTTTGCTTGACGAGCTTGCAAAACTCCTTAAAGAATTTACTGATGCAAATATTGCAATGTCAGGACACACAGATAGTGATGGTGATGATGCTTCTAACCTCCAACTTTCCAAAGATAGGGCGCAAGCAGTTGCGGAATATCTCATAGGTAAAGGTATTGAATCTTCCCGCATTACGCACACAGGTTTTGGCGAAACTAAACCAATCGCTGATAATAATACCCCAGAAGGTAAAGCGAAAAACCGCAGGGTGGAAATGAAACTTAGCAATCGTAAATAAAATTTAGTACAAAGTAGTCAGTTATCAGGATTCAGTAAAAATACATTTTTTACTGAATATTTGATATTTCTTTTCTATAAAACCTAAATAAAAAAAACGCTCATTTTTTATAAAATGAGCGTTTTTTTTTATTTAAAAAAGGAAATAATTTAAACCTTAAATCTTGAACTTTTTAAACTATACAATGTGGCTGTTTTCATTCATAATTCATAATTAAACCTACATTTCCTCCAAAAAAGCCATTTTCCAGCCCTCACCATATTGACTTAAAAAATCTTTGCTTTTATTAAAAATAGCTCTTGAGTTTCCATCGTGTTGTTGATAAGTATGCACGCCAACAAGTGCATTTTTTTTATTTTCAATGTTTTTTTTAATACTTTCAATGTTTTTTTGACATTCATTTTCCAAAAATTCTTTGGTTTCAGTTTCAAAAACACCACCTTTTTCCATAATTTTTTGAAAAAATTCCCAAGCATTTTCACAAATTTGCAATGTGAGCGTTTCTACGCTGTACGCACCTGCAAGCAAATCTTGTGTTTTGGTGATGTGCGATTCATCTGTGAGCAGATTTGCAATATTTTCAGCCAAACGTTTGCCATCTTCAAAGCTATTTTGTGGAAAACCATGTGGAAAAATCGTCAAAACATCAATATTTCCTATAATTGCAGACATTGCTTCTGTGGTATTTCTCAAAAGATTATTTTCAATATCAGCCAAAGATTTATTATTTAATCCTGTAAAAGCGTGAATTTCCAAAGGAATTTTGTTATCAAGGTTGTAGATTTCTAAAATCCTTGCCCAAAGTATGCGACAAGCCCTAAATTTTGCAATTTCTACAAAATAATTGCGTCCTATGCTTAATTGCCAAGTGGTATTTTGTACAAAATTTGTTAAAGAAATGTCTTTTTGATTTTCTACCAAAAAATCCGCTTGTATCACCCATTTTGCCAATAAAAAACCTAATTGTTGGCTTGTATTTGCACCACTTTCTTTAAAACCACGTGCAGAAAATACAAAATTTGGATTTTTTCCCAAAAGATAGTTTTCTATGGGCATCATTTGTGCTTCTTTTTGGGTATTTTTTTTATCATTTAAAATATTATCAAAAAAACAAATTTCTGCATCTGTTTCTGTATTATTTTTTACTTGTTCAAAAGATTTAAAAACAAAGGAATTGTTATCTTCTTGATTTTTCTTTGGTAAAATCTTTGTAAAAGTTTTTGTTTCGTGAGTATAAATAGGCGAAATAACAAGATTTTCTTCTACTTGGGACATCAAAGCAGTTTTTTCGCTTACTTTTGCAGTTTTGAGGGCATCAGCCCACCATTCTTCTTGTGTGGAGGTCAAAAAATCAGCAAACATTTTTTAAATTTAAGGGGAAAGTAGTAAGGAGAAAGGGGATAGTAGTAAGTATAAAAAAGGCTTCTATTTGTTTAGAATGAGTAAAATTTCAAGTTGGATAGTTTCCCAAATGTATTAAAAATAAATCTGTGAAAATTTGTGTTAATCCGTGAAATCTGTGTTCCAATTCTGTATAAAAAAATCAAAAATACAAATCTTAATTTTTTATACCAATTTTTTTCAGAATAATTTTTTTAATAAAATTTACGCTTTAATTTTACGAAATTTTTTTAATCTAAAATGATAGCTTTTTTTACGCCTTTTGTTGCCCAAATTTTACTTGTAATGATGCACATTGCAGGGCTTTTAGGGTTAAATAATTCTTACACTCGCCCATATTTTGAGGCATTGATTGCATTTAATTTATTAAGTAATGCTTTCATTTTATTTTATTTTCATTATTATTTTTCTAAAAAAACAACAGAAAATAGCTTTTTTTCAAATACAAATAACAAAGAAAATCATTTTTATTTTTTTGTTTTAATTTCTTTTTTTGTAGGATTTTTTATAGAAGTTTTGGGCGTGCATAGCAAAATAATATTTGGTAAATATTGGTATGTGAAAAATATGGGCATAAAGTTTTTGGAAGTGCCTTTGTTGATAGGAATAAATTGGTTTTTGCTTGCGTATTGTGCAGGTATTTTGAGTGAATTTGTAACCAAAAAATTACCCAAAAATATTTTTCAAAGCATTTTTTTCAAAGCGTTTTTGGGTGCTTTTTTGATGACTTATTTGGATTATTGGATTGAACCTTTTGCTATTCACTTCCAAATGTGGGCTTGGAAAGACAATATAATTCCTTTACAAAATTATGTTGGTTGGTTTTTTACTGCTTATTTTTTGATGTTGGTTTTTCATTATTTATCTTTTCATAAAAAAAATCCTATCGCAATTTGGCTTTTTTTGTGTCAATTTTTCTTTTTTGTGGGGAATTTTTTGATAAAGGTTTAAGGTTCAAAGTTTAAGGTTTAAAGTTCAAGGTTTAAAGTTTAAGGTTCAAGGGCTAAATTAAAAAAATGGCTGTTTAAATCCTGCTAATCTTTAAATCCTGAAAATCCTGCTCTTATTTGGCTGTTTCATTTATAATTTTTAATGTCCATGTCCCAAATCCTCTTGTGATTGTGCTTTTAGGTGTGCTTGCAGATAATTTGCACCTTTTGTAACAAATTTTTGGCTGGAAGATGACATATTAAAAGCAGTTCCTTTGGGCGTTTCGCCAATAATTTCAATGGGAATACGCTCATATTGTAATTTGGCAATTTCTGCAAAAATGAAAGGTTTTTTGCCTTCATACACAATAGCATCATTAGGCAAAGAGCTGTGTTTTTTGGGTGTAATTTGTATGCGAGCTTGTACATACATTCCCACCAAAAAATCTTTTTCCTCGCTTTCATCTTCAAAATGAATATGCACAAAAACGATTTTAGGCATATTAGGCATATTTTCTATGGTTTTTCCCACCAAAAAAACGTGTCCTTCTATTTCTCTTTTTGTAGAATTAGGTGATTTGAAATATACTTTTTGTCCTTTTTCTATCAATAAAGCATCTTTTTCAGGAATTTTTAGCTCAATGTGTTTGTGTCCATCACCTACAAGCTCAAACATTACATCTTGTGGTGTAACATATTTACCCAAATTTACTTTTACATTTTTCACATAACCACGCAAAGGTGCATAAATAAATATTTGTTTTTGGAGATTTTTTGGGGAAATGTTTTGGGGAGAAATGCCCAAATATTCAAGCTGGGACGCTAAAGCACTTTGTTTGGTTTTTTGAATATTAAAATCTGCTTCTGTGCGTTGAAATTGCTTTTTTGCGTTGGCATTTTCCACTTGTAAAGCCTTTTGACGTTCAAATTCTTGTGAAAGATATTGCAATTCGCTTGTAATTTGGAGATATTGCTCTTGCATTTGTATATAATTTGGGTGTTCCAATACTGCTAATATCTGTCCTTGTTGCACCAAATCACCATTCAAAATATTCATTTTACGAATAAATCCCTCTGTTACGCTATGCACACTTGCGAGTTGTTCAGGTGGCACATCAACCAAACCTGTTGCCAAAACCTCTTTTCCTGCAAGCACAGTATCTAATGCTTGTGTTTTTAGCGAGATTTGTGTAATTTGGTCTTTGGTAAGTGTGATAATAGCTTTTTCTTCGTGTTCATCATGGTGGTCATGTTCATGTTTTTCTGCAGTTTTGGTGGTTGTTTTGGTGCAACTTATTGCAAAAAATGCAGAAATGATACAAAATATTTTTAGAAATTTCATGTTTTTTTAATTATTTTAAAATGAATTAATACAATTTTATAGAATTTTTAAATTTTATTCCTCTAAACTTCCTGTAAAATACTGCCAATGCACCAAATTATCCAAATAAGCATTTAGTTCTTGGATATATTGCATTTCTGCATTAAACACCGAAAACTGCACTTGTAAAACCTCAAAATAACCTGTTTCACCATTTTTGTACGCACTTTGGGCTAATTTTTCCAATTCACGAAGGCGTGGAAGTTGCTCATTTTCATAATAATTAAGGGCTAATTTTTGTTTTTCGTGTTGTTTTGCAATAAAATTTAAGTCAAATGTTGCCTGTGTTTCGGTATTTTTGTAGTTTTCTTCTGATATTTTTTCCAAAATTCTGCTTTCTTCCACACGTTTTTTTTGTGCTTGGTTAAAAATAGGCACTGCAACGCCCAACTGCAACACGTGAAGATTTTTATTGCGTTCTTCGCCCTCCTGCATTGTGTAATAACCCACTTTTAAATCAGGTGAAAGTAAAGATTTTTGCCAATTTGTGTATTTTTTTTGTGCCTCAATAAATTCTTTTTTTTGGTCTAATAATGCAAAATTCACTTTTTTGTTGGTGTCAGGTTTTGCCAATTTTATATTTTTTAGGTTTTCAATGTTAAAATTATTGAAATTATTAGGAACATACAATAATTTTTGCAGTTGAATAATTCTTAAATTAGTTTCTTGTTTGTTTTGGGCATAAAAAAACTTCAATTCTTGTGCCTTTTGCTGAATATTTAAGTATTCCAATTTGCTGGTTTCGCCTGACTTTTGGCGTGCATTTGCGATTTTTTCCAAAATACTAAAAATACTGTCTTGTTTTTGGTACAAAACATTTTTTTCGTAAATGTATGCAAGTGTAATATACGCAAGTTTGGTATCACGCATCAACATTTGCGTTTGAACATCAATATTTTTGTTGGTAATATTGCTTTGACTTTCCAAAAAAGCCTTATTGCGTGCATATACGTGAGGCATTGCAAAACTTTGGCTAATATTAAAACTGTAATCCACACGAAAATCATTGACATTGCCATATTGTCCTGAAAAATCAGTTTTTGGAATGTCATAAGCAGTTTTTACAAGCATTTTGGTTGATTTATTTTCCAAAATTGCAATTTCTATCAAAGGATTGTTTTTTTTAGAAATTTCTAAGGCTTGTTTTATGGTTAAAATTTGGTTATTTATTATCTGTGCATTTATTTTTGAAATAAAAAATAAATTAAAAATTAGGATTAAAAATATTGTACCAACGGGCTTTAGCCTGTTGTTGTGTTTTGGGCAACAGGCTAAAGCCCGTTGATACGTTGTTTTTTCAAAAAATTTACTATAAAATATCATATTTAAAAATAGAATTAAATGTAACACACACTTTTAGTGTGTGATTATGCCAAAAACAAAACACACTAAAAGTGTGTTCTACAAAAAAATTATTTAAAAACTCCCCCTTTGGGGGCTGGGGGGCTAAACATCAAATAAAAAATAGGCAATACCAACAACGTCAATAACGTAGATGACACCAAACCCCCAATTACAACCGTTGCAAGCGGTTTTTGAACCTCTGCACCTGCTCCGTGAGAGAGTGCCATTGGCAAAAATCCAATACTCGCCACTGTCGCAGTCATCAAAACAGGACGCAAACGGTCTTTTGTGCCTCTTATAATTTGGCTAATTGTGTGCGTGTAACCTTCATTTTTGAGTTGTTGAAAATAACTTACCAACACAATTCCATTCAACACTGCAACCCCAAACAACGCTATAAAACCAACGCCAGCACTAATGCTAAAAGGCATTCCTCGCATTCCTAATGCAAACACGCCCCCAATCGCTGACAAAGGAATTGCACTAAAAATCAAAAATGTAAGCCTCCAACTATTAAACGTAATATACAAAAGCAACAAAATCATTGCCAACGCCACAGGAACTGCTATCAAAAGCCTTTCTTGTGCCTTTTGCAAAGTTTCAAATTGTCCGCCATATTTGAAATAATAACCATCAGGAAGTTTTAATTTTTTATCAAGGGCAATTTTTATGTCATTTACCACACTTAACAAATCTCTACCTTGCACATTTACACCCATTACGATACGCCTTTGCGTATTTTCACGTGAAACTTGTGCAGGAACATCATTTATTTCAATATTAGCAAGTTCTGAAAGGGGCAATATTTCACCTGAAAGCGTTGGAACACCCAAATTTTTAATGACTTCAATATTTTCTTTTAGGTTTTTTTCGCCTCTTACCGCAATATTAAAACGTTTTTCGCCCTCAAAAATATCACCCACAATCTCACCAGCACAAAATGCTCTTATAATCGTATTTATCTCTTGGATAGAAATGTTATAACGTGCAATTTGGTTGCGGTTGTAGGTAATAGAAACTTGCGGAAGCCCTGTAATATTTTCAACTTTTACATTTTGAACACCTAAGATTTTTTGGATAATTGGAATACATTTATTTGCATTTTGTTGCAAAATCTCCAAATCTTCCCCAAATATTTTAATGGCAATGTCAGATTTTATGCCACCAATAAGTTCATTAAAACGCATTTGAATTGGTTGTTGAAATTCAAAATTAGCCCCAATTATTTTTTTTTCTAAAGCCTTTTGCATTTCTTCTGCCAATTCTTCTTTTGAAATATCCCTTTTCCAAAGTGATTTATCTTTCAAAATAATCATCATATCGCCTGCTTCTATGGGCATTGGGTCAGTAGGAATTTCAGAAGTACCTATTTTTGAAACAACTTGTGAAACTTCTGGGAATTTCATTAGTATTTTTTCTGCTTGTGTAGAGGTTTCTATGGTTTGGGAAAGGCTTGTACCATTGGCAAGACGTGTTTCTACCGCAAAATCTCCTTCGTCAAGTTGTGGAATAAACTCTCCGCCCATATTCAAAAACCAAATTACCGCAAAAATTGCTAAGGCAAAGGTGGGAATTAGGAAAAAAATACGTTTTTTCAGGGCAATTTTTAGGATATAAAGGTATTTTTTTTGCAAAAAAAGCATCATTTTATCCGCAAAAGACAATTTATGTGTTTTGGGCATTTTCAAAATGTATGCACTCATCATTGGTACGTATGTCAATGACAAAATAAACGCCCCAATTATCGCAAAAGCCACCGTTTGAGCCATTGGGCGAAACATTTTTCCCTCAATTCCTACCAACGCAAGTATGGGAAGATACACCAAAAGTATAATTAACTCGCCAAAAGAGGCAGAAAAACGTATTTTTGTGCTGGCTTCGTAGACAATCCTCTCAACAGCCAGCCCCCCAGCCCCCGAAGGGGGAGTAAATACATCATTTTTATATAAATCAGGGCTGTTAGTTCCCCCTTCGGGGGTTAGGGGGCGCAATTTATGCAAAATCGCCTCCACCATTATCACCGCACCATCAACCACAAGCCCAAAATCCACCGCTCCCAAGCTCATTAGGTTGGCAGAAACGCCTGTAAGGTACATCATACCAAAGGCAAATAGCAAAGACAAAGGAATTACTGACGCAACTATCAATCCTGCACGAATATTCCCCAAAAAGAACACCAAACCGCATATTACGATAAGGCTTCCCTCCAAAAGATTGGTTATTACGGTGCTAATTGCACGCCCAACTAAGGCACTTCTATCCAAAAAAGGTTGGATTTCTACGCCTTTTGGTAAGGATTTTTGGATTTCCTGCATTTTTTCTTTTACCCTTTCAATAACCTGTGAGGAATTTTCGCCTTTTAGCATCAAAACAATACCTCCAACCACTTCACCGTTGCCATTTTGGGTCATTGCACCATAACGAGGGCTATGCCCAAAGCGTACATTTGCCACGTCTTCTATGAGAATTGGCATATTTTCCTGGTTTTTTACAACGATTTTCTTAATTTCTTCTAAGGATTTTAGCCTTCCTTCCGCTCTGATAAAAAAAGATTGTCCATTTTTTTCCAAATAACTCCCTCCTGTGTTCTCGTGTTGGGCAGAAATTGCGTGTAAAATGTCCAAAATGGTAAGATTTTGGCTTCTTAGCTTTTCAGGATTGACACTTATTTCGTATTCCTTCAAAAAACCGCCAAAACTATTCACTTCTACCACACCTTTTGTGCCAGCAAGCAGTCTTCTCACGTGCCAATCTTGCAAAGTACGCAGTTGCATTGCATCAAATTCCTTTTCAAAACCTTTTTTGGGCTTTAAAATGTATTGATAAATCTCTCCCAAACCTGTACTAATGGGCATAAGTTCAGGTTTTCCCATTTGCGTAGGAATATTAACCTGTAAAAGTTTTTCGCTTACCCATTGCCTCGCAAGATTGATATTGATATCATCTCTAAAAACTACTGTAATCACCGAAAGCCCAAATCTGGATATAGACCTAAATTCTTCCACGTGTTGCACGTTGGCAAGGGCGAGTTCTAAGGGTGCGGTAATAAATTTCTCTATTTCTTCAGCAGAATACGCTGGCGATTTGGTAATAATTTGTACTTGGTTGTTGGTAATATCAGGCACAGCATCTATAGGCAACTGCGAAAGCCCATAAAGTCCCCATATTATCCACAAAACTAACAAAACACCTATCCAAACCCTCTGCTTAATGCTGAAAGCTATGATGTAATCCATATTTTAATGGTAAATGTTGAATGGTAAATGGTAAATGAAACAGCATTTTTCAATGTTAAATGATAAATGTTGAATGATAAATGAAATAGCATTTTTCAATTACTTTAGGTGTCATTCTGAAAGAATCTGGCTGTTTGGCTGTTCTTAGTGGTGGAGTAGCCAAATTTTTTCAAAATGAAAAAACCTTTTTTAGTGTTACTATGATAAACACTAAATAATTATAAATTATTTTTAAAATAATTAGAATAAAATTTTGATAATTATAAATTATTTCATATAAATTTATAATTTATAATTTATAATTTTTAGGTGGTTGAAATGGGCGTGAAAAGTCATTATAAGCATAATGATTTTCCCAAATGGTATTTTTTTTTGGTAAAAAAATGACAAAAAATGTATTTTTTAGAAAAAATACAAAAGAATTTTGGGGAATTAAAAATACATTGCAATACGAAAAATGATGATGTAAATGTGTATGCAATGGCAGATTTTCGTGTTCTTGGTCGTGGGAAATATCTTTTGTATAATGTTCTGTAAGAAAATCCCAAAAAGAAAGTTCTGCGTGTTTTTGTTGATGATGTGCAAATAAAAAAGGTAATTTTACAAAATCTTCTATAGCATTGGAAGGCATTAAACTTGCCCCAATCCACAGAAATAGCCAAGAAATAATAAAATATTTGCGTAGCATTCGTTTATAAAATTTTAAAAAAAATATGATATACTTTTTTGTGCAAAGGTACAATATTTTTAGATAATTTGTTATTATCAATAATTATGTTGAGGCAATGCAAAATATTGTTGGAAAAGCAAAATATTGTTGGAAAAGCATATTTTTCCAAAATTATTTCCTAATTTTTATTCGTTTTGAAAATCCCAATGCAACATAATGTTGTGGTGCCATATCATTAAGCCCAAAACCTCCACTCAAATCTAATTGTGTATCAGCATTAAACAAATACCAAACGCCAAAATTAAAACGGTGGTCTTCTGCAAATTTTCCATTAAATTGATTATTTGCATTGTTATTTTCTCTAAAAAAACCATATACTTCTGCAAAGAAATATAAATTTTTGTTAATTTCAAACTCATTGTTTAAAGCATAACTATAACCTGTATCTTCCCCTGTTTGTAACCCAAAATTATATTCAAATTCATAAAATTTGGTAATTCTGTTCAAGAATAAAAATTTTATTTCTGTGGCTGTATTTTTTGGACGAAAATCTTGACTTCCCCAAAAAGGCAAACTTACGTGATAAAGCAATGCAGTTTCAGGAATAATACCTTGTGCTTTAATCAATGCTATTTTAGAACCTAAAGTAACGCCCCCAAAACCATGTTTTAGTGTGGTTGTGTCTTGTGTTTTTTCTTTTTGTCCCAAATATTCCAATTCCAAACGTGCTTCTACTCTTTGGCTTATGCCATATCTAAAAAGTGAAGTTTTGTAGGTGTAATCAGACATATTTTCAGATGTTTTTTGATATTGTGTGCCAAGTTCAAACTGTAAATAGTTCTTTTCGGTCAAATGTGGTGTTTCTGCAATATGTGGGCGGTCTGTTACCATCCAAGCTTTTGTAGAGTCTTCCTTATTTTTTGGATATATATATATTTTATTCTTTTTTGATAAAATGTTTTTGTTATTATCAAATATAATATTCTGGGCTAATAATATTGTTTTAGCTTTAAATAAAATAAAAACTAAGATAAAAATAATTTTAAAATTAAGCATAATATATTTATATTTTTTCTGCAAATATAAAATAATTAATTATAAAAATTATATTATTTTTAAATAATTGTAATAATAAATTTTAGAATAGTTGAAAATAAAAAATGTAAATCCCAAATACTAATAAAAAAAGTTTAAAATCCAAAATACGAATATTTTAAATTTTAAACTTTTTGTTTTGAGCTAATTATTAAAGCAAATTTTTCAAAAACTTATTTTGCTTTCTTAAAAATCATTTTCATTCCTTTATTTTCACTATCTGTACCTGCCAAAACAAGTTCAGTTTTCGTTAATTTTTCAATTTTCATATTCATATCTTTTACAGCTTGTTTTCCATTTGTACCTTCTACTTCTTTTGGAAAAACGTGAAGAACGGTATTTTTTTGCAAAAGTTCATACGTAGTAGTTACAGGGTCAGCACCACCAAAACCAACGTCCATCAAAGAGATAAATTGTAAATCTTTTGTAAATTCAAAATAAGATTTTTCAGCTATTTTTTTCGTCATCACTTTCGTTTGTTTTTTTTGTTCAGAAGTCATCATTTTTAGGGCTTCAGTTGGCGGAATAATATCCACAAAATTCCATTTTCCTACCAAAAGTTTGTCATTTTGGGCAAATGCCACACAAGCAAATAACAAGAACAAAGAACACAAGAGCAATTTTTTCATAGTTTTATTGTTTTAAAAATTTTAAATAATTTTTACAAAGTTATTTTTTATTTTTAATAAAAAAACAAAATGTTTATGAATTGTCATTTATTGTGTATAAAAATGCCTTTTGAGTTGATAAAAGGAAATTTTTAAAATAAAAAAAACAAGGATTTTTTATGAAAAAAAATGGCTTTCTGATAATTTTTGTGGGAAATTATTTTTAATTCCCCACGTTTCACGTGGGGTTACTATTGTTCAACCCCTTTGGGGTTGTTTAAACGAGTTTTTTTATACAGAAAAACCCTGAAAGGGTTTAACTATGGTAACCCCACGTGAAACGTGGGAAACAACAAATCCACAAAAACCAAAAAATGAATTTGTCATTCTGAAAAAATCTTGCTGTTTCTTCGCATAGAACAGCCAAATTCTTTTATAATAACACCCAAAACGAAAAGGTATTTTACAAAAATTATTAAATAATTGTTTTTTTAATAAAAAATCAACTAATTTTTAGTCATACATTTTAAAAATTGTTTATAAAACCTATAAGGTTTTTAAAAACCTTATAGGTTTCTTCAAAAAATTTAAGGCACTTTTTTTGTTTTTCTATAAATTTTCTTGTATTTTTCGTAAAATTTAAATATATTTTTATTACAAATCTCTCATTCCTAATTCCTCATTCTTAATTCTTAATTCCTAATTTATGAAATTTCTGTTTTATTTATTCCTATTAAACACCTTTTTGCTCGTTACCTGCACACGCAAAAATGTGATTGATATTGTCCGCACTGATTTCAAAGATGAAATTGACACGCACACCAACCTCAAATTTACTTTTGACAAGGCAATGGTGGGTGATACTTTGTTAAACCGTTGGGACACAACGACCTATATGCAAATCAAGCCATATATTGCAGGAAAATTTAAGTGGGTTTCACCAAAAGAATTGGTTTTTTCCCCAAAAAATGGTTTTCAACCTGCTACCAAATACGAGGCAGTAATGCACAAATCTTTGCTTTCTTTGGCAAATAAAAATGTAGGAAATAAAGGAAGTAATAATCAAAATTCAGGTTTTGACATTAACCCAGATAAAAAATTCAGTTTTCATACACCTTATTTAAAAATTCAAAAAACCGAAACTTTTTGGGGACAAGACAACAAAAACACCGCCCAAATTCACGCATTGATATATTTTAATTATCAAATTGACCCACAAAGTAGCTCAAAACTTATTTCTGCAACTATTCAAAATAAACCCTTAGCAAATATTCAAGTAAAAAATCGTGAGGTAAGCAATTTTTTAGAAATTGTCATTGATGAAGTGCCTGATATGCCTTTGGAAAATCAACAAATCAATATCACTTTGCAGAAAGGCATTTTTTGTGTGCAAAATGAATCAAAAAGTAATGAAATCCTCAACACAAAAGTAGAAATCGCAAGCAAAAAAACCTTACAAGTACAAGATGTAGCAATGGCACAAGAAAATAAAAAAAGCATTATCAAAATACATTTTAGCCAAAATCTCAATGAAACAGAAAGTACTTTTGACAAAAAATATACGCTTACGCCAAAAGTTCCACACGAAATAAAAATTTTGGGTAGTGAGGTTATCATTGAAGGACGTTTCCAACAATATACCAATTATACGGTGGAACTTTCGCCTGACATTATGGGAGCTTTTGGGAAATTAAATAAATCATTTTCGCAACAGGTTGCACTTGGAAATCTTACATCTGAAATCAATTTTTTAGATGAAAAAGCAAATTATTTGGCAAAAAAAGGCAATAAAAATGTCGCAATTAACATTCAAAATGTGCCAAAAGTACAGGTAAAAATTTATAAAATTTATGAAAATAATCTTTTGTATTTCCTAAAATCAAATAATTATGTAAATAATAATGCCTACAACCGTAATTTTGATGAATATGGTGAGTTATTGGTGGATAGAGTTTATGACACCAAATCCCTTCCACTTGTCAATCTTGCACGTGTATTGCGTTTTGATTTGGACGAATTGAGCGATACCAAAGGCGTTTATGGCGTAGAGGTCAATTCTACCGAAAAACAATATTTGAATGATGCAAAAATTATTTCAATTTCAGATATTGGGTTTATTGTGCGTGAAACCAAAGATGACATTTTGGTTTTTACCAATAGCTTACAAGAAGCAAAGGCATTAGAAAAAGTAAAAATTAGCCTTGTTGCTAAAAATAATACCGTCATAACACGTGCAGAAACCAACGCAGAAGGTGTGGCGATTTTTAAAGATGTAAAACGTAATTTTCCTGATGCAGATATAAAATTACTGACTGCAATGCACGAAAAAGACTTTAATTATGTGTTTTTAAATCATAAATCACGTGTTGATAAATCTGCTTACGAAACAGGAGGCTACACAAATACCCAACATTATCAAGCATTTTTGTATGGCGAAAGGGATTTGTATCGTCCCAATGAAACAATGTATTTTAATGCAGTTATTAGGGATAAAAATTGGCAAAAAGCAAGCAATTTTCCTGTGATTTTTAAATTAAAAATGCCAAATGGTCGTTATTTGACTTCTTTAAAAGCAAATACCAACCTACAAGGTGCATCAGAATTTTCGGTAAAACTTCCCCAAGATATTCCAACAGGGCGTTATGAAGCGGTTTTGTATAGTGCAGATGGCAATTTGTTAGAAAGTAATCCTGTTCAAGTGGAGGAATTTATGCCTGACCGCATAAAAGTAAGCATTAAAAACACCGAAAAAGATTTTGTTACAACCGACAAAAGCACAAAATTAACGTATCAGATGGATTCTTTGCGTTTTTTGGTGTCTGCCCAAACATTATTTGGTACGCCTGTGGCTAATCGTACTTGTGATGCGTATTTTTCCATTGAAAAAAGTAATTTTTCTTCTAAAAAATTCAAAGAATACAATTTTGAATTAGCAAAAATAAACAATGCCAATGCAAAAGTAATGGAAGGCAATCTTGAAAATCAAAATATTGAATTAGAAACAGATTCCAGAGGTTTTATCAAAAAGGCATTTTTTATAAATCCAAAATATAAACAAATGGGTGTATTAAAAGCTAATTTTTATGCAACCGTTTTTGATGAAACAGGGCGAAGCGTAGCACGCAACACAAGTATTCCGCTTTATACGCAATCAGGTTTTTTGGGTATTCAAGAAGCACAAGGTTATGTAAGTACGCACACACCTGTCAATATTCGTATGGTTGCGGTAGATACACAAGACAATCCGCTTGCGATGGCACAAAGCAAAATCCAAGTAATCCGTTATCGTTGGCAGACGGTTTTAAGGCGAAATAGTCAGGGCGATATGAAATATGTATCTGAAAAGCAAGAAGAATTATTACAGGAAACCCTCGCACCGATAGGAAATGCCCAACAAGATGCAGGTTTTGCGAGTGTTTTTTCCTATACGCCTACGCTTTCAGGCGAGTATGAAGTACGTTTGAGCGGACAAGGTAGTGATTATTTCGTAAGTACGAGTTTTTATGCGTACAAAGGCGGTTTTACCAATGAAAATTCCTTTAATATTGATAAAAATGGCAAGATAAATATCACCCTTGACAAGGAAAATTACCTTACAAATGAAACCGCAAAGGTGCTTTTTACAACGCCTTTTGACGGAAAACTCCTTATAACTGTGGAAAGGGACAAGGTTTTACAACATTTTTATCTAAATACCCAAAATAGAAGTGCAAGTTGTGAAATTCCCCTCAAAAATGAGCATCTTCCCAATGCTTATATTACCGCTACGCTCATTCGTCCTATGTCCAATGGGGCAATTCCGCTTACAGTTGCACACGGTTTTGAAAATATTTCTGTAAAAAATGCAGAAAATACCCTTGATATTGCCATTGATGCCATTGATAAAACCGAAAGCAACCAACAACAAACCATAAAAGTACGCACAAATCGCCCAGAAAACGATATAGAAGTAACCTTAGCCATAGTAGATGAGGGCATTTTACAGTTAAAAAACTACAAAAGCCCTGATATTCATAGCTTTTTCTTCCAAAAAAGAGCTTTAACAGTGGAAGGTTATGACGTTTATCCGCTTTTATTCCCAGAAATTGGCGTTTCCAACCTCGCAACAGGTGGTGATGGGGCTTTGGAAAGTGGTAGAAACAACCAAACACCTAATAACAGGGTGAAATTGGTTAGATTTTGGAGCGGAATTTTAAAAACCAATGCACAAGGCGAAGCATTTTATACCATAAAAGTCCCACAATTCTCAGGAAGTCTGCGAATTATGGCGGTTGCATACAAAGATAGCAGGTTTGGAAGTGCCTCAAAATCAATGGTTGTAGCTGACCCAATCGTAGTTTCCACAGGATTACCTCGTTTTCTTAGTCCAAACGACAAGGTAAGCGTGCCTGTTACCCTATTTAACACAACCGCACAAGCAACTACTGCGAATATTTCCATAAAAACCACCTCACAACTTGGTATTTTGGGCGAAAGTACCAAAGAATTAACCTTAAAAGCAGACCAAGACGGAAGGGTTGTATTTGAATTGGAGGCAAAACCTGTAATTGATAGTGCAAAAGTTATCATTACGGTGTCTGCTTTGGGGCGTATTTTTACCGAAACATTGGATATCAACATTCGCCCACAAGCAGGATTACAAAAAATGGCAGGAACAGGTTTTATTTCTGCAGGAAAAAGTTTGGAATTAAACTTAGAAAATGATTGGATAAGCCAAACCACAAAAGGAAAATTACTATTAAGTCATTCACCTTTGGTGCGTTTTGCCAAAGAATTGGATTATTTGGTGGAATATCCACACGGTTGTTTGGAACAAATTATTTCTACTGCGTTTCCACAGCTCTACGTCCAAAATCTTTACAAAAACCTTTATCCAAACCTCAAAAATACAGAGGTTTATCAGCAAGAAATCAACAAAAACATTGAAAATGCCATTATCAAATTGCAATCTTTGCAAAATTATTCTGGTGGTTTGCAATATTGGGCTGACACACACGAGGCTCACGTATTTGGTACAGCTTACGCAGTGCATTTTTGGCTGGAAGCACGCAAAGCAGGTTATCAAGTGAGCGAAGAAAGTTACAATGCTGGGATTAACTTTTTGACAAATCAAGTAAATTCAAATCGCAACAAAGGCACAAAATACACATTTACGAATTTAGAAGGTAAAAAAGTGAAAAAAGATATTTTCAAAAAAGAAAATCTTTATGCACTTTATGTTTTGACACTTGCAGGACAAGCAGATATTTCAACAATGAATTATTTTAAAGAAAATGCGAAAAATTTGGCATTGGATAGTAAATATTTATTGGCTTGTAGTTATTTGTTGGTTGGCAATAATGACGCTTATAGGGAAATGTTGCCCACAAAATTTGAGGGTGAAATCTCTGAAAATGACCTAAATAATAGCTTTCATTCGCCTATTCGTGATATGGCACTTGCTCTAAATGCAATGATAGAAGCTGACGAAAAAAATCCACAAATTGCAATATTAGCAAATTCATTGGCGGATAATTTGTCAAATCACACCAATTTAACCACACAGGAATCTGCAATGGCACTTTTGGCAATGGGAAAATTGGCGAAAAAATCAGAAAATAACAAAGTAAATGCTCAAATTTTTGAAACAAATAACAACAATGTTTTAGGAAATTTTGCTGGAAATAATGGTGAAAATGATGTATTATTAGAAAAAATCACAGGCAAAAAACTTAGCATCAAAACGCAAGGCGAAGGAAATCTTTATTATGCGTGGTCGCAACAAGGATTAAGTGCAACAGGAAAAACCATTGAAAAAGACAATTATCTCAAAGTAAGACGTGTTTTTTATGACCAACAAGGCAATATTATCCGCAATCCTGTATTTCGTCAAAACGATTTGGTTGTTGTAAAAATATCCATTTCTACCGACCAATTTCCACAAAAAATGAATAATGTTGTAATTACTGATATGCTTCCTGCTGGTTTGGAAATAGAAAATCCACGCCTCACACAATCCAAATCATTAAATTGGATTAAAAAGAATATTTCGCCTGATAATATTGATGTGAGAGATGACCGTATTCATTTGTTTGTAAATGCAACCGAAAAAACACAAGATTTTTATTATTTGGCTCGTGCGGTTTCTGTGGGAACTTTCCAACTTGGTGCAATCAGTGCTGATGCAATGTATAATGCAAATTATTATTCTTACGCAAATAGTGGCACATTGAAAGTGGTAGAAAGGCAGAGAATTATGAATTAGGAATCAGGGGACAGGTATCAGGAAACAGGTATCAGTAATTAGTGCGAAAAATCAAAGCTCAAAAATTTTCTTTTTAAAAAAAGGGATTTTTGGGCTTTGATTTTTTTGTGAAAATTTTTTATTCTTGCTTATCAAATCATAGATATCTTATTTTAATAAATTTAAGAAATAAATATTTTTTTAAAACTAAATATTTAGTTGTGTTTTTTTAAATTTTTTTGTATATTTTTGGGGGAAATTATGGTATTATAATTATAAAAAACCACCATACATAAAAAATATTATGAAAAACTTTTACTTTAATCCTGAATATAAAAATATACATATCAAAAAACTTCTATTTGGTGATGATGAAATAAAAGAATTTACAAGTTTTTATGACGCATTGCAAAATCCTTTTGGTGTGGAACATCTTAATCTTTCCAATTATCATTTGAGAAGATTTCCGATAGAAGTTGTGGATTTTAAAAATCTAAAATGGTTGAATTTGGGTGATAATAACATTGATAAAATTCCAAAAGAAATCGCAAATCTCAAAAATCTTCAATGTTTGGAATTACAAAACAATAAATTTACCTCTTTTCCAGAGGAAATTATTGCATTACAACAACTTAAAGTTTTGGATTTGGGATTAAATGAAATTGCAGTTTTTTCTGAAATTTTTAAAAATCTAAAAAACCTAAAATTTTTAAACTTATCCAAAAATAAACTTGCGGAAATTCCCCAAGATATTATTGCACTCAAAAATCTTGAAAAATTAAATTTTGAAGGGAATAAATTAACTGCTTTGCCTGCGGATTTTGACACCTTAAAAAATCTCCAAGAATTAAATTTGGATAACAATAGAATTTCAATTTTTCCACAAGAAATGCTAAAATTAACGAATTTACAAGCATTGTCTTTGCACAAAAATAAATTAAATTCATTGCCAGATGATATTATTGCCCTCAAAAATCTGCAATATTTTAACATAGGACACAATAAATTTAAAATATTTCCAGCACAAATTTTTTCATTTTCTAATTTGAAAGAATTAGAAATCTGTAGCAATTATTTGTCTTTGTTGCCAAAGGAAATAGAATTATTGAAAAATCTCAAATACTTGGCTTTATTTGATAACAAATTAAGTACTTTGCCCAAAGAAATTCAGGCTTTAAAAAATTTGGAATATTTGGATTTGTCAAACAATCAATTTAGTATTTTGCCCAAAGAAGTTGGACAATTAAAAAATCTAAAAGTATTACATTTACACAAAAATCAACTTTTTGCATTACCAAATAAAATTTGGGATTTGAAAAATTTGGAAGAATTATATTTGAGTGAAAATAAACTTATTTCGCTTCCAAAAGAAATTTCAAAACTCAAAAATTTGAAAAAATTAAATGTGCCTTTTAATGAAATAACTTCTCTAACTACTGAAATTGGAAAATTAGAAAATTTGGAAGTTTTGGATTTATCTCAAAATAAATTAACTGAATTGCCTGCTGAAATTGGGGAATTAAAAAATTTGAATGATTTGCAAATTTCACGCAATCAAATAAATATATTTTTGGTAGAAATTACCAAACTTTCTAATTTGCAAAATTTGAATTTGGAACACAATCAAATCATAGAATTACCTGTGGAAATTGGAGAATTGCAGGATTTGGAGTTTTTGGATTTGTCTTTTAATCATATTCAAGAAATTCCAAAAGAAATTGGGAAATTAACAAAACTTAATATCTTTGATTTGAGTAGCAATCAGTTAAAAGATTTACCTGCGGAAATTGGTAAATTGCAACATTTGGAATATTTGATGTTGTCAGAAAATCAATTAGAAAATCTCCCAAATGAGCTTTCAACCCTAAAAAATTTAAAAGTTGTGCATTTGGAAAATAATAATTTTTCAGCTTACAAACAACAACGTACAAAAACAGTTTTTTCTAATTGTTTGGTATTATTTTAATAGAAAAAAGTTACGAAAATTACGCTTTTTTATCAGAATTTTTATTAAGTTTTTTATTAAATTTTGTAAAAAAAAATCTTAATTTTGCAAAAAAAATATAAAAAAATGACAAAAAATGGGGCAAAAAATATCCAATAATTATGAAAAAAGTAGTGGTAATAATACCCATTTACAAAAAAATATTGTCAGAAATGGAGCAGTACGCATTGGATAGATGTAGAAATATTCTACAAAATTTTGATATTGTATTTGTTGCTCCTGAACACCTTGAAGCTGATTATACCAAAGATAATTTGGTTGTAAAATTCCCTGATAATTATTTTATAAATATCAAAGGTTATAATGCTTTGATGCTTTCACAAGAATTTTATCAAACGTTTTCATTACAATATGAATTTATGCTGATTCATCAACTTGATGGAATGGTCATAAAAGACGAACTTTTGTATTGGTGCGAAAAAAATTATGATTATATAGGTGCTGCGTGGGTGGATAAAAAACGAAATTTTTTGAGTAGATTAAGGCGTGAATTTGATGCTTGGCGATATAAAAAATCTTGTAAAAATAAACAAGTTGCTTACGAAAAAATGAAGCTGGATTACTTATGTTATAAAGAAGTAGGAAATGGTGGTTTTAGCCTTAGAAAAATTGCAAAAATGGAACAGCTTGTTACTGAACATAAAAATTGGATAAATAATATTCTTAAAAATAGCCCAATTCCTGAAGATATATTTTTTGGTGTTTTGCTTAATTTATACCAAAAAAACCAAATATTTGTAGCACCTTACACCGAAGGAATAAAATTTGCTTTTGAAATGCGTCCTGAACTTGCGTATCAACGTAATAATTATGAATTGCCTTTTGGTTGCCACGACATAGATGATTGGTCGCCTGAATTTTGGGAAAGTGTTAAAAAGAAAATCAATTAAATGGTGAATGATAAATGGTGAATGGTGAATGAAACAGCAACTTGATAAAAAACATCAAAGTTTTACAAAAAAAGAAAAAAATCTGTGAAAATCTGTGTTAATCCGTAAAATCTGTGTTCCAATTTAAAAATGCAAAACATCTTATAAACCTTGTTTTAAAAATTATAATGACAAAAATAAAAAACGAACAAAAATATACTTTTGGTGATATTTTAGATGCACTTTTTACGATAGGTGGTTTTGGGTTGAGTGTAATTATCTGTATTGTAGCTTTTTTTGAGGCAGATTTTATGGTATCAAAAGCCTTGTTTTTTTTGCAAACGCTTGGACTTATTGCTGGCGGAACAGGTCTTACGAGGCGACTTTTGCGTCAAAAGCAAAAACAAATAGAAGAATTAGAGGAACTTGTACCTCCACATTTATTGCCAAATAATACACAAAATACAAATCAAACACTTTCTTCTGCAAATTCACCACAAAAACCATTTTACAAACTTCCCAATTACGAAGATAGTTTGGAAGCAAGATTTTTGGAAGCACTTATTTATAAAAAAGGCAAAATTACAATGGTTGAAGCGGTTATTTTATTGCGTGAAAGTGTGGATAAAATTATTCCTATCATAGAAAATCTACAAAGTAAAGGCATCATAGGCACAGAAATCGCTGAAAATGGACAACTTGTGTATGTTTCAATATAAAAGTTCAAGGTTCAAAAGTTCAAGGTTTAAGAATAAAACGAATAGTTGTTCAAATCAATCCTGTTAATCCTTAAATCCTGAAAATCCTGATTTAGACTTTGGCTGTTCCATTTACCATTCACCATTTACCATTCACCATTTTTAAATATGAAAGTTGCAATCGTTATCAATACATCTTGGAATATTTATAATTTTAGGCGTGGGCTTGTGGAGGCACTTATCAAAGAAGGTCATCAAGTCGTTGCGATTGCTCCAAAAGATGATTATTCTGAATATTTGAAAGAAATGGGTTGTGAATTTTATCCTGTTACACTTTCCAACAAAGGTACAAATCCATTGCAGGATTTTTATTATATGTACCAATTATTTAATATTTATAGAAAAATAAAACCAAATGTTATATTGCAATACACCATAAAACCAAATATTTATGGGACTTTTGCTTCTTTACCTTTTAAATGTTTGATAATAAATAATGTTTCAGGATTAGGAACTGTATTTTTACATAATAATATCAGCAGTCGCATTGCCAAATTTTTATATAGATTATCGTTCAGATTTCCCAAAAAGGTGTTTTTTCAAAATAATGATGATAGAGAACTTTTTGTAAATAATTCGCTTATTCAACAAAAAATCACAGGGCTTTTGCCTGGTTCTGGTATTCCTTTGGATAAATTTACACCAATGCCTTTCAAACGCAATGAAACATTTACTTTTTTGATGGTGGGAAGATTGCTTTATGACAAAGGAATTATGGAATATGCACAAGCCTCCAAAATATTACAAGAAAAAGGTCTTAAAATAAAATGTATGGTTTTAGGCAAAATAGAAACCCAAAAAAACTTAGGGGTTTCTTTGGAAATGGTGGAAGAATGGCAAAAAAACAACATTATAGAATATTTGGGAACAAGTGATAATGTTCCTGCTGTGCTTGCTAAGGCGGATTGTGTGGTATTGCCTTCGTATAGAGAAGGCACGCCTCGCTCACTTTTGGAAGCCTCTGCGATGGCAAAACCGCTTGTTGCTACTGATGTAGTTGGGTGTAAGGAAACGGTGGATAATGGCAAAAATGGTTACCTTTGTGAAGTGAAAAATGCAGAAGATTTGGCGGAAAAAATGCTACAAATTTACAATTTAGATGATGAATCGCTTAAAAAAATGGGGGAGGAGAGCAGAAAAAAAGTTGAAAATGAATTTGATGAAAAAATCGTTATCAAAAAATATTTAGATACCATCAATGCCTATCAAGCACTTTTGGAAAAGAAAAAAAATAGAAGTAATAAAAATTAGTGTAAGTATCAATACTAAAATAGTTTATATTACAGGTTTTCAACTCTTGGAGGGTTTAAAACCCTCCAAGAGTTTTAGAAGCGTTTTTTTTATAAAAGTACTTTTTTGATCGAATAATACAAATTAAATAAGTATGGTTACTTATTTTTAATTAGTTTTTGAAAAAAATCTTATTTTTTCTTAAATAATGGCACTGTGCTACAAGGCTCACCAAACATTAGACTTTGTACGTGTGGCTGTAATAATTGTGTAATTTGGACATAAGCAGAAAGCGGAACAGGTAATTTGCTACAACCTTTTATCACTACTTTTTTTCCTTCAAAATCTTTTGGATTGATATTTTTTTCTAAAATAGCTTTAAAAATTGCATTTTCCAAAACTTCTTTATCTCCCAAAACCACCATTTTTGCAAAAGGCGAAAGTTGTAAAGTAAGCAACATATACGCCCACGTGGGAATGATGGCATCTACACTGCAAATAATTCCTACATATTGGTCTTGGTATGATGTCCAATCATTATTTTTTAGAAATTCCCTAAAATCTTTCTCTCTTAATGCAATTCCTTGCCAAAGATTTTGGGCAATGTCATATATTACACGTGGATTTTGTGGATAAAATTCTTCCAAATCCAAACTTATAAGCGAACTTTGTGCTACTTTATTGATTATCATAAAAAAGGTTTAAGGTTTAAAGTTCAAGGTTCAAAAGTTCAAGGTTCAAAAGTTCAAGGTTCAAAGGTTCAAAAGTTCAAGGTTCAAAAGTTTAAAGTTTAATTTGTATTTAATCCTGTTAATCCTCAAATCCTGAAAATCCTGCTTCAGACTTTGGCTGTTTCATTCATCATTTATTTCTTCTTTTTCACTAAAAAAATATTTCTCAAACTAAATCCAGCCATTGCACCCAAGCCTCCTGTAATAGCACCTATCAAAATTGTAATGAGAATTATCCATTCAGAACGTCCCAAACCAAATAAATTTGCCATTTTGGCAGATAAAAGGCTTTGGTTTGCACTGTCAATCATATACACCTGTCCAGCCCACACTAAAGTTACTGCCAAAAAACACGACCAAAAACTATGACGAAAGGATTTGCCAAGCAATAATGTAGCAAAAAATGTATTGACTGCTACCAACCAAAAATGATAAAATAATGATTGGGTAATAAAAACCAATAATACAACAACAATAAAAAGCATGATATACTTCGTAAAAAATGGTCAGGAGTTAGGTATTTCTGAAAGGCAAATTTTTTATTAAAATGTTTTTTTCCACAAAAATAAATGTAATTTATCTAAAAACTAATTTTTTTGAAAAAAATAAACTTTAATATACACCAACCAAAAATATTTTTGTGTTTTTTACTGAAAATTCATCTTTTTTTCTAATTTTTCAAAACTTTATTTGGAAAATTTGTTTTTATATTAAATAAGTCCTATTTTTACACAAAAAATTTATATAAATTCAAAAAGCCCAAAAAGGATTAAAAGTTCAAAAGGTTTAATTTAAACTTTGAACTTTTTGAACCTTGAACTTTAAACTTTTTAAACTATATGTTAGATATTTTAGAAAATCGCTTAGAAATCATTGAAGGAATTGCAGAAAGTACACGCAATTTCGCAGAAAAACATATTCTTCCTAATGTAATGACGTGGGACGAAGCCCAAACTTTCCCTGTGGATACTTTTAAGGAAATGGGTAAAATGGGACTTATGGGTATGCTTGTGCCTACGGAATATGGAGGCGAAGGTATGGGTTATAGAGAATATGTAACTGCTATTGTAGAAATTTCAAAAATTGACCCTTCTATTGGGCTTTCAATGGCTGCACATAATTCGCTTTGTACCAATCATATTTTGATGTTTGGGAATGAAGAACAAAAACAAAATTATCTTCCAAAACTCGCAACAGGCGAATGGATAGGTGCGTGGGGGCTTACAGAGCCAAATACAGGTTCTGACGCAGGAAATATGCGTACTACTGCGGTAAAAGATGGTGAATATTGGGTAATAAATGGTGCAAAAAATTTTATTACACACGGAAAATCTGGTAATGTTGCGGTGGTAATTGTGCGTACAGGCGAAGTAGGTGATTCACACGGAATGACTGCTTTTATCATAGAAAAAGGCACAAAAGGATTTACAAGTGGCAAAAAAGAAAATAAACTTGGTATGCGTGCTTCTGAAACTGCGGAACTTATTTTTCAAGATTGCAGAATACACGAAAGTCAGGTTTTGGGCAAAATAGGTGATGGTTTTATCCAATCTATGAAAATATTAGATGGAGGACGTATTTCTATTGCAGCGTTGTCGTTGGGTGTGGCAAAAGGTGCTTATCATCACGCTTTGCAATATGCCAAAGAACGCAACCAATTTAATCAACCTATTGCTAAATTTCAAGCAATTGGTTTTAAACTTGCTGATATGGCAACCGAAATTGAAGCCTCTGAATTGTTGATTTGGCAGGCTTGCGACCTCAAAGATGCCCACAAACCTGTTACCAAACAATCTGCAATGGCGAAATATTATGCCTCTGAGGTATGCGTAAAAGTAGCCAACGAAGCAGTACAAATATTTGGTGGTTATGGTTTTACAAAAGATTTTCCTGTGGAAAAATATTATCGTGATAGCAAACTTTGCACAATAGGAGAGGGGACTTCTGAAATTCAAAAACTTGTGATTTCAAGAGAAATTTTAAAGTAATGGTAAATTGTGAATGGTAAATTGTGAATGAAACAGCCATTTTTCAATGGTAAATTGTGAATGGTGAATGAAACAGCCAAATACTTAAATAGAATAAAAAAAACCATTTTTTTTATAAAAATGGTTTTTTTTGTTTTTTAGCTTAAAACATATTCGTTTTTTGTATTTTTCAAAAGATTTACTTCATCTTCAATACGAGAGAGGCGTTTTGCAAAATAATATTTAAAACTTTCTTGTGCCAAAGATTGTATTTCTCCATCTTGAATAGTATTTATATAAGCGTTCATTTCTGCCAAAATAGGCGAAATTTCGGTTTCACCATCTGCATTATCCAAACGATAAAAGAAAGCCTGCATTTTTTGTTCGTAATTCATATTTATTCAATGGTTTTATTTTTAATTTTGTTAATTTCTTCTTGTATTTTAAGGATTTTATCCAAATAAAAAGTTGTTTCTGTATATGATAATTTTAGAACTTGAATTTGTAAAATGATTTTTATGTTGTTTAAATCACTTTCTTTCAACATTATCAATAATTGCTTTTCTCTGTCTGTCATTTTTTATATAAATTTTATTTTTAATATTTTAGTGCAAATATAAAAAATACAAACCATATTCAAAAATATTAGCCTTATTGCTTTTACTTAAACATCAGATTTTAAAAACAATATACTTCAAAGACAAGTTGTAACGCTAAAATACCTTAAAACAATAAAATTATGAACATAGATTTGGACATAGAATATTACAAAGAGCAACTACAAGCAAAAGAAGATATGTTGGCAAGAACTACCAATTATTTGATAGAAACACAAAATGATTTGGAAGAAAAAAATAAGAAAATATCAGAATTATACAAAGATACTTTGGACAGCATTGATGTAGCCCAACATATTCAAGAATCCTTATTGCCTGATGTCAATATTCTAAAATCATATTTCAAAAATGCAGCTTATTTTATCAAACAAAAAGCACTTGTAGGAGGTGATACTATTTTCATAAAAAACAACAATGAAGGCGTACAATTTGGGCTTTTAGATGCAACAGGACACGGTATTCCTGCTGCAATGTTGAGTATATCTTGTACTTTGTTGTTGAGAGAATTGTCATCTTCGGTTGAACTCAAAGACCCCAAATCTTTGTTAAATCTTTTAGATTATCAATTAGAAAAAGCCTTTGATATTGATAATAAATTGTCAGTTGCACAAGCAGAAGGTATTATTTTGGGCTATTGTTCCAAAGATAACACCCTTAATTATTGTTCAGCCAAAGGAAAAGGTTTTTTGGTGTCAAAATCTGGGGAAATTGTGGAATTAGCATCTATCAAAAAATCTTTGGGTGATTTGAACAAAGTAAAACTTTATAACATATCTATTGACTTGGAAGAAGTCCAAAAACTTATTATATATTCAGACGGATTGACTGACCAATTTGGCGGTGAAAATGATACAAGATTTACCAAAAAAAGGTTCAAAAACCTTATAACAGAGCATTTTGATAAAGATGCAGAAACATTTGCCAACATTATCGCACAAGAATATCAAACTTGGCGTGATGATACAGCACAGACAGATGACATTTCTTTTATAATTATTGACTTTTAAATATTTTTTTCAATGAAAATCCTCAATTTTGAGTTTGACCTTGTTCATCAAAATCCTTACGCCTCCTTATATTATAATGAGGAATTCCAACTTGCTATTTGCAAAGCTGACCAAGATTATATTCCGATAGCACATTTCAAATCCACATTTCTGTTTGTTTCAGAAATGATAAAAACTAAGCCTATCAAACATTTTGCTTTTGATAAAAGAAACCTTCGCACTTTTCATCAGCCAAGTATGGAATGGTATTTTGCGGTATGGAAGCCAGAAGTAAAAACTGAAGGTCTTATTCATCATTATAAAATCCTACCTTCCGAACCTTGGTTTGCAAAATCAGTGCAAGCAGGCAAACACGAGATTTTTCAAAAATATGGCGAGGACATTGTAGAAGGTATTACAATTACTTATGTTAATACTTTGGAAGATGTATTGGAAACTATACAAAAAACAAATTAAATGTACTACACTGGGAACTGCGAAAACGACAAATTTTAATAGATAAAAAGGGGGCATATCTCCATAAGCCACGATAAAGACCTTTTTTGATATAAAATTTATTTTTTATACTTTTCGTAGTCTTTAGCAAATAGAATAAAAAAAACCATTTTTTTTATTAAAAATGGTTTTTTTTTGTTTTGCTAAAAACTTCACTAAAAAATAATTTTTGTATTTTGGTTGTTTTCCTTACCGCTTTTTCCTTTCTCCTTACCCCTTTTTTCCCTCCACAATCCAAAAAAAGCGAATTGATAAAAACACCGCAGACACCAACAAGCCCAACGAAAGCCCATACCAAACGCCATTGGTACCCAAGTTAAACATTATTCCTAAAACATAACTCGCAGGAACGCCCACCACCCAATACGCAAAAAGCGTAATCGCAGTAGGAATATTGGCATCTTCCAATCCCCTCAAAATACCCAACGAAACCGCTTGTATGCCATCAGCAAGCTGAAAAACGCCAGCAATGAGCATTAAATTGATAGCAATAATGGTTACATTTACATCATCAGTATAACACGACACCAACCAATCACCAAATAATACAAAGCTAATTCCTGCCATTGTCATAAAACCAAAACCTAACGCAAGGGCAATCGCACCAAATTTTTTAGCTTTTTGGTTGTCTTTTTCCCCCAAAGCATTGCCAACTTTTATGCCTCCTGCGTGTGCTACGCCTGTTACCATCATATAGGTAATACTTGCGAGATTGATAGCAACATTGTGTGCTGCCAAAGGATATTTGCCCAACCAACCCACAATCATTGCACAAAAAGAAAATGCACCTACTTCAAAGAAAAATTGACTTCCAGCAGGCAAGCCTAATTTCCATATTTTGAAGTAATGTTCAGGGTAAAAAGCAGAAAGATTTATTTTTTTGGTATAAATTTTAAAACTTTTGTCGGTAAATACATAATAAAAAATATACCCAAACATCAACCATCTTGTTATGACAGTTGCGTAACCTGCCCCATCTAAGCCCAATGTTGGCATACCCATTTTTCCAAATATCAAAACCCAATTTAAAAAAACATTTAATAAAAGCCCTCCAAATGTGATATACATTCCTACTTTGGTTAATGAAAGCCCATCAGTAAAACTTTTTAGTGCCAAAAACATATACAAAGGCAATACGCCTGTAATCATTATCCAAAAATAAGAAACAGACATTCTTTCTATTTCTTTGGGTTGTTCAAATAATGGAAAACAAAGGTTTAAACTTACCATTATCAATATTGTGCCTATGCTTGACCACACATTCACACGCAAAGAACTTACAAGGGTTTTGGTGCAATCTTCGTGATTTTGTTGGCTGTGTGCATTAGCAATCAAAGGCGAAATAACCGCATTTATCCCAATGCCAATACAAGCCACCCAAAAATAAAGTGAGTTAATAATTCCTGAACTTGCAAGTTCATTTGCCCCAACTTTTCCCACCATCATTGTATCAGCAGTCCCCATTAAGATAAGTCCAAGTTGTGCAATAATAATAGGGTAAGTAAGTACCAGCGTGTCCCAAATATCAAATTTGAGGTATTTCCAAGCATAAATATTCGTTTGTTGTTTCATATTTTTCGTTTTTTTACATAAAAAAATCTTGCAAAGATACGAAAAAAAAGTTTAAGGTTTAAAGTTCAAGGTTTAAGGTTTTTAAAACCTTATAGGTTTGATTACCAAAAAAAAACACTTTCTAACCTAATAGAAAGTGTTTTTTTGTAAGTTCAAGGTTTAAAATTCAATAAAATCTTGTTAATCCTTAAATCCTGTAAATCCTGCTTCAGACTTTGGCTGTTACCTTATCAA
>JAAFIN010000020.1 GCA_013297825.1 Cytophagales bacterium
TATATTTTGGTGTCAAGAGCCTACAGTTATGACAAAATAAGGCTAAAAAAATATCCTTTTTTGAGTTGGTTGGTGGTAGGATTTTTTCAAGGTTTTTGGGTGGTATGTTGTGTAGGATATATTTTAGATAATAAATTTTATTTGGTAGAAGGTGTTTTAAGTAGTGTGATGCTTTGGGCTTCTTATCCTTTGACACAAATTTATCAACACAATGAGGACAAAAAACGTGGTGATATTACATTAAGTCTTTTTTTGGGTATTAAAGGTACATTTTTATTTACATTTGTAGGTTTTTTGGTAGCAGGTGCAGGATTTAGTTTGTATTTTTTGCAAAAAAACCTACATTTGTTATTAGCTTTTCATTTGGTATTATTTCCCGTGATATTATTTTTTGTATTTTGGGCAAATAAAGCCATCAAAAATCCACAAGAAGCTAATTTTAAAAATGCAATGCGTATGAATTTGATTTCAGCCTCTTGTTTAAATATTTTTTTTATTGGGAAAATTATTTTTTAAAAATTAAAAATTAAAATAAAGGATTCTCTGACAATTTTTGTGGAAAAAGGAAAAAATGATATTTTGTAGCACACACTTTTAGTGTGTGCCTTTGTTAAAGCCTCATTTAACTATGTTTTCACACACTAAAAGTATGTGTTACATTATTCTTCCACAAAAATTATCAGAGAACCAAATAAAGATTTTGAAATATAGGTTTTGAACCTTGAACTTTGAACTTTAAACCTTAAACTTCTGTATGGCTTCTGCTCGCCAAAACATCTTAGAACGCATACAAAATGCGTTAAAAACACCAACTGCATTGCCTGTTTCAAAACCAGATTTTAGCAAATCACCTTATACATTGCCCACAGAAGAAGGATTAGATTTGATTTTTGCAGAAAATTTTTGTAAAGGAAAAGCAGAATTTTATTTTGCAACTTCTGTGGAAGAAGGTTTTTTACAAATAAAAAAATGGTGCGATATTTTTATTGAAAACAAACGCCAAGATATTATTTCACAAGGTTTAGATGAAGAATTTTATCCTACGCAGATTTTTGTGTGGGAAGATTATTTGCAAGAACTTTGCACTGCGGTTGAAATCGCTTTTAATGATACTGACAAAGACCTCCAAAATATTGATATTGGGATTACTTTTTGTGAGTTTTTGGTGGCACGAACAGGAAGTATTATCGTTACTTCACGCCAAAAAACAGGCAGAAGGCTTACCATTTATCCGCCTGTGCATATTGTAGTGGCATTTACTTCCCAAATTGTGATGGAAGTGGAAGATGTTATGAAAATCCTAAAATCCGAGCCTGATTTTCCTTCTATGATTTCAGTCGTAAGTGGTCCCAGCCAAACTGCTGACATTGAAAAAACCTTAGTTTTGGGGGCGCATGGGCCCAAAGAACTTATTTTATTTTTAATAGATAATACTTCCGCAGAAGCACAAGACTAAAAAATGAAAATTGATAGCATAGTTATTGAAATTTTGCCTGAAAAAAAAGTTTTTTTTGCATCTGATTTTCACTTAGGCGTGCCTGATTATGCTACTTCACGCTTGCGTGAGGCTCGCATTGTCAAATGGCTTAATGAAATAAAACCCCAAACAGGTGCATTATTTTTGGTAGGTGATATTTTTGATTTTTGGTTTGAATACAAAAGGGTTGTTCCAAAAGGTTATACACGTTTTTTTGGCAAAATTGCTGAATTTACAGATGCAGGAATTCCTGTTTTTTTCTTCACAGGCAATCACGATTTATGGATGAAAGATTATTTTGTTCAGGAATTAGGGGTACAGATTTTTCATTCGCCACAAAGTTTTGAAATATTAGGCAAAAAAATATTTGTAGGACACGGTGATGGTGTGGGAAATGGTGATTATGGTTACAAAATCCTCAAAAAAGGCGTTTTTTTAAACCCTTTGGCAAAATGGCTTTTTGCATTTCTGCACCCATTTATTGGAATGGGCATTGCAACAGGTTGGTCACAACACAGCAGAAAAAAAAATGTAAAAAAAGGAAAAGATGATGTTTTTTTGGGTAAAAAAGAATGGATTTGGCAATATTGTGAAGAAATAGAAACCAAAAAAGCACACGATTTTTATGTATTTGGACACAGACACCTCCCAATGGATTTGCCTGTGGGCAATGCAAAAGCACGTTATTATAATCTGGGAGAATGGTTTAGTTATGATACTTTTGCAGTGTTGGAAGGCGAAAATATGCGTTTGTTAGAATTTCAAAAAGAAATTCCAAAGGTAGAAAAATTTAGGTTTGTGGATTGATGTGTTTTTAAAAAAATGAAATTATAAATAAAAATAGTCTTTGCACTTGAAGAAAGTACAAAGACTATTTTATTTTTTCTTAAACATTTTAAACCTTAAACTTTGAACTTTTAAACTTCCTTAAAGCTGTACTTCTTCTTTTCTAAATTTACGATTAAGTACATAATTTTTCCCTAAATACCCATTTAAAACCAAGTCGTTTTCTACCAATTCCTCAGAACTTCCTTCTGCAATTTTTTTTCCTTCTTGCATAATGTATGTTCTATCAGTAATAGATAATACCGAATCAGCATCATGGTCAGTTATCAAAATACCTAATTTTTTGAATTTTAGATAATATACAATTTTTTGAATATCCTCTGTTGCAAGTGGGTCAACGCCAGCAAAAGGCTCATCAAGCAAAATAAACTTTGGACTTACTGCCAAAGCCCTTGCTATTTCGGTGCGTCTGCGTTCTCCACCTGAAAGCACTGCACCCTTGCTTTTTCTCACGTGAGAAAGTTTAAACTCATCTATGAGTTCCTCTGTACGTTGTTTTTGTTCGGTGTGTGTGAGTTTTGTCATCTGCAAAACCGCTTTTATATTATCCTCTACGCTTAATTGACGAAAAACAGATGCTTCTTGTGCCAAATACCCCAAGCCTTTTCTTGCTCTTTGGTACATAGGAAGGTCTGTAATATCTTCATTATCCAAATAAACTTTGCCTTCATTTGGTTTTACCAAACCTGTGCATATATAAAATGTGGTCGTTTTTCCTGCCCCATTAGGTCCCAAAAGTCCCACAATTTCGCCTTGTTCTACATACACCGATACGTCATTCACAACGGTACGAGTTTTGTATTTTTTTACTAAATTTTCTGCACGCAATATCATAAGAATTAGGAATTAGGAATTAGGAATTAAGAATTAAACAGCCAAATTTAAAATGTTAAACAATTTTTTTATTTTTTTCTAATTTTAAAACTGCATTTAAAAAAGAAATCAAAATCTCTGTTTTGGCACTATTTCCAAAAATTTTGCGAAAAGCAATGTCATTTTTTATGTCTGCAAATTGCATAGTTTTTATTTTTAATTTTTTTACAAAGATACAAAAAAATCAAAAATCAAAATAATAAAAAATGTTAAAAAACACGTTAAAAAACACGTTAAAAATCCTTCACTAAAATTTGATTTTTCAAAATATCTTCCATTGTTTCCCTTTGGCGAATTAAATGCGTTTTTTCTTTATAAACAAGCACCTCCGCAGGACGAAAACGTGAATTATAATTAGACGACATCATAAAACCATACGCACCTGCATTTTTGAATACCAAAATATCGCCTTCACGCACTTCGTTAATTTGCCTGTCAATGCCAAAAGTATCAGTTTCACAAATATATCCCACCACATTATAAATTCTCAAAGGTGCATCAGGATTAGAAACATTGATAATTTGGTGATACGCATCATAAAACATTGGGCGAATAAGGTGATTAAGCCCTGAATCCACCGCCACAAATATATTCGCAGGGGTTTGTTTGATGACATTGGTTTTTACCAAAAAATAACCAGATTCACTTACAATATATTTGCCTGGCTCAAACCAAATTTCAAGGTTTTTGCCATAATTTTTACAAAAATCTTGGTAAGCTAAGGTTAATTTTTGTCCCAAATCTGTTAAATCTGTAACAATATCATCTTTTTTGTAAGCAACTTTAAAACCACTTCCAAAATCCAAAAATTTAAGGTTTTTGAAAAGCATTGCATTTTCAAATAAAATTTCTGCACCACGCAAAAACGCACTTGCATCTAAAATATCTGAACCTGTGTGCATATGCAAACCTGAAACATTGATGTTGTAATGTTCCACAATTCGCAATACGTGTCGCATTTGCAACACCGAAATTCCAAATTTGGAATCAATATGTCCAACTTGTATTTTGCTATTGCCACCTGCCAATATATGCGGATTGATGCGAATACAACACGCAACGCTATTTTTGTATTCATTTCCGAAGCGTTCTAAGGTACTCAAATTATCAATATTGATATGAATACCCAATTCTACTGCTTGCTGTATTTCCTCAAAACTCACACCATTAGGCGTAAAAAGGATTTCGTCAGGCAAAAAACCTGCTTTTATGGCAATATGAGCTTCTTGTATAGAAACCACATCAGCACCTACGCCTTGTGATTTTATGAGTTTAAGAATAGAAATATTGCTTAATGCTTTAACAGCATATTTTATTTTGAGGGGCAAATCTGCAAATGCCTCACGTAATTGATTGATTTTCTCAACGATTTTTTCTCCGTCATACACGTACAAAGGAAGTTCAAAATCTTGAGCTAATTGTAAAAAGTCCATTTTTTAAAATAATTATGAATTATAAATTATGAATTATAAATTATAAATTATAAATTATGAATAATATTATTTTACCAAATTTTTATTTTAATTATTTTAAAAATAATTTATAAAAATACTCTTTAATTGTAAGTTTTTAATTATTGTATTTGGCTGTTCCATTCATAATTCATAATTTACAATTCATAATTAATTTGGCTGTAATGTTCCCCTGTTTTTACTTTATCAATAATTTGGGTAATGATACCTTCTTCATTGATAACAAAAGTTGTGCGATTGATGCCCATATACTTACGTCCATACATTGATTTTTCTTTCCAAACGCCATAAAGTTCGCTTACGGTGTGGTCTGTATCAGCAATTAACATAAAATTCAAATCAAATTTTTCAATAAATTTTTTGTGTGATTTTTCGTTATCAGGGCTTACGCCTATTACTACAAAACCTTTTTGGGTCAAATCAGGCATATTATCACGCAAATTGCAGGCTTGGGCAGTACAACCTGATGTATTATCTTTTGGATAAAAATACAAAATTATTTTTTTACCTTTCAAATTTGACAACGTAAAATCTTGTCCGTTTTGGTCTTTGGCAGTAAAATCTGGTGCGAGAGTGTTTAACATAAAAAAGTCAAAGCCCCCCAGCCCCCAAAGGGGGAGTTTTTTGTTATTAAAATTCCCCTTTGGGGGTTAGGGGGCTTTTTTGTTCAAAATTACACCAAAAAATCTTTTTTCTTGCTTTTTAATGCTATTTTAAAATTTAAAAAATCTTAAAAATAAACAAAAACTAAATAAATAGTTGATTTTATTTAAAAACACTGTTTTTTTGAAATATTTTATTAATATCTTTTTCTTTTATGATAGCATTTTCTATGTAATGTGTATGATGACCAAAATAATTTATATGTTTCCATATTTTTACATCAATTTTATTTGGCACTCTTTTTCCCAAAAGACTATAAAAGCCAGATATAGGAACTCTAAAACCTGCATAACACATATTAGGCGGGTTTTCATTATCTAAAATTTTTTCTAATTCAAAAAAAATATAATAAATGTCTATAATTTCCTGATAAGATAAAAAATATTTGTTTGTTAAAATACAAATGAAATTATTAAGAAAATGGACATTTGAGGCATAAGAATAAGCATTAAGGGGTTTGTATTTTTCAATATAATAGTACCAAAAATAATTAAATCTATTTTTGTTCATTTTTTTTATAAATTCTAAACGATGATTTGATGATTCTACAAACAATTTTTCTGATTCTTCTGGTGTTGTATCAGGTTCTTTACATCTCCTTAACCAATCAACCACAACATTTGATACTTGTAAATTAATATTCAAACTATTTACTATATTTTCCATATATTTTCTCGTTTTTTGAATATCATACACAATATAATTTTTTAAATCCTCCCAATCACTTTCGTGACCACCTCTAACCAATGACATTTGCATTTTATGAAAACAAGCCATTAATGCAGAAATATCTTCAAGATTTATGTAATATTTATCCATTTTTTTCATTATCAAAAAACTTAATATTTATTTTTATTTGCCTCAAAATTACACCAAAAAATCTTTTTTCTTGCTTTTTAATGCTATTTTAAAATTTAAAAAATCTTAAAATAACAAAAAAATAACACTTTATTTTTAATATCCTGCAATTTTATGCGGTTTTTTGGCTTAATTTTGCTTAATTTTTTTAAAAAACGAAATTATTTTCTGAATTATTTTTTAAACTTATATCTAATTATCAATGAAACGCTTTATTTTTATTTCTACATTTTTTTTTAGTATAATTTTTTTACAAAAAAATATCGCATTTGCACAAGAAAAAAGCAAAAAAGCCCCCTCTGGGGTTTTGGGGGTTGAGGAATATAAAATCAATGCAATTTTTACAGAAGAAATTATCAAAATAGATGGTGAAATGAACGAAGAAATTTGGCAAAAAACAGATGTTGCAGATAATTTTTTTCAAAATTTCCCTTATGATACAAGTTTTGCACTTGCACAAACCGAAGTAAAAATGGTTTATAATACGCAATATTTATACGTTATTGCAAAATGTTATAACCGCAATCCAGAAATTCCTTACATAAGTCAAAGCCTTAGAAGGGATTATGATGGTGGAAATAATGACGGTTTTGTGGTATTTTTTGACCCATTTAAGGACAAAACAAATGGTTTTGCGTTTGGTATTACGCCTTTTGGCGTGCAACGTGAGGGACTTGTGGTAAATGGCAATAATCCGAATAATGACTGGGATAATAAATGGTTTTCAGCATCAAAAATTTATGAAGATTATTACATTGTGGAAATGGCAATCCCTTTCAAAACACTTAGATTTAAAGACAATGCAACTTCTTGGCGTGTGAATTTTGGGCGAATTGATAGAAAAAATAATGAATTTTCAAGTTGGGTGCCTATTCCTCGCAATTTTGGACTAAGCAGTATTGCATTTGCAGGGGAAGTTATTTTTGATAAACCTCTAAAAAAAGCAGGTACAAATGTGGTTGTAATTCCTTATGTTACAGGTGGTACAAGCCAAGATTTTACCAAAAATCAAACCCTCCAAACTACACGCAATGCTGGTGGTGATGTCAAAATTGCGGTTACTTCGTCTTTGAATTTGGATTTGACATTTAATCCTGATTTTTCGCAGGTAGAAGTGGATAGACAAGTTACAAATTTGGAGCGTTTTGAGATATTTTTTCCTGAAAGAAGGCAATTTTTTTTAGAAAATAACGACCTTTTTGCACAATTTGGTTTTAGTAGAATTCGCCCATTTTTTTCACGAAGAATAGGCATAGGACGTGATACAACCACAAATCAGATTATCCAAAATCCTATTTTATATGGTTTGCGATTGAGCGGAAAAGTCAATAAAGATTGGCGTGTGGGACTTCTCAATATGCAAAGCCAACGCCAACAAGAAGCTGGCATTGAAGCACAAAATTATACCGTAGCAACTTTTCAAAGACAGGTATTTTCAAGGTCAAATATTGGGGGAATTTTTGTGAATCGTCAGCGTACATCAGGAGCAAATGCAAATAGTGATTTTGATTTGAGTATTCAGGATTTTAATCGTGTGGTTGGATTGGATTATAATTTAGCATCAAAAAATAATAAATGGTCAGGGAAATTTTTTGTGCATCAATTATTAAAACCCAAAAATGAAACTGACCAATATGCACACGCATCTTATTTGGGTTACAATGATTTGAATTGGGATATTGCCTGGAATCACGAATTTGTAGGCAAAAATTATAATCCTGATTTGGGTTTTGTGCCACGCAGAAATCATTGGCGATTGGAGCCATTTGTGCGTTATAAACTTTATCCCAAAAAAGGCGGTGGTTTGGTAAATCGTTTTAATTTTCAATTTTATAACAATATTTTTTGGAATACAGAAGGAAAACTTACAGATAGATTTTCGGAATTTGGGCATACGATTAACTTCAATAATTCAGCATTTGCAGGAGTTTGGGTGAGCAATCAATACACTTATTTGTTTTCTGCTTTTGACCCAACCAACACAGGGGGCGAAAAATTACCAGAAGGAAGTGAATATACAACAACTGTAATAAGTGCGTATTTTGCGAGCAATGTACGCAAAAAATTTACGTATGGCATTACCACAAGTTTTGGGGAATTTTTTAATGGACGAAATGACAATATTACGCTTAATTTGGGTTATCGTTTGCAACCTTATGCGTTATTTTCTTTGGATTTGAATTACAACCAATTACGTTTTCCAGAGCCTTATAATAGCAGAGATTTGATTTTGATAAGTCCAAGAGCAGATATTACATTTACAAGAAGTTTGTTTTTGACTGCATTTGCACAATACAACAAACAAATAGACAATACGAATCTCAATGTACGTGTTCAATGGCGTTTTCGTCCTGTTTCTGATATATTTTTGGTGTATAGTGATAATTATTACGCAGAAAATTTTGGGGTAAAAAATCGTTCTTTGGTGCTAAAAATGACGTATTGGTTGAATATGTAGGGGAGTTTAAGGTTTAAGGTTCAAAGTTTAAAAAAGTTTAATCTTATTCCTTCGATAATCAAACCTATAAGGTTTTAAAAACTTTATAGGTTTCTTAACCACACAAAAATTGTCAGACAACCTGATTTTTATGATACTTTCCCTTTATTATTAAAAAAAAAATCGTATTTTTGGGCAAATTTACCAAAAAATATATGTTTAATATTACAAAAAAAAGTATCGCACTTCCCGATGGTCGTGTGATTGAGATAGAAACAGGCAAACTCGCACGTCAAGCTGACGGTGCAGTTGTACTCAAAATGGGCGACACAATGCTCCTTGCTACGGTGGTTTCAGTTCCTGATGCAAAAGACGGTGTTGATTTTATGCCTTTGTCTGTGGATTATCAAGAAAAATTTGGTGCTGTGGGACGAATACCAGGCAGTTTTGGAAGACGTGAAAGCAAACTTTCTGATTATGAAGTGCTTATAAGTAGGCTTGTAGATAGAGCTTTACGTCCTTTGT
Source organism: Cytophagales bacterium (assembly GCA_013297825.1). GTDB lineage: Bacteria > Bacteroidota > Bacteroidia > Cytophagales > Microscillaceae > JAAFIN01. The sequence continues at coordinate 9,152 of JAAFIN010000020.1, forward strand.
TTTATTCTGATTATCATTCCGAAACCCAAATCAACATTCATTTAATTTCTGCTGATGCAGATACACAACCTGACGCACTTGCAGCATTTGCAGCATCTTGTGCGATTGCGGTTTCAGATATTCCGATTGAAGATTACATTTCAGAGGTGCGTGTTGGGCGTGTAGCAGGAAAATGGATTATCAATCCTACATTTTCGCAAATGCAAAACAGTGATATTGACCTAATGGTAGGTGCAAGTTATAGCAATATTCTAATGGTGGAAGGCGAATTACACGAAGTAAGCGAGGAGGATATGATAGAAGCTATCAGACAAGCACACGAAGTTATCAAAACCCATTGCACACTCCAAAAAGAACTTGCAGAAGCAGTTGGAAAAACCGAAAAACGCACTTATAACCACGAAAATCAAGACGAAACCTTAGAAAAAAGAATTAAAGAAGAAGTTTATCCATTGCTTTATGCACACGCTTCGCTTGCAAGTGATAACAAACATATCAGAAGTGAAGGCTTTAAAAAAATTAAAACCGAATTTGTTGAAAAATTAAAAGCTGAAGCAACCGAAAAAAGCGAAGATTTCAAAATTGACGCTTTTAAAATGGATAATTACGTTTTTGAAAGATATTTTGGAAAAACAAAGAAAAAAGCCTGTCGTGATTTTACCTTAAAATCCAAAAAACGCCTTGATGGCAGAGCGTACAACGAAATTCGCCAAATTACCTGCGAAGTTGGTTATTTGCCTTCTACACACGGTTCTGCAATTTTTACAAGGGGCGAAACCCAATCACTTACTACTGTTACGCTTGGCACAAAATTGGACGAGCAACTCATTGATGGAGCAATGATTGAGGGATATAATCGTTTTATGTTGCATTACAATTTCCCTTCTTTCTCCACAGGTGAAGCACGTCCCAACAGAGCGCCAGGTCGCAGAGAAATAGGACACGGAAATCTTGCATTTAGGGCATTAAAAAATATGATTCCGCCTCACGGTGAAGAATATCCTTACGTTACACGTATTGTTTCTGATATTTTGGAATCTAATGGCTCATCTTCTATGGCGACTGTTTGTGCTGGAACGTTGGCACTTATGGACGCAGGTGTAAATATCAAAGCTCCTGTTGCTGGTATTGCAATGGGGTTAATTTCTGACAGCGAAACAGGTGAATATGCGGTATTGTCTGACATTTTGGGTGATGAAGACCATTTGGGCGATATGGATTTTAAAGTTACAGGCACAACCAAAGGAATTACTGCTTGCCAAATGGACATCAAAGTAGATGGACTTTCTTTTGAGGTATTAAAACAAGCCTTACAACAAGCAAAAGAGGGCAGACTTCATATTTTGAAAAAAATAACTGATGCCATTGCACAACCAAATTCAGATTATAAACCACAAGTTCCAAGAGCTGAAATTATTAAAATTCCGCAGGAAATGATTGGTGCAGTAATAGGTCCTGGTGGAAAAGTTGTCCAAGACATTCAAAAAACCACAGGTGCAACGGTTAATATTGAAGAAAGAGATGGAGCAGGTTATGTGAGTGTATTTGCGGTAAATAAAGAAAGTATGCAAATGGCAACCAAACGCATTAGAGGCATTGTAGCAGTTCCAGAAATTAACAAAGTGTATGAGGGAAAAGTCAAAGGTATTCACGCTTTTGGTGCTTTTGTGGAATTTATGCCTGGTAAAGATGGACTTCTTCCTATCAGTGAGGTAAAATGGGAACGTGTGGAAGACCTTTCTAAAATACTTGAAGTTGGTGAAGAAATCACCGTAAAACTCATTGGTATTGAACCAAATGGAAAATTCAAACTTTCAAGAAAAGTGCTTCTTCCAAGAAATTAATTATTAAATGGTGAATGGTAAATGGTGAATGGTAAATGGTAAATTGAATGGTAAATGGTGAATGAAAATTTACCATTAGGAAAAGAAATAAAATAAATTCATCTTATAAAAACCCTGAAAGGGTTTAACAATGGTAACCCCACGTGAAACGTGGGGAAGCAAAAGAGTAAGTTATTTAATTATCATTCCTTAATTATTTCATTTATAATTTAACATTCACAATTTACCATTAAAAAAAATGTTTCATTTACAATTTAACATTCACAATTCAACATTAAAAAAGGCTGTTTCATTCACCATTTACCATTTACAATTCAACATTAAAAAAATTATGCTCTCCAAAAAACAATACCAAAAATTATTAAGAAGATTTCAATACGAATTTGACAATCTTATGACAGGAGGACTTATGCCTCTTGTGATAATATTGGCACTTTTTGCACTTACACTTACGTTTATTATTACCACAATAGGCGTGTTTTTTTATGTGCAAGAAGACCCCAAAGAACAAATGAGTTATTTGGAAGCATATTGGCAGGTGTTTATGCACGTCATAGACCAAGGTACAATTACAGACAAAAAAAATTGGTCTTTTAGGCTTCTAATGCTTACACCTACATTTTTTGGTATTTTTACAATGGGAACACTTGTGGCGTTGATAACCACACGTGTTAATATTATTTTGGGCAAATTGCGAAAAGGGCGTTCTATTGTTTTGGAAGAAAATCACACCGTAATATTAGGTTGGTCATCTAAAATATTTCCTATTATTCACGAACTTATCAAAGCAAATGCCAATCAAAAAAGGTCTTGTATTGTGATTTTGGCTAATAAAGATAAAATTGAAATGCAAGACGAAATAAAACAAAAAATTGGCGACAGACAAGGGCTAAGAGTTGTATGTAGAACAGGAAATCCCATTGATTTGGACGATTTGGATATTGTGAATTTGCAAGAAGCAAAAGCGGTGATTGTGGTTTCGCCTGATGATAACCTTTCTGATACCCAAAACGTAAAAACCATTCTTGCCATTACCAACCACCCAAAACGCAGACCAAAAACAGACGAAAATCTTTATAATATTGTTGCGGAACTTCAAACCGAAAACAACAAAGAAATTGCGAATATCATAGGTGGTGATGAACTTACACTTGTAATTTCCAACGAAGTTATTGCACGCATTGCAGTACAAACGTGTTTGCAAGCAGGATTAAGTGCGGTGTATAATGTTTTATTGGATTTTGATAATGTAGATATTTATTTTCATACTGCCAAAAAATTCACAGGATTAACTTTTTATGATGCACTTTTTGCTTTTGAGAATATCACTGTGATAGGTCTTCAACGTAAAACAGGTCTTGTAATGCTTAATCCAAAAGCCAAAACCAAAATAAATGATGGAGATAAATTGATTATTTTGGCAGAAGATGATGACAATCTTCCTGAGCCTGACCTCATCAATCCTCGCCCCATAGAAATAGAAAGAATTACAGAAGAAAATATACAAATTGTTAAAAATGAAAAATTTATACTAATATTGGGTTGGAATGCAGAAGGTGCTACAATCGTCCAGCAAATAGGAAATTATGTAGTACAGGGTTCTAAAATATTGATTTTGAGCAATGATATTACCCAAGTAGAAAAAGATTTGGAACTTATTATGCCTATTCGCAACGTGCAGGTTTCTTTTAAAGAAGGTGATGTAAGCAATAGAAAAATTCTGGGACAGTTACCTCTAATTGAATTAAGCAATATTATGATTTTGAGTTATTCAGATACAATGCCTGTGCAGGAAGCTGACGCAATTACACTGGTTTGCTTAATGCACCTAAGAGATTTGAAAGCCCAACGCAAATGCACTTTTACGATTGTAAGTGAAATGCTTGACCTCAAAAATCGTACTTTGGCTGAAGTTGCAAAACCTGATGATTTTATTATAAGCGACCATATCATAAGTCTTATCATTGCCCAATTATCAGAAAATAGAGAATTAAAAGTTGTTTTTGAAGAATTATTTGATTCACAAGGTGCTGAGTTTTACCTAAAACCTGCTGAAATTTATGTAAATCTTAACCAAGATGTTAATTTTTATACTGTTACACAAGCTGCAATCCAAAGGGAAGAAGTCGCAGTTGGTTATCGCATACGAGAATATGCAGATAATCCTGAAAAAAATTATGGTATTGTCCTCAATCCTCAAAAACACAACAAAGTAAAATTTGTAGAAGGCGACAGAATCATAGTGATTGCACAAGATTTATAGTTTTTATAACAATTTTAAAAATTAAATTTCAGTATTTGGCACAAAACCAAATACTGTTTTTTTTATATAAAAAATAACCAATAGTTAGTTTGTATTTTTGTTATTAAACAAAAGTGTTTTTTTTCTTGTTTTATAAAAAATATTTTGTGCTTATTTGTATGTATTTTTTATTTTTTTATGCAAATTTTAAATTGGTTTTTTGTTTGTTTTTTAATGTGTTTTTTATTTTTTCCAAATAAAATTTTTTCTCAGGATACTATTACACAAAAAATTCCTAATAAAATTTTTAGTATTGGCACACAAACGCATTATGGAAGTATATTTGCACATTCGCAGTCAGTAGAAAATACTGCAGGCTCTAATCCTTTTGCTTTTCAAGCAGATGCCATTTGGCAAAAAATTAGTCAAAAAACGTGGGAAAATTGTAATTGTTATCCAAAAACAGGTTTTTCACTCAATTATACACATTATGACAATGCAGTATTAGGACAAAGCCTTAAAATTGGGTATTTTTTAGAGCCAAATTTTAATATTGGTAGATATTTTCAACTTGGATTGCGTGGCACAATGGGCATTGCGTACCTTACAAACCCTTATAATGAAACCAAAAATCCTAACAATCAATCTTATAGCCTTCCAATAAGTGCTTATTTGGCGGTTGGAGGCGGTTTTAATGTAAAAATTTCGCAATATTGGGCGGTTGGATTGCAAGCACATTATCAACACATTTCAAATGGCGGTATGAAAGAACCTAACAAAGGCATAAATTGGGTTACAACCTCTTTAAATGTGATTTATACGCCTAATCCTGTTCAAATTCCCAAAAGAGAACGAAAGCCTTTTGAAAAAAATCAACCAATCCAAACAGAAATTCACGTTTTTGGGTCAAATCGTCCTGCAAGAGTTGGCGACAAAGAACGTCAATTTATGCTGGGTATTTCAGGGCAATTTTATAAACAAGTCAGCAAATTAAGTGCTTTGGGAATTGGTTTGGAGGCATATTATGATGGTGCAATGGACAAACGTATGCAATACGAAGGCGTAGAAGGCAGTGCTTGGCGTGTGGGAATGATGGCAGGACATCAATTTTTGTTAGGAAAGTTTAGATTTTCACAACAATTTGGGGTTTATTTGTACCAAAATAATCCTTATTTTTCTAATTTTTATCATCGTTGGGGCGTGATGTATTTTCCAAAACAAAAAATTGGCTTTGGTTTTATGCTAAAAGCCCACCAACAAGTTGCGAATTTTTTGGATTTGAGAATTGCTTATAAATGGTGAATGGTGAATGGTAAATGGTAAATGGTACAGCCAAAGTCTGAAGCAGGGTTTTCAGGATTAAAGGATTAGCAGGATTTTTATTAAACCTTAAACTTTGAACTTTGAACTTTTAAACTTTTTTGTATCTTTGCAAGATTTTTTTTGAAAACAAAAAAAGAAAATTCTTAATAAAAACAACATGAAATACTTTCTTTATTCATTTATAATATTTTGTTTTTTGGCTAAAAACGCATTATTTGCACAACAAAACAAAGAAGTTGCAGATAAAATAATTGCCACAGTTGATAATAACATTATCCTGAAATCTGAATTAGATGCTCGTTTGGTAAATATGTATTATGATGGACAAATCAAAAAAATAGACCAAGAAACACGCTGTAAAGTATTAGAGGGACTTTTGGTGCAGAAAATTATGCTTGCAAAAGCAGAAATTGACTCTGTAAATGTGGAAGAAAAAACCGTAAATAACCAAATGGACAGACGTTTTGCGATGCTTTTACAACAATGTTGTGGTGGTGATGCTTCCAAAGTTGAAAAACTTTATAATAAAACCATTGGCGACCTCAAAAATGAAATGCGTGAATCCATCAGAGAACAAATGGTTTCTCAAAAAATGGAAGGCGAAATCAGCAAAGACGTAAAAGTAACACCAAAAGAAGTCAAAAAGTTTTTTCAAGAAATGCCAAAAGACCTCAAAGAAAGAAATGTAAAACGTGAATTTGAGGTAAGCCAAATAGTACGTTTTCCTGCTCCAAATAAAAGCCAAAAACTTATCGCAAAAGCAAAAATTGATAGCTTAAAAAAACTTCTTGTAGAAGGGGGTGATTTTGAAGAAATTGCTAAGAAAAATTCTGAAGACCACGTTTCAGGTGCGCAAGGTGGAAGTCTTGGTTGGCAACAACGTGGCTCGCTTGTACCACAATTTGAAGCAACAATTTTTAAATTAAAGCCTAACGAACTTTCTGAAGCAGTAGAATCTGAATTTGGGTTTCACTTAATAAAACTCCACGAAAGACGTGGTAACGAATTTCTTTCTTCACATATTTTGATAAAACCCAACGCAACAGAACTTGATTTAGAAAATGAAACTAAATTTTTGGATAGTTTGCGTAATAAAATTATGTTGGACAGCATCAAATTTGAAAAAGCTGCAAAAGAATATTCCCACGACAAATCCACTGCTCCTTCAGGAGGAGTAATTTTATCTGATAATGGTTCAAGCAAAAACTTAGATGATGAAATAGATTCTTTTGTGTATTTGGTGGTAAGCGAAATGGAAGTAGGCAAAATATCTACACCAAAACCTTATAGAGATAATACTGGTAAAATGGGCGTAAGGATTCTTTTGTTAAAATCAAATATACCTCCTCACGACCTTAACCTAAAAGAGGATTACCAAAAAGTGTATAATTATACCTTAATGGATAAAAAAAATAAAGCTATGAATGATTGGTTTATCAAAACCAAAGAACAGCTTTATATCAATGTGGATCCAGAGTTTAAAGATTGTGTGTTTTTTCAAGATGTAAAATAGATTTTTTATAAAATTCTTGTGGATTCTTTGGAACACGGATTTTACGGATAGGCACAGATTTTCACGGATTTTTTATAAAATTCTTGTGGATTCTTTTGGAACACGGATTTTACGGATAGGCACAGATTTTCACGGATTTTTTATAAAATTCTTGTGGATTCTTTGGAACACGGATTTTACGGATAGGCACAGATTTTCACGGATTTTTTATAAAATTCTTGTGGGGTTTTAAGGTGCAAATTTTTATATTTTTTTTACTATAATTTTTTCACAAGTATTATGAAAAATTTATTACACAAAGAAACCACAGATGCTATTATAAAAATATATTTTGAGGTTTATAATGAATTGGGGTATGGTTTTTTAGAAAAAATTTATCAAAATGCTATGTATTTAGAATTAAAAGCAAGAGGCTTTCAAGTAGATGCTCAAAAACAAATTAAAGTCTTTTACAAAGGTGTTGTTGTTGGTGAATATTATGCTGATTTATTTGTAAATAATGAGATTATTGTAGAATTGAAAGCAAGTGAAGTTTTAGTTTATGAAAACCAACTCCAACTGATTAATTATTTAAGGGCTACAAATATAGAAATAGGCTTATTGTTAAATTTTGGGAAAAACGCAGAATTTAAGCGTCTAATATTCACAAATGACAGAAAAAATCATTTAAATCCAGATTTATAAAAAATTTATATTTTTAGTTTTATAAAAAATCTGTGAAAATATGTGTTAATCTGTAAAATCCGTGTTCTTTTTTTCATTTTAAAAGAAATTATACATACTTTTGTGCATATACACACTTGTAAATATAAAAACTAAAACATTAAAAAACATAAAAAACTATGCTCAACACCATACTAACCACACTCCTAAATGTATCCTTGCAAGATGGCATTACCCAATCACTTATTTATTCAGTAATTGGGCTTGCTATGGCAATATTAGCCTATAAAATTATTGATTGGATAACACCAGGCGATATTTCACAACAAATTGCCAAAGAAAATAATGTTGCACTTGCTGTTGTGGTAGGTTCATTGATTTTAGGGGTTTGTATCATTATTGCACAAGTTATAGGTGGATAATCAATTAAAAGACTTTTCAGAAAATAAAAATGCAATTCCAATACTTTTTATATCTGTTTTTATCATAGCAGGTTGTGGTATCTTGTATGAATTGCTTATTAGCAGTATGTCTTCCTATTTTTTGGGAAGTAGCATACTGCATTTCTCGCTTACGATAGGTTTTTTTCTCTCTGCAATGGGTTTGGGGGCTTATCTTTCACGTTGGGTCAAAGAAGAAGATTTACTTTGGCGTTTTATCCAAATAGAATTGGCTTTGGGTATTATTGGAGGTGCATCAGGCATTATTTTGTATGGTGGTTATGCTTTTACACAAAATTATTATCTGTTGGCTTTTTCAATGATAATGATTATTGGTGCATTGGTAGGCATAGAAATTCCGCTTTTAACCCGCATTGTCCAACCACATTTCAAACTTGCTGATACACTTGCACAGGTGTTGGCTTATGATTATTTGGGTGCTTTGGTGGCTTCGGTAGTGTTTCCTTTGATATTAGTGCCTTATTTGGGTTTGATGAGAACTGCGTTTTTTATTGGTTTGCTTAATTTGTGGGTTGGTTTATTCAATTTATGGATATTTAGAGAAAGTCTTTATCGTTGGCAGAGGGGAATGTGGGTAGGCATAATTTGTGCTGTTATTTATGTGTTTGGATTTGGTTTTTCATTTATTATACAGGATTTTATGGAAGAATTTTTGTATAATGATGATGTTATTTTGGCAAAACAATCACCTTATCAGCGTATTATTGTTACAAAAGATGACAATGATTTACGCCTTTATCTCAATGGAAATCTTCAATTTTCTTCACAAGACGAACACCGTTATCACGAGCCTTTGGTGCATTTGCCTTTGGCTTTGGTGCGTAATCCTGAAAATATTTTGTTTTTGGGAGCAGGTGATGGGCTTGCGGTGAGAGAATTATTAAAATATCCCAGCATAAAAAGCATTGATTTGGTGGATTTGGATAAAATGATGACTGATTTAGCCCAAAAACACCCTGCATTATTGCAATTAAATGAAGGTGCTTTAAACCAAAAAATGGTAAAAATATTTCACCAAGACGCTTATAAATACTTAGAAAATAATTCAAAAATATACGATTTAATCATTATTGATTTGCCTGACCCTTCAGAAGTAAGTTTAGGGAAATTATACAGCAAAGAATTTTATGGATTGGTGCGTAAGCGACTTACGCCTGACGGTGCAATGGTTACACAATCTGCTTCGCCATTTTTTACAAAAAAGGCTTTTTGGTGCATTACCAATACTTTGAGAGAGGTTTTTCCTACGTTGTTGCCTTATACTGTTCACGTACCTTCGTTTGGACAATGGGGTTTTAATATGGCGTTGCCTTACAAAATGGACAAAGAACTTGCCTTAGAAAAAATACAAAATCGTCTGTTTCCAAAAGACCAAAAACAGGCTTCATTCAAATATCTTAATAAAGAAATCATACCTACTTTATTTCGTTTTGATGAAGATTTGAAAGAAATTCCCACTGAAATCAATACACTCAACACACAAAAATTGGTACAGTATTATGAGAAAAGTTGGAAGATTTATAATAGATAAATTTCTAATGGTAAATTGTGAATTGTAAATGAAACAGCCAATTTTAATGGTGAATGGTAAATTGTGAATTGTGAATTGTAAATGAAATAGCCATTTTATAAAAAATAATCCTTTTCAATGAAAATAATTACATGGAATTGTAACATGGCTTTCAGGAAAAAAGCAGATTTTATTTTAGATGATAAGCCTGATATTTTAGTTGTGCCAGAATGTGAAAATCCTGATAAATTATTATTTTCGCTTTATACGCCACAGCCAACTGATATTTTGTGGTTTGGTAAAAACCAACACAGAGGTCTAAACAAGGGTCTTGCAATATTTTCTTATGGTGATTTTCGTTTTAAAGTATTTGATAATCACAACCAAGATTTCCAGATGGTTATTCCAATTTTGGCAACAAATCATCTCATTGAAATAAATTTATTTGCAATTTGGGCGAATAATCCAACTGACCCAAATGGACAATATGTAGAACAAGTTTGGAAAGCAATTCATTATTACGAAAATTCGCTTTTGGACACCAATACAATTCTTGTTGGTGATTTTAACAGTAATGCTATTTGGGATAAAAAAAACCAAGAAAATAACCATTCAAATATTGTAAAATTTTTGGAAGATAAAGGCATTTTTAGCACTTATCACACACATCACAACCAAAAACAAGGTTTGGAAAAAGACCCAACTTTTTATCTTTACAGACACCAAAATAAGCCTTATCATTTGGATTATTGTTTTGCATCAAAAAATTTATTGGAAAAAATAAATTCAGTTGAAATAGGAGATTTTGAACATTGGACAAAATACAGCGACCACGTTCCACTCATTGTGGATTTTGATTTGTAAATAAATATTTATATAAATTAAATCTGTTTTTTGTTTTTTACATAATTAAATAATTAAAATAAAATTTGGATAATTAAATAAAAATCACTATAAATTTCTAATTCCTAATTCCATTATGCTTTCTCGCAATAAAATTAAATATCTTCAAACACTTCAAAATAAAAAAAATAGACAAGAAGCACAATTTTTTGTGGTAGAAGGTAAAAAAATATTGATAGAAACCTTAGAAAGTGATGTTTTGGTAGAAGAAATTTACTGCACAGAAGAATTTTTTCACCTTTGTCGGTGTTCCCAAGCGAAAAAAACTGCACCGTTGTTACGTGTTTAGAAAAATGCAAGCACAATGCAATTATATATCTACTACTCAAAAAAACACAAAAGATAGTATTATTACAAGTATAAAAGCATTTTTCGTCACCAACAACGCACAGACACACAGACAGGACTTGCTTACAGAGTTGTCGGTGACGAAAAATGTATTTAGCTTTGGGAAATTATTTTTTACTTTTGTGCTTACATTTTTCTAAACACCGACAACGGAGAAAAAACAAGTAAAAATCAATATTTTTGCAACGAAACTTTTACAGTAACAAAGGTTTTAAAAACCTTATAGGTTTCTTACCCACAAAAATGGTTAGATAATCATTTTTTAATCAAAAAACCTTAACTTTTCACATATCTAATAATAATCGCATACACTTTTCGTGTATTTACATTTGATTCAGAAACTGACATTTCCATCTCAAAAGTTGTATTATCAGATTTTACACCGTGTGCTTGTGTGGTCGTATCTACCAAATGTTGTACTTCAAGTTGTTTATTGGTTAATAATTTATACAAACTTTTCCCAACCAAATCAGGATAATGATACCCAAACATATTATAAGTTGCAGGATTTGCAGATAATATTTTGCCTTCTGTATCCACTGAAATAATGCTGTTATTGGACGCATTAAAAATCGCACTTACTACCGCATTTTGCTCCAAAAGTTCTTCCTCTGCTTTTTTACGCCTGTTGATGTTACGAATACTACCAGCAATTTTGACAGGAACGCCATCAATATCTCGCTGTGTTTCAGCAGTTGCAGAAAACCAAAGAAACTCTTGTAAGCGATTTGCAATGCGAAATTCTACCTCAAAAGGTGTTTCACCTGTTTTGTCGGTGATGTGATTATACAAATTACGCAAAACTTTTTCCCTATCCTCTGGGTGCAAACGTGATGCCCAACTATCCAATTTGCCCAAAAAGTCATCTTCATCAAAACCTAATAACTCACTAAAACGTGGCGAAAACCATACAGGATTATCAGGATTTACAGGGTCGTTAGGCATTACATTCATTTCCCAAAGACCGTCTTTTGTGGCTTGTGTCGCAAGGTCAAACCTGCTTATCGCATCATTTAATTGTTTTTCGTTTTGTTTTCTTTGGGTAATGTCTTGTGCAATCGCTGCGAAAAGTGGTGTTTCTTCATCTTCAAAATATTGCAAATTAAGTTCTACGTTGTAAGAAGAACCATCTTTGCGATAATGCGTTGTTTCCAAAATCAAAAAGTTCATTTCGCCTTTTTGGAGTGGTTTTATGCGTTCAGCAAAAGATTCCCTTGTATAAAGTGGTTCTATTTCATAAGGTGTAAGTTTGTGCAATTCTTCAATCGTATAACCGAGATTTTGGCGTGCTTTTTCATTGACAATCGTATATTTGAAGGTATTTGCATCAAAAACATATACCTCATTGCTTGAATTATCCAAGATATGAGCGTTTAATTCTATGTGTTTTAGCTCACGTTTGCGGTCTGTAATATCCCTTACAAACATAGAGGCACCCATAATTTCTTTATTTTCATTAAAAATTGGGCTGTAAGAAAATTCGTACCATCTGCGTACTTGATTTTCCACCACATAACTATCTTCTTGGCTAAAATGCACCCCAGAAAAAGCCCTTTCCCACAATACTTTTGCACGATTGCGTTTTTCTTCGTCTTGGAAAGTATTAAGCCAATAATCACCCAAAGAAAATTCTGCATTTCTGATAGTACGCACCAATTCACGCACCTGTCTATTTGCTGCAACCACCTCAAAATTACGATTTAACGCCACAATACCAGCCCTTGAACTGTCAATAATACCCTGTAATTGTGAAAGTGTATTTTCTAATACTTTTTCTTGGTCTCTTATCATTGCGGTACGACTTTCTACCTCACGCTCCAAATTTTCTTTGTATTCTTGTAATTGTCTGCGGTCTTTTTCCATAATTTCCTGCGTTGCAGCGAGTTCTTCCATATTTTGTCTGCGTTGTTCTTCTTGTGCAAACATTTGTTCTTGTGAGAATTTGGCTTCATCAAGGAGTTTTTTGTTGTTTTCGTTATTTCTCACGCTTGCGATAGAAGATGCAATATTTTCGCTTAATCGTTCAATGAATTTTATTTGATGTTCTTCCATATCTTGGAATGATGCAATTTCTACCGCACCAAATACTTCATCATTTGTTTGCAAAGGAGCAATCAAAAGGCATTTTGGCGTTGCTTTGCCCAAACCTGATGTAATATGTAGGTATTCTTGTGGCACATCTTTTAGATAAATAATATCTCTTTCTAAAATTGCTTGCCCCAAAAGTCCTTGTCCAACTGCTACTTTTTTCTCCTCGTATTTTCTTTTATTGTAAGCAAAAGATGCTTTTAATTCCAAATATTCTTCTTCATTTTCTTTTATCAAAAGAAAAATTCCGCCTTGATTTGCCTCCAAATATTTCACCAAATTTGAAATAATTTGATATGAAAATTCCTCAAAATTTTGTTCGTTATTTCTCAAAATACCTGCAAATAACGTAAAACCTTCATTTGACCAGTTGCGTTTATTATCTTCGTCATCAATACGTCTTAAGTTTTCACGCATTGCTTGTAGGGCAGTTCCCAAAGCATCTTGTTCGCTTTTGAGTGTAAAAGGTGTATCAAATTTACCTTGACCGATATTTTGGGCAAAATCTGCGTATTGTTTAAAACTATTCACAATCAAACTAAGACTACCTGACACCTCCCCAATTTCATCTTTACGTCTGTAATCTGTGTTAATATTGACATCACCATTTGCTACTTTTTCCGCACTTTCAGATATTTTTTTCAAAGGCGTAATAAAATACGTACCAATGACAAAAGTACCTACCAAAAGCACCAACAAGTTCAACATAAAGGTAATAAAAATCACCGAAGCGAGGAATTGGTTAGTTTCTTCGTAATTGGTTTTAAAAACAGATGTAAGTTCTTTATTTTTAGTAAGAACCTCATCTAAGGCACTTTGGGCAGAAAAATATGCTTTTTGGATTTCTGGGTTCGTTTCTTGATAAAGTTGCAAAGATTCGTTTGCTTCGTCAGCGTCTTTGAGTTCTCTTTCTTTTTTATCTTTTTCTTTAAGTTCTTTGTCCTTTTCTTTATCTTTTTTAGGGTCTTTCTTAGGGTCTTCTTTTTGTTCTTTCTTTTCTTTGAGTTCTTTTTCAATTCTATCTTTTGCCCTTGCGATAGAATCCGCTTTGCTGGTAGAAACCAAGCTATCAATTTTTAATTTTTTATCAATAATAATTTTAATATTTGCATTGAGTTCAGCCCACGCAAATTCTAAGGATTTGATTTCCCTTTGACCTATTTCAGAGCTTTGCAAAGTTACGCTTTCGCCACCAATTGCTGCATCACCACCACTTTTGAGTGCGTCCAGGTTGGTTTGGTATGCCTTTGTATAAATGCTTAATTTGCGTTTGAGTTCAGCCTCGCCACCATACACAAGTTGCGTGGTGAGGGAAATTTTCTCAATCGTTTTTTCATTTTCACGTGAAACCTCTACTTTTGCCTGGTCTAATTGTGATTTTTGGTCATAATAATTTACATAGAAATAGTTAAAAATAACCAATCCAATATTGACAATAAAAAACAAGCGTACCCTTGTTTTGATGCTATTAAATGTAAATTTGAACATACTTTATAATTTGAAAGCCCCCTAACCCCCAAAGGGGGAATTTTTTATATTTTTCTTCTTTTAAATTTTAAATACTAATAAATTTGTGCCAAAAATGATTTTAATGATAATATTTTTTATTTAATCTTTGGTTCAACGCTTGGAGGGTTTCAAACCGTCCAAACGTTTTACTAACTTTTCATTTTAAATTTTCACAAATATTTTCCCAAATTAAGCACATTTTTTGCAAAATTTTCTTTTTAAATTATTTTTATTCATTTTTTATTTTTCTGTATGCAATTTTTTACTAAAAAATTTTATTTATACTTATTTTTATTTTCTACTTTTTTAATAATTTTATTTTTATTTTTTAATAATTTTACAAATATTTTTTTAAAAAATGAAAAAATAAATACTTTTTATGCTGAAAAAAATAATGTAATTTTAGTTAAAAATAATTTGTTTGATGAGGACACCAAACAAGGGGGAGGGGGAAGTTTAAAAGCCCTCCCCTCTGGGAGTTCCCCCTTTGGGGGCAGGGGGCTTGGTTTGGGTGGGGTTGTCGTTGGTGCAGAAAATCTAGAAAAATATCTCCCTTTATTAAAAAATAAAAAAATTGCCCTTGTGGTTAATCACACCGCTTTGGTAGGAAAAACGCATCTTGTTGATACGTTACTTAGTTATAGCGTTGATATTATAAAAATATTTGTGCCTGAACACGGTTTTAGGGGCGAAGCTGATGCAGGCGAAAAAGTTGCTAATACCATAGACCAAAAAACGAAAATTCCGCTTATTTCGCTTTATGGAAAACAAAAAAAACCAACCAAAAAACAGCTTGAAGATGTGGATTTGGTCATTTTTGATATTCAAGACGTGGGAGCAAGATTTTACACGTATATAAGTACGCTACATTACATAATGGAAGCCTGTGCTGAAAATAACAAAAATCTTCTTGTCCTTGACCGACCTAATCCTCGCGGGGACGAGATTATGGGCAATATTCGCAAAAAAAGTTCTTTTGTGGCACTGCACCCTATTCCGATTATTCACGGATTAACTGTAGGTGAGCTTGCCCAAATGATAAATGGCGAAAAATGGCTTGGGAAAAATCTTATTTGTAATTTACAAGTAATTAAAAACGAAAATTATACACATCAATCGCAATATGTGTTACCTGTTCGTCCTTCGCCTAATCTTCCTAATCAACTTGTAATAATGTTATATCCTTCGTTGTGCTTTTTTGAGGGGACAAATGTAAGCGTAGGGCGTGGCACAGATACGCCTTTTGAGGTGATTGGTGTGCCTTTTGAGTGGGGAAAAGAGGTAAAAGGCGAATATAAAATTAGTTTTATGCCTATTGAAAAATTTGGGGCAAAAAACCCAATGCACAAAGGAAAAACCTGTTTTGGGATAAATATTAGCAATAATTTTTTAATAGATAAAATGGATAAAGACCCCAGAATTAAGCCAATGAATAAAAATCGTTATTTTAAAATCCCTTTTTCGTTGGAATATCTTTTAGAATTTTATAAAAAATGTCCTCAAAAAGACAAAAAAATATTTTTTAATAAATTTTTTGATACCTTAGTAGGTGATACTTTGTTGAGAACGCAGATTGTAAAGGGTTTTTCAGAAAAACAAATCAAAAAATCGTGGGAAAAAGAGCTGGAAAAATATAAAATTATGCGGAAGAAATATTTGTTGTATGAGTAGGGAGAAAGGTGTCAGGAGAAAGGTGTCAGGTGAAAGGTGAAAGGTGAAAGGTGAAAGGTGAAAGGTGAAAGGTGAAAGGTGAAAGGTGAAAGGTAAAGAAATAATAAATTAAATAAAGAAGATTTTTATTTAGATATTAAAAATAAATTTTTTAAGTATTTCAAAAAATAAATTTTTATTGAAAATAATTTTGAAATTAGTAGGTTTTTTTTATTTTTGCATAAATTTTGAAATCAAATTTTTGAAAAATACGTAATTCTGTAAAAAATTCTACAAAAAAAATATATCATTTTTAAATTTATTTATCCCAGCTTAGACTTTCTATTTTTGAAAATAATTTTTTATGCACGCAAAAAATAGATATTTCTGCACAAAATTCAAGCATTTTTTGCTTTTGATGATTGTATTTTTTTTAGCAAAAACTCATATTTTTGCTCAACAAGATTTGCGTTATATTGACCCCAAAAAACAACTTACACAATATATATTAGAACATTGGACTTCTGAAAAAGGGCTTCCTTCCAACAATATACGCAGATTAACCACTACACAAGATGGTTTTTTGTGGTTGTCAGGTTTTGACGGTCTTACCAATTTTGAAGGGGTACGTTTTACAAATTTTAATAAAAAAAACACAAAAAGCCTACAAAATAATGCAACTTACAGCATCAGCGAAGCCCCAAATGGCACACTTTGGGTTGCAACTGATGGAAGTGGTTTGTATGCCTACCAAAAAGGAAAATTGGAATATAAATTATATGAAAAAGAATTTGTAGGTGGCGTTTTTGCAGAAGAAAATAACAAAATTTGGGTTTCTGTACGTAACAAAGGGCTTTTTATTTATAACCCTGAAACCCAAGAACAACAAAAAATTAACCACGAAATCCTCGCCAACACCCTTACATTTAATATTAGAAAAGATAAATTAGGAAATTATTGGTTTTGCACAGAAGGAAAAGGTATTTTGAAACAAGATAAAAATGGAGAATACACGCTTTATAACAAAAAAAATGGATTACCTTCTGACAATGGCATAGAAATTTATTTGGATACTTTTGGCAATATTTGGGCTGGCACCACAAAAGGCTGTGCGGTTTTTAATGAAAAAACCAAAAAATTTGATTTTATAAAAGAAATTGAAGACAATGCAGTATATAAAATATTGCAAGATGCTTCTGGAAGTCATTGGTTTGCTACGTCAAATGGTCTTTACAGAAAAAATGCCATTACCAAAAAAATTGAACAGTTCCCTGTATCACCTGAACGTCCTGTAACCAATGTAAATGACATAGCATTTGACAAAGAAGGAAGTCTTTGGATAGGCACTTATAGGCACGGATTATTTCGCCTCAAAGAAGGAAAATTTACAAATTATACCTACCAAGATGGACTTTCTACCTTAGCGGTTGGGTCTATTTGTGAGGTAAAAAAAGGTGTTTTTTGGGTGGGAATGAATGATGGTATTATCAATATCATTGACCAAAATCAAAATAATAAAATCACAAAATATATTCCGCAAACACCCCTTGCAGAATGGCGTGTGTATAATATCAATACTGACCAAGAGCAAAATATTTGGATATGCACTTTTAGAGGGCTTATCAAAGTAACCCCACAAGGACAGGAGTTTTTTTTTAATGAAAAAAATGGGTTGCCTGATGATGGTGTAAGGGTAATGTGTGATGACAAAAAAGGAAATATTTGGGTAGGGACAAGGCGTGAAGGGGTTATAAAATTGGATAAATTTGGTAAAATTCTTAAAAAATTTAATAAAAAAAATGGATTAAGTTCTAATTTTATTATGTCCCTCAAAGAAGATGCACAAGGCAATATGATTGTTGGGACAAATGATGCAAGCATCAATATTATTAAACCCAATGAAAAAATAGAAATTATCACAGGTCTTGAGAAAAAAGTGATTTTTTCTACACATATTGATAGCCAAAATACCATTTGGGTAGCTACTAATGAAGGTATTGTTATTATAAAAGATAAAAATGTAACTTTGCTTGGCAACAAAGAAGGACTTTTTAATGATGCAATTTTTGATATTGTGGAAGATAACAATGGACAAATTTGGATTCCAAATAGCAAAGGCGTTATCAAAATCCTTAAAAAAGAAATAGAAGATTATATTGCAAATCCTGGAAGCAAACCAAATAATAAACTGCATTGGGTAATTTATGATACCCATGATGGTATGAAAAATGAAGACTGCACAGGTGCTGCACATTCTATTATTGCCCAAAATGGAAATATTTGGATTCCTACCAATGGCGGTTTGTTGGTTATTGACCCAAAAAACATTCCCATAAATCATTTAAAACCTGAAATAAAAATCAATCAACTGTTTGTAGATGGTATTTCTATTGATATTCACCAACCAAAAATTTATATAAAACCCAACCAACGTAGATACGTATTTGATTACAGTGCTTTGAGCCTTTTAGCGTCTGAAAAAGTGCGTTTTAAATATAAATTGGAAGGTTTTGATGATGATTGGACTGATGCAGGAAGTATCAGAGAAGCTATTTATACCAATTTGCCCGCAGGCACCTATAAATTTAGGGTAATTGGCTGCAATAATGATGGTGTTTGGAATGATGTGGGTGATAGCATTACATTGGTAAAAGAACCACACCCTTTGGAAACTTGGTGGGCAATTTCGCTTTTAATTGTGCTTGTTGCAACTATTATTTGGCTTGGTGTGCGTTGGCGATTATATACTTTGCACCAACGTAGCATTAAATTGGAACAAATTGTAGAAAATAAAACAAAAGAAATTTCTGAAAAAAATAATGAACTTGAAAAACAATACAAAGAAACACATCAATTAAAAGAACTCGCAGAGAAGCGAAATGATAGCATTATCCAAAGTATCAATTATGCCAAACGCATACAAGATGCTATGTTGCCTGATTTGGCTTTTATTACAAAAAATTTTAAAGAAAATTTTGTGTTTTTTCAGCCACGTGATATTGTTTCAGGAGATTTTTATTGGTTTGATACCATTGATGACAAAAAAATATTTTCGGTGGCAGACTGCACAGGACACGGTGTTCCTGGTGCATTTATGAGTATGATAGGCAATGACTGCCTCAATGAAATCGTCCAATTTCGCAAAATAACTGATACAAGTGAAATTTTGGCAAGTCTTCACCAACACATCAATTACACCCTCCAACAACAGGATAATCTTAATCGTGATGGTATGGATATGGTGCTTTGTGTATGGCAAGAACAAACACGTATGTTGCAGTTTTCAGGGGCTAAAAATTCCTTATATTATGTTACAGATAATCAATTTTTTGAACTAAAAGGAAGCAAACACCCCGTAGGAGGGCTTTATAAAGTGCAAGAAAAAAATCGTGAATATGAAGTGCATAACGTGCATCTTCCTAATGATACGTGGGTGTATTTGTGCAGTGATGGTTACCAAGACCAATTTAGTAAAGAAAATCACAAAAAATTTTCACGCCAAAAACTCAGAGATTTACTTTTTGAAATTTATAAACTTTCCCCTGAACAACAAAAAGAAAAATTGTATCAAATTACAATGGAATGGCGTGGAACTGAGGAACAAATAGATGATATCTTAATAATGGGGATAAAACTTTAAATAATGTTGAATGGTAAATGGTAAATTGTGAATGAAACAGCCATTTTTCAATGGTAAATGATAAATGTTGAATGATAAATGGAACAGCCATTTCTTTAATGTTAAATTTTGAATGAAAAATTTAAAAATCACAAAAAATAATTTACAATAAAGATTATTCCATTCACAATTCACCATTTACAATTCATCATTTACCATTTACACAATCCATAATTACTAAAAAATGTTATTACAAATCTTTCTTATGCCTGATGGGGGTGGTTTTTATGCAGAAACTAATCCTCATCATTGGATTGTTGAGCCTTACAATGCAATTTCTTCGCTGACATTCTTTTTGCCCATTATTTTTTATTTGTATAGATTACAAGGTAAATATCAAAAACATTTTGTTATTACTGCATCATTGCCTTTGTTATTTTTGAATGGATTAGGAAGTACATTATTTCACGCTTTTCGTAACAATATTGTGTGGCTTGCGTTAGATGTTGCTCCTATTTTGGTGTTGATGTTGTGGTTGAGTGTTGATTTTTGGCGAAAATTATTAGGGAATATTTGGAAAGCCTTAGTTGTATTATTGGGTTTTGTGGGATTACATTTGATTTCTTTTTATGCTTTAAATCGTGGTTTGGATATCAATTTAGGGTATTTTCTTAGAGGAACAATGCTTTTTTTACCAATGGTTTTGATACTTCATCGCAGAAATTATAAAAATGCTGGTTGGTTAATTTTTGGTGTTTTATTTTTTATATTGGCTTTATTTTTTAGGGGAATTGACAAAAAAGTAACGCATATTTTGGCAATGGGTTCACATTTTTTGTGGCATATTAGCACCGTAATAGGTGTTTTTTTGATAAGCGAATATATTTATAGGGAAAATGAATAGATAATAGTTTTTGTTGGATTATCTAAAATTTTAATTTCTGTCTTTTTTTAGCATTAAAAAAATATTTGAATGTAAAAATAAATAGCACAAAACACCTTTATAAAAATCTAATACCCTTCATAATTTCTAATGTTTACGTGCATTTTTTTTGCTTGGCAACACCAACATAAAATAAAAAAATGCTTTATTTACAAAATAAAGCATTTTTTTGTGTAAAATGACTTATTCAATAGATAGAAAAATATCTACTTCTGCATTTTCAGGTTTTTGTGATTTTTCACCATACACTTCAATATCAGCGATAAATGTGCGGTTTAAATTGGTATCATTCCAAATTTTTACCCATTCCTCAAAAACCATTCCTTTCAAAAGATTACCTTTTGCAATACGTTTTGTGTAGGTAGTTTCTTCAAAAGTTTTACCTATAAAACCCTCTGGAATATTATCCAAATTTTGGACTTTGCACCCCAAAACCGTTGTATAAGGCTTTGTATGGTCTTTTTCGTATTCTGTATAAATGCAATAAATGGCATTATCCATTTTTTGAGGGATTTGTTCTGCGATTTTTTGGGTCATAAATCTATGCCACAACGCAGGAATATCAATACTTGCCTGTCCATTTTCATTGGTTGTTCTTACAGAAATACCAATTATGCTGAATTTTTCAATTTTTTGAGGATTCATTTTTTTATAATTTATGTTTTTTTAAGCCACCAAATACCAAAAATCAACCTCCAAAGTTTCTAAATTTGCCAAATCAAGCAATATTTTTGCGTGTGGATTTTCAGCATACCCAAAACATTCCTGTTTTGTTTTTGCGTAGGTTTTGCCTATGGTAATTTCTGAAAATTTTTTATTTTCAACATTTCCTACAAAATGCCCCAAATGATTATCAAATGTATTGAGATAATATTTTTCTGTGTCATTGGAGGCGTTAATGAATGAGTTAATGCTTGTATTTTCTTCTTTCAAAAAGAAAGTACCACATTTTACACAAGCAAAATTTTGAGGAACAGAAAAATCATTTTTAAAAATTTCGTGAAATTCCATTTTCACGCTTTCCATTTCTATCAATTCCATAAAATCCATTGCTTCTTGCATAGAAGGCACATTTTCGTGCAAAAGGTTCATTGCTTCCCTGTTTTCCACAAAAAGAACATTGGCATATTCATTCTTAAAATTACGCACCAAACAATGAGAAATAATGCCTTTTTGTTTGGATAATGCAGTTTCAAAATTTAAAACTGCGTTCATAAGTTGGTCATCACTAACGGTTTCTTTCTTTTTGAAACTCGTAAATTCCAGTATTTTTGCAAAATTGTTGTTTAATCTTATCATTTTTTATGATTTTAGTTAATGTTCTGCAAAAATAAAGGGGTGTTTTGACAGCCTTGTGTCAAGGGTGAAAAATATTTTTTAAATTTTGTAAAAAAAATTTAAAAAAAAAATCAACTATTTTTACAAGATTCAAAATATTCTTGAAGTGTGATATTGTGCAATTCAAATTTTTCATTTAAAGTTTCCAAATATAGAATTCTATCAAGGCGAAATGCTCTAAAATCATTTCGTAACCTACAAAAAGCTATCAAAATCCAATTTTCTTGTGTGCTATAAATGGCAAAAGGCTCAATTTTTCTTTCTGTAATTTCTGTTGTATTTACATCATTTGGGTTTATTTCATTTTTTACAGCTTGATATTTTATTTTTACAAGGTTAAGATTGGTAAGTGCGACTTGCAAAATACTCAAATAATCACTTGTTTTTTCATTTTCAATATTTTGCCTAAATGCAATGCGATTTGAGAGCAAATTTGCTTTGTCTTTGGTGTTATTTCGCAAAACAGATTTTACTTTGTTGATAGCTTCCGAATATTCTTTGATGAGTGAAGTATCTTTATTTTTCAAAATAAGCTGTTCTGCGGTAATTAAAGCATTTGCTTCGCTTTCTGTGAACATAATGGGCGGAATCCTGTATCCTTCCATAATAGAATATCCTTTGCCTTCGCTCACCAAAATAGGTACGCCAGCTTGTTCAAGTGCTTTTATATCTCTATAAATTGTCCTGCTACTTACCAAAAATTTATCTGCCAATTCTGATGCTGTAAGCAATTTTTTTGTTTGCAAAAGCGTCAAAATGGAAGTTAATCTTGGAAGTCGTTTGAGGTCGTTGTCAGTCTGTTTCACGGTTTAAAAAAGTTCAAGGTTCAAAGTTTAAGGTTTAAGGTTCAAAGTTTAAGGTTCAAGGTTCAAGGTTTAAAAAATTTAATAATTATTTATTCATCATTCATAATTTATAATTCATCATTCATAATTCTTCAAAAGCCATTCTGTAATTTTTGGTAAAAAATCAGGTAGAAATTCAGGTTTTAAAGTTGTGTATTCTTGTGGATTGCCTGTTTTAGAAAATTGGAATAAATGATTAGCATTTTTAAAGGTATAAAATTTTGTTTTTTTATTATCTTTTAATGCTTTTTTCATCACAGGCAAATTTTGTTTGGGTGAAACCTGCAAATCTTTCTCCCCAAAAATTGCAAAAACAGGACATTTTACTTTTGTAAGCGTAGGAGCTGGGTCATATTTTAAGAAAAATTTTATCCAAGGCAATGATACATTTTGAATAGATGCTTGTGCATATTCTTTACTTTTTTGGTCATTCATACCGCCTTTTTTGGCTTCTTCATACATAATTGTAAAAAGTTTTTTCGCTTTTTCTGGATTATTCAGTCCTTCAAACATTATTTTAAAAAGTCGGTCTTCTTCTTGGATTTCTTTTTCTGAAACCTTATTTACACGTGCTATAAGTGCTTTTTGCTCACGCAGTACCTCAAAACCATTTACCGCAGTTCCACCCACAAGCACAATATTATGCACCAAATCAGGCAATTTTTCTGCCACCATAGGAGCAATCATTCCGCCCTCACTGTGTCCAATAATTCCAATTTTTTTTGCATCAATATTAGGATAATTACTCAAAAATTCAACAATACTTTCCACATCTTGAGCGAGTTCCTCTGTGGTAGAATACATTACATTTTTGCCTTTTGATTCGCCTGTGCCTCTTTCATCATACCTCAAAACTGCGATTCCTTGTGCTGTGAGATAATCAGATATGATTTTGAACATTAAAAAATCGTTAATTTCACAATCACGCATTTGCGCCCCACTTCCACTCACGAGGATTACAACAGGATATTTATTACCATTTTTTTCTCCATTTTTTGGTAATTTTTTTGGCAATGCCAATGTTCCAGCAAGTTTTATTTTGGCAATTTCATTTTCCCAAGAAACTTCACGTTCTATAAAAGGTTGATTTTGGATTTCGGTAGGTAATAATATTTTTTGAGGTTCAAGAAAAAAATCATATACAGTTCCATTTTGTTCAAAATTTCCTGCGATTTGCATTTGTTGTGTTTGTGGATTTTTGCTGTGTTTTCCTTTAAAAACTGCAATGCCAATGCTTGACCCAAGCGAGAAAAAAACGCTATCAGGAGCTTTAAATGACACATTTTTTAGTCCAATATTTTTTGCACCTTGTTGTGGAATGGACATTTTTGCAGAATTTTCGTTGAGAAATTCCACAAATAATTTTAATTTGCCTTGTTCTCCCAAAGCCATATTTCCCTGCCATTTTTTGAATACATTTTGAGGAAATTTATCCAAATTTTCATTTGAATTTTGGGCAGAAAGTACCGAAATGGCATTTATTATAAAAAATAAAAAAGCAAAAAGAGTTTTATAATTTAAGGTTTGCATATTTTTAAAGTTTTTTTAAGTTTTTTTAAGTTTTTTTTATTTGTAACAAAAATTTTAAAAAATTTCGTTTTTATAAAAAAAATTAAAATTTAAAAAATAACTGAAAATTTAGTTTATTTTTGTAAATAAAAAATATTGCAAAATCCTGTTGGGAATAGGAAATAAATAAAATACGACTTTGGTAATTTTTCAAAAAAGTGGTCAGACCTTCGTAAACTACGGTACAGACCATTTTTTTGAAAAATGTTTAAA
>JAAFIN010000200.1 GCA_013297825.1 Cytophagales bacterium
ATCATAAGGGCGATAAGGAAGCCAACCATTGATAGTAATAGAACCACCTGCTAATACATTAAGGTCATATTCTAACAAACTTTGTGCATTATCAGCACTTAATTTAGAAATAGATAAGTTTTCCATAGTATTTTTTTTTAGAGTTTTTTGTATTTGGCTGTTTCATTCATAATTCATAATTTATCATTCATAATTAAGAAAAATCTGCCCATATTGTCATACCACCCACTACTAATATATAAGTACCAAGCAATACGTAAAACGCTTTCACGTCCCATTTGCGAGCAGTAGCAACATCATATTTTACAGAAAGTTGCATTGCAACGATACCAGACACTATACACAAAAGAATATACAAAAATGTAAAGTTATGAATACCATCTATCAAGGTAAAAGACGTAGTAGAAGGAACAGTATTTTCTGCTACATACTTACTCCCAACCGCAGAAAAAAGACCACCCACACATACAGGCATACGAGAAGCAAAAAACTTTTCAGGAACTAACGACACCGAAAGCGAAATCAAAAATGCAAAGAAAAGACCTGTCAATAACTTAAAATAAGTAAGCCAAGAGCCTTTGCGTTCTATTTCAATATCAATACTAACCTGCGAATAATCACTTGTACCTTGTAATTCAGGGTCTCCATAAGTAGTTTTGTAGGTTTTGATATAACTTTTTATCTCAAAACTTTTAATATCCCAATCAGGAAACTTTACACTGTCATCAATTTTTGAATTTTTCTTATCTGCATTCATAATTACCTTGCTTGCATCATAAAAAGCATCATCAAATTTGATACTAAAACTTTGTTTATCAAAAGGAAAATGGCTTATATTCCAAGAAGTTTTACATTCAGTTTTTACTTTTTGGGTAGTCCAAGTATAATTTTTGCGTTTTTCCTTGATTATTTTCCCAAAAGATGCTAATTTGGTATTAACAATATCAAAGTCTTGCTGGAATTCCAAGCTATCATTTTTATACACACGCCAAAGCCAAAAAATGGTGGTAAAACTGCCTTCTTTTATTTTAAAATCATACAAAGAAGTAATATAAACACCTACTTTGCAGGTATCAGGGGCTTTTTGTGCAAAAATATTTTGGGAAAATATTAAAGAAAACAAGAAAATAAAAGCGAAATTTGCAATAAAATTGCTTTTTTTGTTGGGTAAAATGAATTTCATATTTGAAATAGGAAATGTAGTATGTTTGTAACACACGCTTTTTGTGTGTGATGTTTTGAGTAAAAATAAGTAAAAAAAATATTTTCCAAAAATAAACTTTTATTTTTGAAAAATAAACACAAATTACAGAATTTTATGAAGAGGCTTTTCATAAAAATTTTCTTTCATTCATTTTTTGTGTATATTAGCCCCCAAAATAGAAAAGTTTAAAGTTCAAAAAGTTTAAGGTTCAAAAAGTTTAAGGTTCAAAAGGTTCAAGATTTAAAAGTTTAAAGTTTCAAGGTTAAAAGTTCAATTTGTATTTAATCCTGTTAATCTCTAAATCCTGAAAATCCTGCTTCAGACTTTGGCTGTTTCATTCATAATTCATAATTTATAATTCAACATTAAAAAAGATGATTCAAATAATACCCTCAATGTCCATAATGGACGGAAAAGTAGTAAAATTAACGCAACAGAAAGAAGAAAACATCAAAATATACGAAAAAAATCCATTGGATTTGGCAATGGAATTTGAAGATGCAGGCTTAAAAAACCTTCATTTGGTTGATTTAGACGGTGCCAAAAACCGCAAAGTTGTTAATTACAAAACATTAGAAATGCTTGCAAAATACACCAAACTTAATATAAATTTTGCAGGTGGTGTGTCAAGTGATGGAGATGTGCGTACAGTATTTGAATTTGGTGCAAAATCAATGACCGCAGCAAGTGTAGCATTGCACGAACCCGAAAAATTCAAATCTTGGCTTATTTCGTATGGAAGCCATAAAATCGTGCTTGCAGCAGATAGTTTTAATGGCGTTGTTCGTACAGGTGGTTGGAAACAAAGCTCTGACCAAGAACTTTTTGCTTACTTAGAATATTATCAAGAAAGAGGTATTAAATTCGTAAAATCTACCGAAATCTCAAGAGATGGCTCTCAACAAGGTGCAAATGTAGAACTTTACAAAAAACTTGTAACTGAATTTCCTGACCTTTCTTTTCTTGCCTCTGGCGGTATTCGCAACGTTCAAGACATCAAAGATTTGGAAGTAGTAGGCGTACAAAGTGTGTTAATTGGTACTGCTTTTTATGAGGGAACGCTAACCTTAGAAGAACTAAAACCGTTTATCAGTTAATTTTTATTTTTTTTATTAAAAAAATGCCCAAAAACAAAAAATAAGGCTTTCTAAGTATTTTGCTTGGTAAGTCTTTGTTTTTTAAATTTAAAAATGTTAAAATAATGGAATTTTAAAATGCAAAACCAAATAATATTTTTTAAAGAAAAAAAAATTAAGAGAATTTCAACCCTTAGGGTGTTGCCAAAAAATCCCAAAGGGCAATTTTTTGGCAACACCCTAAGGGTTCAAACTGCACAGGTGGCAAGCCTTCAAAATAATTCTTTAAAAAACTTTTGGAAAAAATTAAAAAAACATCAATTATTCCCTTTTTTTTTCTTGTATTTTCTCCCCCTTTGGGGGCTGGGGGGCTGTACTACTCCAGAGCCTTTTGGTGATATTCAAGTAAAAGTTTTGGATAATTTTGGTTTTCCTGTGAGCAATGCAAAAGTAACTTTGTACGCTAATTTGAATGATTTTAACACTGAAACCAACGCCATTAGAAACCCTCAAAATACTGACCAAAATGGAATTACTAATTTTTTTGATTTAAGAAATCAATTATCTGATTCTTGTTATGTGGATATTATCAGTCCTGATGGTATTCGCAATAATTGGGAAGGAAAATCCAAAATTCCTTTTATAAAAACTGAAAATGGATTTAGAAATTTGGGCGAATTTGTGGTATTTGATAGCAGAACAGGCGTTGTTGCCAATGCACAAGGCAAAGGTTGGCAATGGTCAAGGGTAAAAAATAACAGCGTTGATATTACCAATACCATACAATCCTGCGAAATGGATAACATTTATTATTTTTTTAAAGGCGGAAAATACATCAAAGACGAAGGAAGTACCAAATGCCAAACCTCCAATCCACAAACTAATACAGGAATTTGGAGTTTTAATGATTCAAATACAGGTTTTAATATCAATCTAAATAATAATATCAATGAATGGATTTTTATTGCATTTTCTAATAACTCTTTCCAAGTTTCACAAAATATTGTACTGAATAGCATAGTTACAAACGTAGAAATTACTTATACAAAAGTTCCGTAAAAAAATAGTCCAAAAGCCCCCCAGCCCCCAAAGGGGGAGCAAATACAACTAATTTATTCATTTAATTTATTTCTTTTTAGGATTTTTACTCCCCCTTCGGGGGTTGGGGGGCTTGATTTTAACTTTATGAAAAAAAACATACTCTTTCTATCACTGTTATTTTGTTGTATAAATTCATTTTTTTTTACACAAAATAAAATTTTTGCCCAAAAAATACCAGCAGTTAATCCTGCAAGTCCTTTGTTGGAATCAGGCCCAATGTTAGGATATTCCACGATGATGGAAGTAATGGTTTGGGTACAAACTACGCAATCTGCCAAAGTGCATATTGTGTATTATGACCAAAAAAATCCAAAAGAACGCCTCACTTCCCAAAAAATCCAAACACAAGCAGATAAATATTTTATTGCCCATATCATTGCAGACGTAAAACCTGACAAAAAATATGATTATGAGCTTTATATCAATGACAAACAAATAAAATTTCCTTATCCGCTCCAATTTCAAAGCCAAATGCTTTGGCGTTGGCGTACTGAACCGCCCACCATTAAATTTGCGTTGGGAAGTTGCAATTATGTAAATGACCCTCCTTATGACCGACCAGGAAAACCTTATGGCGATAATCACGAAATTTTTTATAGCATTGCCAAAGAAAAACCTGATTTTATGCTTTGGTTGGGCGACAATACCTATTTGAGAGAATCAGATTATGATTCACGCACAGGGATTTTTTATCGCCATACACACACACGCAAATTGCCTGAAATGCAAGCACTTTTAGCTTCTACACACAATTACGCTACTTGGGACGACCACGATTTTGGGCCTAATAATTCAGACAGAAGTTATGTATTAAAAGATGTAACTTTGGAGGCTTTTAAAGCATTTTGGGGAAATCAAAATTATGGTGCTGGTGGTGGTGTGTCAGGGTCGTTTGTGTGGGGGGATGTGGAATTTTTTATGCTTGATGACAGATATTTTCGTACACCTTCCGATTATCAGGGCATTGATGCGATTATGTTTGGTGAAAAACAACTTACTTGGGTGCTTGATGCCTTAAAAGCAAGCCAAGCTACGTTTAAATTCGTAGTGTGTGGCGGTCAAATGATGAATAATGCACATCTTCCTTGGTTAGAAAATTTTGTGAAATGTGGAAATGAATACAACCGCTTTTTTACCACTTTGGAAAAAGAAAAAATACCAGGCGTAATCCTTTTTACAGGTGATAGACACAACAGCGAACTTAACAAAATGGACAGAGGCGGAACTTATCCTATCTACGAGCTTACTTGCTCACCGCTTACTGCTGGTGGTGTGGGTGATAGAGGAAAAGAAGAAAAAAATGGTTTTCGTGTGTCTGATACCTATTATGGCGAACGCAATTATGCTACTTGCACCATCACAGGAACACGCAAAGAACGAGTATTGACAATGCAATTATTTGACGTACAAGGCAAAGAAATTTGGAAAAGAGAAATTAAAGCACAGGATTTAAAATAAGTGCAAGATTCAAAGCACATTACTGTAAAGTTTTAAAATGAATATTTTAGATTGTTCTAAATAATAATCTTTATTTTTTTAAAATTTATTAAATTTTTCGGTTTTCTGACAATTTTTGTGCAAACCTATAAAGTTTTAAAAACCTTATAGGTTTCAGCCTTTCAATATTTTAACTTATTTTTTTTAATAAAAGGGTTATTCCACAAAAATTGTCAGACAACCAATTTATTTATATGGTCTTTTTGTTTATAAATATTTACAGTTTGACTTTAGAATAATACACTTAAAAATAAATTGCTATTTTTTTCTGTATTTTTTAAATAATGTCCTGGAATTTTTGTATTTTTGTCTGTAATAGAGATGTTAATATTTTTAAATTTTAAATTTCAAATATAAACATTTCGTTTCTTTTTTAAAAACTTGTTACTTTTTTTTTTAACTGTACAGTAATGTGCCTTTAAACCTTGAACTTTAAACTTTTAACAAAAAATATGTCAAAATTTCAAAATAAAACCCTGTTTATTACAGGTGCGAGCAGAGGAATAGGCAAAGAAATTGCCCTAAAATTTGCAAAAGAAGGTGCTAACATTATCATAGCAGCCAAAACAGCAGAATCTCACGCTAAACTTGCTGGTACTATTTACGAAACTGCTGAAGAAGTAGAAAAAGCAGGTGGAAAAGCCCTTCCAATTATGGTTGATGTGAGAGATGAAATGCAAGTTTATAATGCTGTTAAAAAAGCAGTAGAAGTATTTGGTGGAATTGATATTTTGGTCAATAATGCAAGTGCTATCCAACTCACTAATACGCTTGATACAGATATGAAACGTTATGATTTGATGCACCAAGTCAATACAAGAGGCACTTATTTGTGTTCAAAAGCGTGTATTCCGCATCTTTTGAAAGCAGAAAATCCACACGTTTTGAACCTTTCACCACCTTTGAATATGGAAACACGTTGGTTTGCTCCTCACGTGGCTTACACAATGGCAAAATTTGGTATGAGTATGTGTGTGTTGGGTATGTCAGGCGAATACAAAGGCAAAATTGCGTTTAATGCACTTTGGCCTCGTACAACCATTGCAACCGCAGCAGTCAATATGCTTGGTGGTGATAATCTGATGAATCAATCACGTACACCTGATATTATGGCTGACGCTGCAATGGCTATTTTTTCAAAAGATGCCAAAACTTTTTCAGGAAATTTTTTAATTGATGAAGATTTTTTGAGAAGTGAAGGCATAACAGATTTTGATAAATATTCAGTAGTTCCAGGTGGGAAACTTGCTCCTGATTTTTTTGTTTAATTAGGAATTAAGAATTAGGAATTAGGAATTAAGAATTAGGAATTAGGAATTAAGAATTAGGAATTAGGAATTAGGAATTTATAATGATTTTTATTTAATTATTAAAATTTTATACTGATTATTTTTAAAATATTTTGGAATTATTTTAAAAATTTTACATTTTTAATTGTATTTTATTATTGATTTCTAATTCTCTATTCTTAATTAAAATTTACCATTCACCATTTACCATTCAACATTGATGAAAATTCGTTCTACAACCGTATTAGCGGTAATGCACAATGGCGAAGTAGCCATAGGTGCTGACGGACAGGCTACTATGGGTAATACCGTAGCAAAAAGCAATGTCAAAAAAATTAGAAAATTAGCAAATGGCAAAATCATTGTAGGTTTTGCAGGTTCAACTGCTGATGCTTTTACACTTTTGGAAAGATTGGAGGACAAAATAAATGCTTTTGGTCAAAATCTCAAACGTGGTGCCATAGAACTTGCCAAAGAATGGCGTATGGACAAATATCTCCAAAAATTAGAGGCAATGATTATTGCTGTTAGCAAAGATGAAATGCTCATCATAGCAGGTAGCGGTGATGTATTGGAGCCTGACCACAATATTGCGTCCATAGGTTCAGGTAGTATGTACGCCCAATCTGCTGCATTGGCACTTATCAAACACGCTCCACACCTTTCTGCAGAGGAAATCGTGAGAGAATCTCTAAATATTGCTGCTGATATTTGTATTTATACCAACCATAATCTTGTCATTGAAAAGATTGAATAAAAATACATTTTTGATAAAAAAAACTTCCAAATTTTATTTTTAATATTTGGAAGTTTTTAAAATAATTAACTAATTATTTAGTTTAAAAAAGTATAAAAAAATATTTTTTATGGAAAATAATGATAAAAATACAGACAAAAAGCAAAAAAGTGAGACACAACACACAGAAGCAAATAAATTTGATAAAATCATCAAAGAAAATATTTTGCCCAGTATCCTCACATTGGTCAATCAAACATTAGAATTGAACATTGACCCAAAAAATCTTTTTGACCTTCCTGAGCAAGTTCAAATAACCATTGAACGTGAGCCTGATGTATTAAAATTGGTAAATTTCCCAGATAATCCACAAGATAATTTTATTTTGCATATTGAATTTCAAACATACAACAATGTGGAAATGCACAAAAGAATGGCAGAATATTACACAATTTTGTATCGCAAACACAATGTTCCTTTATTGCAATTTGTAATTTATATTGGACTTGAAAAAATGAATATGATACACGAATTTCAACATCGTGATATCTCGTTTAGGTATAATTTATTTGATTTAGGAAAAGTTAATTTTAATCAATTTCTTATTTCAGAGATTCCAGAGGTGGTTATGTTAGGGATTTTAGCGAATTTTGGGGAGGAAAAAGTAGAAGATGCCATTGAAAAAATTTTGCAAAAAATGGTTACACTTTCCACCACGCTTCCACGTTATAAAAATACAAATGCAAAAGAAAAATTCATTACACAGATTCGTGTATTGTCTAAAATCAAAAAATTAAATAACTTTATTTCCCCAATTCTTAAAAAAATGGCACTAATTTTTAATATTGAAGAAGACGAATTCTATCAAGAAGGCGTTAAAAAAACGCTTGAAAAAGCGAACTTGGAGCTTGAAAAAACACTTGAAAAAGCAAACTTAGAAAAAAAACAAGCAATTTCTGACCTTTTACAAAAAAATATTCTCAAAGCACATCAATCAGGAATTGAAATCAATATGATTGCAAATATTTTTGATGTGAGTGTTCAAGAAGTAAAAAAAATTATTAAAAATGTGAAATAATTTTTTAATCCAAAGTTCTTAAAAAAAACTTTCAAATTTTATTTTAATATTTGGAAGTTTTTAAAATAATTAACTAATAATTTAGTTTTAAAATATTTATGAAAATGTTTTTCATTGTTTTATTTGTCATTTTTATTCTTTGGCTATTATTTGATGTGAGAAATGACAAGGTTTTTAGTGCTTATGATGAAATTCATGGTATTACTTTGTATGAAAAAAATAATGATTTTGAAATATCAAATTATCACAGTCTTGACACTTTCAATGGCAAATATTCTTTAAAAGGAGATACTATTTTTTTGGTTTATGATTTGCCAAATAAAACCAAACATTTACCAAGAAAAATATTGATTGATACCAAATCACAAAGAGTGAGAGGTATTGATGGAAAAGGGGCATTTTGTGCAAACATTAGCCTTGACAAAAGAAAATAAAATATGATTTTTAGAATTTATTTGTAACTAAAAAAGCATTTTGAATACATATATTCTACAAAAAACAAGTCATTCAAAAGACATTTTTGTAGCATAAAATATTTTCCTATTTTTGCCAAATGTTTTTTGAAAAACTAAAAAAATTATTAAAATTTTACTATATATTTTACTAAATAAATGAGCAAATTTTGGAATTGGATTGAAAAAACTTTTTATAGCAAAGAAGTTCAAAATATAAATGAAAGAAGTGTCATAGAATTTATCCTTAGCACGCCTAAATACCGCATTACAGCCAAATTATTAGCAGAACATTTGGGTATTTTTACCAAATATGCCAAACAAAAACTTAGCTTAATGAATATGAAAGGTGTTTTGGCAGATAATATGTTTTTGGATAATATTTGGGAAAAAAATTATGTATTAAATAAAAAAAGATTGCCAAAACTCTCAGAACAATATCCTGATTTGGCGGAGTATTTTCAACAAATTGACAAACATACACATAGTTTTTTGGGTAATTTTAAAGAACAAGATTTTGCAAATAATTTGGCTCGTTTGGGTGAAAGATTGGGTGAAAAACTCAATAATATGCTTAAAATCCCTGAAAATACAAACCAAGACCAAAAAAATTTACATAAAAATCCTGAAAATAATTCAGGAAATAATAATTTTTCACGCCCTAATACCGCTATTATGCCCAATGATAGCCAAATAATTCAATGGGCTTTGGAAAACCAAAATACAATTACTGCCACAATGTTGTGCGTAAAAGCCAATATTTCTATTGAAAAAGCAAGAGAGATTTTAGAAAAATTACACCTCAAACAAGTTTTTGATATTGAAGTCAATGACAAAGGAACGATTTTATATAGGTTACAAGAAATGTAATTTTTAATGGCGAATGAGAGCAGGATTTTCAGGATTAAATACAGATTTACAGGATTAAATACAAAATGAGAGCAG
Organism: Cytophagales bacterium; assembly: GCA_013297825.1. Lineage (GTDB taxonomy): Bacteria > Bacteroidota > Bacteroidia > Cytophagales > Microscillaceae > JAAFIN01. The sequence continues at coordinate 9,379 of JAAFIN010000200.1, forward strand.
GATTTTTAGGATTAAATTTTTAAGTAAGATTGTCTTAATTCTTAATTCCTAATTCTTCATTCTTAATTCCTAATTCTTAATTCCTAATTCTCCAAAATCTCTACAAGTTGGGCTTTTAACTGATATTTGTGTTCTTGTATTCTTTCACTGGTTTGCCCAAAATTTAATTTTGTAAATTCGCTGTGTTCATAAAATAATAAATCCCTATCCAACGAAGGCAAAGCCCACGATTTGAGGGCAGGTTTTGCGTAAAAAAAATCAAAATTACGTTCTGTATTCAATATTTTGCAATAATCATCAACTAATACGTATTTAATTGGTAACAAATTTTCTTTTTTGCGTTTTTCTTGCAAATCAAAAAAATCTTTTTCGTTAT
>JAAFIN010000201.1 GCA_013297825.1 Cytophagales bacterium
TTTTTACAAAAATATAAAAAAAACACCTTAAATGCTAATTCATTTTTTTGGAAAATTTAATTTTTAAAAATTTGCTTTTCCAAACAAAAAAATATAAATTGCATAGCATTTTTATAAAAAATATTTTGGAAAAACTTTGTCTTTTAATAAACACGAATTAAATAATATCACAAATGAAAGTAAATACAGCACAGCCTTTCAGATTGATTTGTTCCATATATCAACACGAATTTTTGGGTTATTTATTCCAATCTTTTTTGGTACAAATAGACGGAAATGGACATTTAACGTACCAATACCAAACCATTTCACCCCAAAATTGGGAAGAATTTTTACCAAAACTTTCTGAAAAAGAACAAAAAATTATTACCCTTATTGAGAAAATTCAACCTGAAGTTATTGCAAAATTTACGCTTGCTCACACGCCTACACATCATTCGCAAACACCCAACAAAAAAATAAATATTGATGATTTTTTTCTAAAATATTACGCCAATAAAGATAAAGAAAAAAATCAACTCCACGAAGAAATACGCAAACTTATAGAACAACGTATTGAAAATTTTAAACAACAAATTTTAGAGCTTTTGGGTGATGATACCATTTATATCACAGGAAAAGACGGTTTTCCAAGTTGGAAACAAATCACACACCAAAAAGGAAATGCAAATGTGAAATTTCATTTTTATAGAAATGTTAATGATTTACAGTATTTTCCTGAATTATATTACGACCACGAAAACCCAATTTCTAACAATGCTAATAATGCTTATCCAGAATATCCAAACAGAGAAAAATTAGATTTTTATCAAAAAGAAAACACTTTTGTACTTGCTAATCGTCCTGCGTATTTGGTAATTTCTGACCAAAAATTAGAAGAAAATCAACCTACTTATCACAAAAACCACCACAAAACAAATAATAACCAAAATACTGACCAAAATAGCGAACAAAAAACAACCATAAACCGCAATGCAACCGCACACACAAGCACAAATAATTGTGTTTTGTATAAATTTCCTTCAAATGTAGAAGGTAAAAAAATTGTGCCTTTTTTGTCCAAAAGATTTATAAGTGTGCCAAAACAAATGGAAGAAATGTATTTTCAGAAATTTGTTTCGCCTATTATTGCCAATTTTAATCACAATGTAAAGGGTTTTAAGGTAAGACATTATGCCAATAGAGGAACTGCGATTTTGTATTTTTCAGAAATGTATTTAACGCCTGGCGATTTGTATGCTGATGAAAAAAACGAAAAAACCGACAAAAAAGAAAATGATAAAAAAGAAAACTACGAAATTATTTTTGAGCTAAAATTTCAGTATGAGGAATATATTTTGCCTTATTTTTATGTTACAGACGAAGAATATCAACCCAAAAAATATGAAGTAAAATTTGTAAAAAACGAAGAAAAAGATGTAAATGATGATGAATATTATACTTTTTATAAGATAAAACGTAGAATTAGTTATGAAAAAAGAATTTTTGAATTTTTGAGGGATAATGGGCTTGTTTTGGACAAAGACAAAGGAAAAATCCAACTTCCCAAAAACAAAGCGTTTGGTTGGCTCGCTGAAAATTATTCAAAATTTTCTGCCCAAAATCTCCATATTTTGCCTACACAAGAAAAACAAAAAAGATTTTTCTTAGGTGAAACCAAATTTAATATTGAAATAAAAGAAAAAAATGATTGGTTTGATTTATTGGCAACTATAAAATTTGGGCAATATGAAATTCCTTTTCTTACTTTGAGAAAATATATTTTAGACGGAAAAACTGAATTTACTTTGCCAAATGGCGAAATCGCAGTAATTCCTGATATTTGGCTTTCAAGGTATTCAGATTTGTTTCATTTTGTGGAACACGACCAAGAAAATGATGTACTTTTATTAAAAAAACATCACCTTACGCTGGTAGAAGAATTGGAAAATATGGAATATGCACAGGTAAAACTCAACCGAAAAATCCAAAAATTCCACGATTTTGAGCAAATTGAAGATTATCCACTTCCCTCAAAATTTGAGGGAACGCTACGCCCTTACCAAAAAGCTGGTTATAATTGGCTTAGATTTTTGGAAGAATATAATTTGGGTGGTTGCCTCGCTGATGATATGGGACTTGGCAAAACGGTGATGACTTTGGCACTTCTTCAAGCTCAAAAAGAAAAACAAAAAGACAATATCAAAAACGCTCCAAGCCTTTTGGTGATTCCTACCTCTTTAATTTATAATTGGGAGTTGGAAGCAAAAAAATTTACGCCTAATATACAGGTTTTGGTGCATACAGGGCAACAAAGACGCAAAAACAATCTTTCGCATTTTGACCACGTTGATTTAGTAATTACGTCTTATGGCATTGTGCGTGCAGATATTGAACTTTTGCAAAAATATTTTTTTCATTATATTATTCTTGATGAATCACAGGCAATCAAAAATCCAACTTCTAATATTTCGCAAGCAGTGAGATTTTTGAGAAGTCAGCACAAACTTATTTTGACAGGAACGCCTTTGGAAAATAGTACATTGGATATTTGGTCGCAAATGTCGTTTATCAATGAAGGAATTTTAGGCACACAAAGTTTTTTTAAACAAGAATTTTTGATGCCTATTGAGAAAAAACAAGATGAAAGCAAACTCCATAAATTAGGCAAAATTATAAAGCCTTTTATCCTAAGAAGATTAAAATCACAGGTTGCAAAAGACCTTCCTGAGAAAATAGAGCAAACAATTTATTGTGATATGACCACCGCACAAGCGGAATATTACGAAAAAATAAAAGCACAATATCGCAACGAAATTCTTAGACAAATAGAAGAACAAGGTATCGCAAAATCGCAACTTTTGGTTTTGCAAGGTCTTACAAAACTTCGCCAAATTGCCAATCACCCCACAATGATAGACGAAAATTACAAAGAAGATTCTGGAAAATTAGAAAATATCCTTCATAGAATGGATAGCTTATTAAGCGAAGGGCATAAAGTTCTGATTTTTAGCCAATTTGTAAAACATCTTACCATTTTTAAAGAAATTTTTGAGGAAAAAAAATGGCAATATGCGTACCTTGACGGTGGCACACACGCAAGACAGCAAGAAGTAGAAAAATTCCAAACACAAGAAAACATTAGAATTTTTCTTATTTCGCTCAAAGCGGGCGGTGTTGGGCTTAATTTGACTTCTGCGGATTATGTATTTTTGCTTGACCCTTGGTGGAATCCTGCGATTGAGGCACAAGCAGTGGATAGGGCACACCGAATTGGGCAAAAAAACACTGTTTTTACGTATAAATTTATTTCAAAAGGTACTGTTGAAGAAAAAATTTTAGCCCTCCAACAACATAAAAAACTCCTTGCAAATGAACTCATATCTTCGGAAGATAGCTTTGTAAAAGCACTTACAAAAGAGGATATTTTAGCACTTTTGGAATAATTAGGAATTAAGAATTAGGAATTAAGAATTAAGAATTAAGAATTAAGAATTAAGAATTAAGAATTAAGAATTAGGAATTTATAGTAATTTTCTTTAAATTATCCAAATTTTATTTTATTTTTTTAAAAATAAATTATTTTTTAATAGAATTGTTTTCATTCCTAATTCCTAATTCCCAACAAAATAGCCACTTTCAAAATACCAGCAATACTCAAAGAATCAGTAATTTCGTGTCGCATAACCATATCCAATACCTCTTTAAAAGGTAATTTTTTTACACAAAGGTCTTCGCTATCTTCAGGTTGGGCTTGTGCTTGCGTGAGATTTTGGGCAATAAAAATGTGTCCTTCTTCATCAGTTACAGAATTGGAGGTATGAATACGACAAATATTTGTCCATTTTTGGGCAATAAGTCCTGTTTCTTCCAAAAGTTCTCTTTGAGCAGATTCCAATATATCATTGCCTATTTTTCCGCCTCCCATTGGAATTTCCCACGAATATTCGTTAAGTGGATAGCGATATTGTCCCACAAGATAAGTGTTATTTTCTTCATCTAAGGGAATAATACCAATGGCTTTATTTTTAAAATGCACAGTGGTATAAATACCTTCTTTGCTTGCAGGATTAAGCACTTTGTCCTCTCTCACACGTATCCAAGCATTTTCATAAATGGCTTTACTTTCTAAAATTTGCCAAGGTTTTTTTTTCATTTTTTTAAAATTTTCTTAAAAAATTTCTTTTGTTCTTTAAATGAAACCATTTGGGAACACAGATTTTACGGATTAACACAGATAGTTTATATTATATATTTTCAACTCTTGGAGGGTTTAAAACCCCTCCAATAGTTTTAAAAGCTTTTTTTTTATAAAATTACTTTTTTGAATGGTACAAACTAAATAAGTATGATTACTTATCGTTTATTGTCTTTGTATTTTATTAAAGAAATCTGTTATTTTGTGATTCATATTGATAGGAAAATAGTTTTTGCCACAAATTTAAACCTTTTTTTTGGACTTTTTTAAGAAACAATCACTCCTGCCTTTGGGTTTAGGGGCATATTTTTTGCGTTTATAACCAAAATTCAACATTTATCATTTAACATTCAACATTTATTATTATGAAAACTTTTATATTATTTTTTTGTGTTATTTTTTCTTTTTTAATAAAAAATCAAAATGTAAAAGCACAAGGATTATTTAAGCAAAATATGTATACAAACAAACACAATATTGTTAAATTAGATATTTTGTCGCCATTTTTAGCACGCACTTGGAACATTGGTTTTGAAAAATTTATTACCAATCGTTTTACAGGAGCAGGAACTTTGCATTGGTTTTCAAAAACTGATAACAAAACACCTAATTATGGCATTGGATTTACAGGCGAATTTCGTATATATGTGTCAGGTACTATGCAGGCACCTGTGGGCTGGTATGTTGCACCTTATGGAACATTGATGAATTTACGCACCAATTTTGAAAGAAATAACAATGGTAATATTGAAACTGCATCTGCAACGATTTTGATGAGAAGTGTAGGATTAGGAACAGGTTATCAATGGGTTTTTGAGGATTTGATAATGCTTGAGGTATTTGGAGGTTTGCAATATAATCAAGGAAATGCTAATCCCAATGATGAAGAAGCACAAGAAAAAATAAAAGTAAGTTTTCCGTATAGTGCCAAAGAAGGCTTTGGAATGCGTTTTGGTGTAAATTTGGGCTTTATTTTTTAAAAGTAGAGAAATTTTATACGCATATAACACAGATTTTTGAGCAGGATTATCAGGATTTAAGGATTAGCAGGATTTTTATAGGCTGTTTCATTCCTAATTCTTAATTCCCAATTAAATTTGGCTGTTCCATTCCTAATTCCTAATTCTTAATTCCCAATTAAATTTGGCTGTTCCATTCACCATTTATCATTCACCATTCACCATTGAATTTATGTTTTCCGCTCACAATATTTCATTTCAATATGCTGAAAATACGCCTTTTATTTTTGAAGATATAAATTTTTCTTTGGCAGAAAAAGAAATTTTGGTGATAATAGGAGAGAGCGGAGCAGGGAAAAGTTCGTTATTAAATATTTTGGGTGGTTTTTTTCCGCCAACTGATGGATTTTTGATGTTTGAAAATAAAAAATTGCCTTCGCCTTTGACCCAACTTGTAGCAGGTTTTAAAAATATCAAACTTGTAACACAAGACACTAAATTATTACCAAATCACACCATTTTAGAAAATATTATTTTTCCAATAAGGAATTTATCACAAGAAAATCAACAAGAAAAACTTTCTGAATTATTAAAAATTTTTCATTTAGAAGATTTAAAAAATCGTACTCCTCGCCAAATTTCAGGCGGACAACGTCAGCGTGCTACCATTGCCCAAAGCCTTGCAAGTTCGCCAGATGTTTTGCTTTTGGACGAACCTTTTAGCCATTTGGATAATGAAAATCGTATTATTTTACGTAATATTTTGCGTGAAATTTCTGCACAAGACACAAGTATTATTTTGGTAACACATCAAGCACAAGAAGCCTTAGAATTGGGTGATAAAATTGCGGTTTTGGCACAAAAAAAAATCATTCAAATAGACACACCCCAAAATATTTACCAAAAACCCATTTCTCAAAAAGTTGCATCTTTGTTAGGAAATGTCGTTTTTTTGGATTGGAAAAATGAAAAAAAAGCAATTCGCCCAGAAAAAATACAAATTTTTTGGGAAAAAGTCCTCCCCTCTGGGGAGGATTTAGGTGGGGTTCAAGAAAAAGCCCTCCCCTCTGGGGAGGATTTAGGTGGGGTTCAAGAAAAAGCCCTCCCCTCTGGGGAGGGTTTGGGTGGGGTTGTAAAAAACGTATTTTTCATAGGTTTTTATTATGAAATTCATATTATTTTGAATGAAACCCAAAATCACATTCAAACCATTTTTTTTGGAAAAAATCCCCCAAATATTGGGCAAGAAGTTGGTATTTATTTTGAAGAAAGCGATTTTTTGTGGTAATTTTGCAAAAAAAAGTAATCAGTAATCAGTAATCAGTAAAAAGTATAAAAATATCTAATGGCTGTTTTCTGATACCTGACACCTATTTACTGACACCTTAAAATATGGCTGTTTTCTGATACCTGACACCTATTTACTGACACCTTAAAATATGGCTGTTTTCTGATACCTGACACCTATTTACTGACACCTTAAAAAAATATGCAACTCCACAGCAAACTGCCTCACGTAGGCACTACCATTTTTAGCGTAATGTCAGCACTTGCTAATGAAGTAGGTGCGGTTAATCTTTCACAAGGATTTCCTGATTTTCCTGCTGATACAGAAATGATACATCTTGTAACAAAAGCTATGCAAAATGGACAAAATCAATACGCTCCAATGCCTGGTTTGCCTGCTTTGCGTGAAATAATTGCCCACAAAACAGAGCGTTGTTATGGATATTTGCCTGATTGGAATACAGAACTTACGGTGGTTTCTGGGGCAAGCGAAGCGATTTTTAATGCGATTGCTTGTACTGTGTCGCAAGGTGATGAAGTGATTATTTTTGAGCCAGCGTATGATTTGTATTTGCCTGTTATTGAATTATTTGGTGGAAAAGTTGTTCCAATTTCCTTACAATTTCCTGCTTATAGCGTAAATTGGGAGGAAGTAAAACAAAAAATTTCAGAAAAAACCAAACTTATTATTTTTAATACACCACATAATCCAAGCGGTGCGGTTTGGCAACAAAAAGATATGCTTTCTTTGGTGGAATTGGTAAAAAATACTAATATTTTTCTGATAAGTGATGAAGTGTATGAGCATATTATTTTTGATAAAATTGCTCACGAAAGTGCCATAAAATACGAAGAAATACGCAAAAGGTGTTTTGTGATTTCGTCTTTTGGCAAAACCTATCATACCACAGGTTGGAAACTTGGTTATTGTCTTGCTCCTGCGGAACTTACCAAAGAATTTAGAAAAATTCATCAATTTAATACATTTTCTACCAATACGCCAATGCAGTACGCAATGGCAGAATTTGTGAAACAGGAAGATAAATATCTTTCTTTGCCTGATTTTTACCAGGAACGCAGGGACAAATTTAAAAAAATGTTACAAGAAACACCTTTTGAGTTGTTGGATTGCAAGGGAACTTATTTTCAATTAGTTTCTTATAAGCATCTTTCTAATGAAAATGAAAGTGATTATGCAATTCGTCTGACGAAGGAAGTAGGCGTTGCGACAATTCCTGTGTCGGTTTTTTATCAAAAACCTACTGATAACAAAGTTTTGCGTTTTTGTTTTGCAAAACAATACCAAACCTTAGAAGCAGGTATTGAAAGGATTTTGAAAAATAAAGAAAAATTGTATAAGTAATCAGGTGTCAGGAATCAGGTGTCAGGAATCAGGTGTCAGGAATCAGGTGTCAGGTGTCAGGAATCAGGTGTCAGGAATCAGGTGTCAGGAATCAGGTGTCAGGAGTTATTCCTTAAATAAAAAAACAATCAAATAACCCAATTCTTATGATTTTTGTAGGAATTGGGTTGTTTTTTTTCACTTCACACAGGCATAAATGCCTGTGCTATACATATTTTTAGCTAACCCAATATCATTCTTTCTACTTCCTGCTTCGCTTTGTCTATTTCTTCCCTCGCTTCTGCTTCTAATTGCTTTGCTTGTGTGCGTATTTGCGTGATGTGTGAGGCTATTTCTTCCTGAATGGAAAAAATATTTTACCACAAAAGACTAATATCATACAAACTAAAATTACTATCCACACTTATCAAAGTCATATTTTCACTTATGGCTTGGGCTATCAAAATCCTATCAAAAGGGTCTTTGTGGTGTGTGGGTAAATCTTTTAAATGTAAAATATGCGATAATTCTAATGATAAAATATAAATATTTTTACTCAATAAATATTCATTGAGCATTATAAAATCTATTTTCATAGATAATTTGCCCAGATTTATTTTTATCATCATTTCCCAAAAACTAACGATGCTTATATATTTGGTATTGTTGGGGTTTTCAATGGCTTGACGTGCTGAAAGACTCAAAGAAGTATCTCCTTCTACAAACCAAATAATTGCGTGGGTGTCCAAAAGTAGTGTTCAATAAAAATTAAAATGTCTGTTAGTGTGTGGTATTCATATTTGTTAAAAATGGATTATATTTGCCAAAAAAACAAAAAACAAACAATTATGACAAAATATAGAATACATCTTAGCGAGTTAGAACGTTCAATTTTATTAGAACGAGTAACCAAAGGCAAACACACATCACAACACGTTAAATATGCTCATATACTTCTAAGTAGTGATGAAAACACAATCCGCAAAAGCGAAACAGAAATATCCTCACAATATCATTTATCCACAAAAACGGTGGAACGTGTGAGGAAATTATTTTGTGAGCAAGGCATGGAAATATTCATAAAAAAACCAAATAAAACAAGGTCAGATAAGAAATTTGACGCAAGAGTAGAATCACATTTAATAAGTTTGTGTTGCACAGAACGAAGTTCAGATGCGCCAAAATGGACATTAAAAATGCTTGCAGATAAGTTGGTGGAATTAGAAATCGTAGAAAGTATTACACCTATGTCTGTAAGCAACCTTTTAAAAAAAACGAACTTAAGCCCTTTCAACAAGAAAGTTGGGTAATTCCAGCTAAAGAAAGTGCAAGTTTTGTTCATTGTATGGAAAAAGTATTGGATATCTATGAATTACCATATGACCCAAGCTTCCCTGTAGTTTGTATGGATGAATCCCCCAAACAAATTATAGATTATAAAGAAGAAGTTAGCAAGGACGCAAAAACAAGAACAGATTCAGAATATGTACGTTTAGGGGTTGCTGAGATATTTGTGGCATTTGAACCTTTGGCTGGTTTTAGGGAAATGACCGTTGAAGATGACCATAAAACTGATACTTGGGTTAAATTTATTGCAAATTTAATGGACAACACCTACAAAGATGCTAAGAAAGTAACTTGGGTAATGGATAATTTTTCCACACATAGAGCTGAAAACTTCTATAAAATATTCCCACCAAAGCAAGCTAAGCAATATTTAGATAGAATGAACATTGTTTATACACCTGTTCATGGCTCTTGGTTAAATATGGCTGAAATTCAATTTTCTATTCTAACAAGGCAAGAACTTGATAAACCTTTTGAAAATAAACAAAAAGTAAAAGATGTCGTAGAAAAGTGGAAAAATAAACAAAACCAAGAAAAAAAAGGTGTTAATTGGCAGTTTAAAACTTCTGATGCCAGAATTAAACTTAAAAAATTATATCCGACAATTTAACTTTTATTGAGCA
>JAAFIN010000202.1 GCA_013297825.1 Cytophagales bacterium
CGCAAATCAGACGGAAATATCAATATTATTCGCTTTATTGACCGTATTGATTCCCTCACTGCTCCAAAAGTTCGCAATCCAAACGCACCGCCTACCATTTTTCAGCTCAAAAAAGCGGTTTTACAAGACATTTATTTTAGTTATCACGACCAACGCAAGCCTTATCAAGATGATAAAGCAATGGATTACGCACATTTGAGTTTGGAAAGTTTGAATGCAAGTTTGGATAATTTTTATTTGGCTGGTGATACAATCCAAACCCAAATCAATGGAATGCACGGTTTGGAAGGCAAAACAAGGGCAAAAGTGCAGGATTTGACTACGTTTTTTAGAATGACAAGAGGCTCAATGGAATTCCACAAATTATATTGTGCTTTTGAAAATTCCATTTTGAAAGATGAAGTTTTTTTTAGTTTTAAAGAAAAAAAAGATTTAAGCGATTTTGTTGAAAAAGTCCATATTTGGGCTAATTTGGATAGCACGATTATTTATCCCCAAGATTTAAAGCATTTTTCTGCGTCAATGCCTCATTACGAAGATGTTTGGCGAGCAAAAGGTGTTTTTGAGGGAAAAATTGGCGATTTTAAGGTAAAAAATGCACATTTATATTTAGGAAAAAATACAGAAGTCAAGGGTGATATTGCCATAAAAAACTTGCCTGATGTGGCTAAAATGGAGCTTTCCGTAGGACTTCAAGAGGCAAATGTCAATCTCCCTGAACTCAAACAATACATTCAGCAACCTATCGCAGAACCTTATTTGGATAGATTAGGAAAGGTTAATTTTGTGGGAAGTTATGCAGGAACAACTGATAATTTCAAAACAAAAGGCGATTTTATGACGCAATTAGGGAATTTTAAGGCAGATATTGAGATGCAAATTCCTAAAAATATGGATTTTGCAACCTATAAAATGGCAGTAAATACCCAAAATTTGGATTTAGGAAAATTATTAGCGCAAGAAAAAAATATCGGAAAAATCGCTATCAATGGCAATATTCAAGGGCAAGGTTTTGACCCACAAAAAGCAACTTTTGTAGCTGATGCCAAAATTCCTTTTGTGGAAGCATTAGGTTACCGTTATCAAGCATTAGAAACCAAAAGTGCGTGGGGAAAAGATGGCTGGAAAGGTGAATTATTTTCAAAAGATAAAAATGCAGATTTTGTATTAAAAGGTGCTGTAAATCCTTTTTTTAAAGAAGGAAAAGAAAAAGGAAAAATTGATTTGGAAAGCAAATTAGAATACCTAAACCTCCAAAAATTAGGTTTTGTGCCACAAGAAGCTACACTCAAAGGTGATGTAAGCATACATACGCAAGGTATGGAAATGGACAATATCACAGGTGAGGCTAACCTGAAAGATGCTTTTTTGGTGTATCAAGGCAAAGGACTTCCCATTGAACATTTACAAATGCTTTCTTTTAAAATTGATACAAATTCCAAATCAAAAAATACCCAAAATCCACAAAAAAATATTCAAAATCCACATAGGCATTTTGATATTAGGTCAGAATATTTGGATTTGCATACCGAAGGAAATTTTATTTTTTCCGAATTATTTGCGGATTTGGGAACATTGGCACAAGAATATTATTTGAGTTTTAGGAATGAACCAAAGAAAATATTGGAATATTACAAAAAGAAAAAAAATCACGCCACACGTTACAATACACAATTTAATGCGAATTTTAAAAATGTAAATCCATTGTTGGGCATTTTTAATTCTAAAATGTTTTTGGCAAAAAATTCTTTGATAAAAGGAAATTTTACGCCAACCACAAAATCAACCGCCTTAAATATTGAAACAGAACAAGCCATTGATTCGGTTTTTTTTGGTGGAAATAAATTATACAAAGTAAAAATTGATGCAAATACGTCCAAACTTGCAGAAAAAGCTGAAATATTAGCAGAAGCATCTATCACTTCTGAAAAACAATATTTTAGTGGTTTGAAAACCGAAAAAATGCTTGTAAATGCAGTTTGGAGTGAAAATGCGATTGATTTTACCGCACAAGCAAAACAACAAGATAGCAATAATTTTGCAGATTTGGCGGGTTTGTTGTCATTCAAAGATGACACAACTTTATTGGCATTTAACCCAAATTCCAAATTGCAACTTTTGGAAAGAGATTGGATTTTTACCAAAAATAATTACATCAGTTTTAATCCTAATAATAATATTCAAGTAAAAAATTTGGCTTTGTACGACAAACAAATGACAGAATCAAAGATTTTGCTTGACGGTGCAATTTCCGAAAATCCACAAGATACTTTATTTTCCAAAATCCAAGATGTAGATTTATTTGCATTTACTAATATTTTGAATGTAGAACTCAAAGGCACACTTAACGCAAACCTAAGCCTTAGCAATCTGCTTAAAAATATGGATATGAAAGGCGATTTATACATTGAAAATATGATGTATGGTGATGTTTTGATTGGAAATTGGGACGGAAACCTAAAATATGATGATATCAACCAACAAATTCACGTAGAAAACAAACTTTTGAGAAAAGGAAGGTATATTTTGGATATTTCAGGAGATTACAAAACCAACCCAAAAGAACGTAGTCCGCTTAATTTTTTGGTAGAATTTCGCAAAACAGATTTAGAAATTCTTTCGCCTTTTGTAAAAGGCATTATTTCGCAACTTGGAGGCACTGCACAAGGAAATCTTACCATAAAAGGCAAATTCTCTGAATTGGAAACCAATGGTAAAATTTCGGTGGCAAATGCAAAATTTTTGATGGATTATCTCAAAACAAAATATGACGAAATAGATGGAACTTTGGTATTTACGCCCAATGAAATTACTGCTGAAAATGTGATAATGTTGGACGAGTTTAGCAATACCGCTAATATGAATTTGAGCGTAGTTCATGACAATTTCCAAAATATTTTTTTAAATATTGGAGCAAGATTTTTTAATTTTCAGGTATTAAATACAACCGCCAAAGATAACAGTCTTTTTTATGGACAGGCTTATGGCACAGGAAGATTGGACATTACAGGCTCATTAAAAAATCTTCAAATGAACATCAATGCACGCACCCAAAAAAACACCAAAATTGTGATGCCAATGGACGGTTATGCAGAAGTAGGTCAGCAGGATTACATTCATTTTATAAAAGGTTTGGTCAAAAGAGATAGCACTTTGAGAAAAATAAGTCTTGGGGGAATGAAATTAAATTTTAAACTTGATGTAAATCCTGATGCAGAATTTGATATTGTTTTTGACAAAAGAGCAGGCGATATGATACGTGCCAAAGGCAAAGGACTTATTGAAATGGGCATTGATACAGAGGGCGATTTTAAAATGTTTGGTGATTACACGATAGAAGAAGGAAAATACAGTTTTACCTTTATGAATGTAACCAGCAAGGGTTTTGATGTGCAGAAAGGTAGCAGAATTAACTTTAATGGTTCGTTGTATGATAGTCAAATGGACATAAAAGCACTTTATACAAAAAATGCGTCTTTAAAACCACTTGTAGAAGTGGAAACTTTGCCAACAGGTGTTTCACAAAGCGAACTTAACAGGGCTTATCCCATTACTGCGGTAATGGAATTAAAAGGTGCGTTATTTTCGCCAGAAGTTCGTCTTAATTTGGATTTGAGCAATGCCAAAAAAGATGCAACAAATATTTATTTGCGTACTGCGGTTTTGCAATTAGAAACACGCATTGCAGGCGATGAACAAGAACGCAACAAACAAGTATTTAGTATGCTTATTTTGAATAGATTGACACCGCCCAATGAATTTAGTGGGCTTGGTGGGGCTTTGGGAAATAGTGTGAGCGAGTTACTTTCCAATCAATTTAGTAATTGGATTTCGCAATTAGATGAAAATTTGGAATTAAGTTTTAATGTAGACCCAACTGCTTTGAATACGTTTAGCTTGCGTTTTGCGTACAATATGCTTGATGGGCGTTTGCGTATATCACGTGAGGGTGGATTTACGAATACACGCAACCAAACAGATTTTGCGAGTGTAATTGGTGATTGGACATTAGAATATTTTTTGACTGCAAGCGGAAGATACCGCGTAAAAGCGTTTAATCGTGTAAATCAAGGTTTTAATAATGGCGTTACACTTAATAATAATTCCACCACAACCGCAGGGGCGAGTTTTATGCACACTGCAAGTTTTAATACATTTGGGGAATTATTTAAAAGAAATGATAAAAAAACAAAAAGTAGCGAACAAATGCTTGCAACCAACGAAAATGGCGAAAAACTTCCTGATAGTGAGGCTTTTTTAACCTTTGAAAAACCAAAAGAAAACAAAAAAATCTATACTTCTCCACGCATTATTACCAAAGAAAAAATGCCCATAGCTCACCGCAATCAAGAAAATTTGGATAATCGTTTTTTGGTAACAGTAGTAGAAAAAAGCCCCCTAACCCCCAAAGGGGGAACAAATACAGATGGAGAAGCCAAAAAAAATGATAAAAAAGAAAAGGTAAAAAATGAGCTTACTCCAGAAGAAATAGCAGAAGAATTAGCAGGCATAGAAGAACGAGAAAAAAAGAATAATGACTTAAAAATCAATTTTAAAACAAAAGAAGAACCTAAAAAAGAAGAAGAAAAACCTGCATTTATAAAAATTGGCCTGTTTGTAAACCTGTTTGATAAAACTCATCTTCTTCAATGTTGAAAATTAAAGCCATTTTTTTAAGAATTTGGGGGATAAAGTGATGTAATTTTTTTACTCTGGACAATGTACGAAATTGTGTTACAAATTTGTCCTTGATGTTTGTATTTTTATAACGTGGAAGTGTAGTAGAAAGTGTAACAATTTTAGTCAAAAGTTTTTCTAAAACATCTTCTTTTTTTTCTTTCCCAAAACTTGATAAAACACCCAACATAACCACCTCTGGAATGTCAGTATTAAGAAATTCATTATAATCCACACTTTCCATATCAAATAAATTATACCTAAATGAAAGGTCATTGTGGTTAATTTCATTTTCCATTTCCATTTTTTTATGACCAATATAAATCACAAACTGCAACAAAGGAACTTTATATTTGCGATACAAAATTCCATAATATTCCATCATTCTTTGGTGCATTTCCTCGTTATTTAACGTTTGAAATTCAATGTGAAGAATAAATTTTTTATGTGGTTCATTTGGGAAATTCACCATTTTTAATACATCAGGCTCACGTTCTATGGTAATTTGAGTTTGTTCAGGAAGGTCAAGAAGATTTTGAACATCAATATCAAGCCCTAAAATTCTATTGACAAGCATTACAATACTTGGCAAAATATTTTCTTTGATGATTTTATCAAATTTATTTGCTTGTGCTTGTTCATTTTTGAGTTTTTCTGAGTTTGTTTCTTTTTTGGATTTTGCCATAAATTTTTAATTGCTAATTTTTTTATCCAAAATTACAAAAAAGAAAAAAATCTATCAAATTCAAAAAAAATATAAATACACAATTTTATACCTGACACCTTTCTACTTTTTCCTACCCTTTAAACACAAAAGTTTTTTTTGCAAAGAAATTCCATAAAACTGTGATGCCTATTGCAAATATTTTAGCAATTAATTCGTGAAGTTTGAAATAATGGAAACCAATGTATAAAAATGTAGTATTGATGCCCAAACCAATCGTTGCGACTATACAAAAAGCAAAAAATTCAGTTTGGGTATTGTATTTTCCTGTTTCAAACACAAATTGTCTGCTCAATATATAATTAAATACCACCGCAAAACTGTATGCCATTACATTAAATGCAATCAAATTTTCTGTACCATATTGTCCTGTCAAAAATTTAAAAATAGAAATCTCCAACACTGCAGAAACCCCACCAACCAATGCAAATTTGGTAAATTGTAATAATTTATATTTTTCTAAAAGTTCAATTATTGATTTCAGCATATTTTTTTAAATATTTTTTATAAGGAACGAAAATTAAATAACTTACTAATTTGTTTTTAAACATTTTTCAAAAAAATGGTCTGTACCGTAGTTTACGAAGGTCTGACTATTTTTTTGAAAAATTACCAAAGTCGTATTTTATTTATTTCCTATTCCTAAGATATAGTATTGTTCAGATAATTTATTAAAAATTTATTTACAAAATTAGTTTAAATTCATCAAAAAATAGATATTTTTATGATTTTAAAATAACAAGCATTATCCAATTTGGAACTTCAATCAAATTTTTAATGTTTTTTTTTGAAAATAAAATAATTAAAAAAAGCTGTTTCATTCAATATTTATCATTCAACATTAAAAAAATATGTACTCTCCACAAGAATTGGAAAATATACAACAAGAAATACAAGATTTACTAAAAAAAGCCTCACAATACAGAGGCAGAGAATTTGAAAAATACAAAGATGTTGTATTTCGTGTGTATGACCTTGCTTTATCCATCAATGATGAATTAGGGCTTGCAGAGGCAAAAATTCATTTAAGTTTTTATTATTTTTTTAGAGAAGGTAATTATGAAAAAGCACTTGGATTGGTAGAGGAATCATTGGTTTATATGGAAAAACACAACCAAGTGCGAGGTATGGCGTGGGGATATACCAACAGAGGCGTAATACGTTGGGGAATGGGTGATTATGATTTGGGATTTACCGCCATTCGCAAGTCGTGTGAGGTTTTTGAAGAATTAAATGACATTGATGGTTTGGCGTGGGGTACATTTATGTTGGGTGGTTTTAGTTCAGAGCTTAAAGATTTTGAAAATTCAAAAAAATATCACGAAAAATCATTGGATTTATTTGAAAAAATGAATGACAAATCAGGTTATTGTACCGCTCTTGTAGGATTGAGTAGTGCTTTAACTGCTTTGGGACAACACGAAAAGGCTTTTGATAATCTGTTAAAAGCCTTAAAAATTGCCCAAGAAATCAAAAATAAAAATGTAGAAGCACGTGCTTTGCACGAAATTGGGGCGGTTTATGAAATATTAGAACAAGATACTCCTGCACAACAATATTTTCAACAAGCATTGGATATTCGCAGAGCTGAAACTAATGTAATGGGCATTATCACAAGTAATTTGAGTTTGGGACGAATTTTTATGCGATTGGAAGATTTTACACAAGCAAAATTTCATTTTTTGGACGCTGCAGAACACGCTCAAAAAATATTAGCAAAACCTCGCCTCCAAAAAGCATATTTTCATTTGGCAGAATTATACAAAAAAATCAAAGAACCTTACACTGCCCTTGATTATTATGAAAAATATATGGAACTCCAAACCCAAGTAATGGGCGAAGAAACAGAAGCCAAAAGCAAAAATCTCCAAATTATTTTTAACCTTGAAAAATCCAAAAATGAAGCTGAACTTCACAAAGTCAAAAATATAGAACTTAGAGAAGCTAACGAAGTTATAGAAGCCCAAACACGCCAACTTGTGGATAGTATTTTGTATGCCCAGCGTATTCAGGAGGCAATTTTGCCTTCGGTCTATGAATTGGAACAATACGCTGATAATTCATTTTTGATGTATAAACCCAAAGACATTGTTTCAGGTGATATGTATTGGTTTACTGATGACATTCCTGACAATGAAGAAAAAGGTGTTTCGGTAATTACCGCAGTAGATTGCACAGGACACGGTGTTCCTGGTGCTTTTATGGTGGTTTTGGCAACTACATTATTAAATGGAATTGTAAAAACAGAAGGCATCACTGAACCTGCAGAAATACTGCACGCACTTGACCAAAAAGTACAAGAAACCTTACATCAAGGAAAACATCATCAAGTGCAATCACAAGATGGTATGGATATGGCGGTTATTACGGTGAATTTTGAAATAGGTTTGTTAAAATTTGCAGGTGCAAAAAATTCGCTTTTTTTGGTTAGAAATGGCGTTATGCAAGAAATAAAAGGCTCTCCTTTTCCAATAGGTGGCTCACAACACAAAAAAGACAAAAAAGTATTTGAACAACATATTATTCAGCTTGAAGTTGGGGACAATATTTATATGGCAACTGATGGTTTTCAAGACCAATTTGGCGGAGAAAACAATATGAAATTTATGAAAAAGAATTTTAGAGATTTGTTATTTGAAGTCTCCAAACAAGGCACACCACAACAACAAAGAGTTTTTTTAGAAAATATTTTTGAAAATTGGCGTGGCAAAAATCATCAAACTGATGATGTACTTGTAATGGGAATTAGATTTACAGCACCACAAATGTAAGTTTAAAGTTCAAGGTTTAAAGTTCAAGGTTTAAAAGTTCAATAAATTTCTGAATTATCCCAAAAATCTTAAAATTCTGATTAAATCCTACATTTATCCAATTTTATTGGAAATTATTTATATTTTTCGTATATCTTTGCATATTTTTTGAATTAAAAAATCAAAAAATATGCAATTTCTTTTTTGTAATAAGTTTTGAACTATTTTAGTAATCAACACTAAGCAAAATTAAACAGCCAGATTGCTACGCAATGACAAATTTATTTCTTTGAACATTGAACTTTAAACCTTAAACTTTTACATTTGGCTGTTCCATTTACCATTCAACATTCACCATTCAACATTAATTTATGCCTACCTTACGCGATTATTCACATTTGCACCTTATTGTGTTGATTTGGGGTTTTACGGTTATTTTGGGCAAATTGATAAGCGTTCCTTCGGTGGAATTGGTTTTTTGGCGTACATTGGTAGCAACTGTATTGTGTGGTGGGCTTCTTTATTTCAAAAAAATAGATTTTCTTAAAAATATTCCCCAAAAAGATATTATCAAACTTTTGCTTACAGGAGCTTTGATATGCGCTCATTGGATTTTGTTTTTTGGGGCAGGAAAATTAAATGCCTCTGTGTGTTTGGCTGGATTAACGACTGCTACACTTTGGACAAGTCTTGTAGAGCCATTTGTCCAAAAACGACAGATAAGAGGCTTGGAGATTGTACTGGGTTTTGTGGTAATATTTGGGCTTTATATTATTTTTAGATTTGAATTTAATCATATATTGGCGTTGGTAATGTCTATTTTGTCTGCGTTTTTTGGGACATTGTTCAGCGTAATAAATGGCGAATTTATCAAAAAACACAGTCATCACACCATTACATTTTACGAAATGCTTGGTGCGTGGATTGCAACAGTGTTATTTTTACCATTTTATGCGTTATTTTTTGCACCAAATAATGTTTTGCATTTATTGCCTAATAATGAAAATGTAATTTTGGATATTGTGTGTATATTAACGCTTGCAGGAGTTTGTACGGTATATGCGTATTCTGCAGGCGTAAAATTGATGAAAAAATTTACGCCTTTTGCGGTTAATCTTACTGTTAATCTTGAACCTGTGTATGGAATTATCTTAGCGTATTATTTTTTTAATGAAACTATGACTTCAGGATTTTATTTGGGTACTTTGATTATTTTGAGTGCGGTACTTGCTTATCCATTTTTAAAACATTATACTGAAAAAATCTATCGCCAAAATCTTCATAAATCTTGGGAAAAACGCAAAAAAAAAGAAAAAAAAACACTAAATCAACAGGAAAAAGTAGTGAGTAATTAATTTTTTTTATATGTAGACAAATCTACCAAAATTATCGTTTAATAATTAAATATTTTGTAACTATTTAGCCCT
>JAAFIN010000203.1 GCA_013297825.1 Cytophagales bacterium
CAAGCACTGTGTTACGCCTTTCTCTGCATTTTTCAGGGTGTAACATTGGGTTGTAAGTGCTGGTTGCTTTGAGTAAACCAACCAACATAGCAGATTCTGCGTGATTGAGTTGGGAAGGTTTTTTATTAAAATAAGTTTTAGAAGCGGTACGTATTCCGTAGGCACTATTTCCAAAATCAACCGTATTGAGATACATTGTCAGAATTTCTTTTTTATTATAAAAAAATTCTAACCTTACTGCTGTAATCCATTCTTTGAGTTTGTAAATATAGGTGCGAACAAAAGGGATATATTCTGCAAGTCCTTCGTTGGTTTTGCGTGTTTTAAAAAGATTTTTTACTAATTGTTGCGTAATTGTACTTGCTCCTCTCCTATCGCCAAGCAATACATTTGAAAAAAATGCAGAACCTAATGCAGAAAAATCTATGCCTTTGTGGTTATAAAAACGAATGTCCTCTGTAGCAATCAAAGCATTGATAACCGCAACCGAAATCTCGTGATAACGCACAGGAGAGCGATTTTCCACAAAATATTTTCCTAATAACACCCCATCAGCACTATAAATTTCAGATGATGCAGGTATTTTTTTTTCGGTGCGTTCTATGTCAGGCAAAGCCCCAAATAATCCAAAAACATTTAGATAAATACAAAATATCAATATCAAAAAACTACTAAACAACACAACCAATACACTCAATATCATAGCCCACCACGACATTTTTTTAAATACTTTCCAATTAAATGGCGTATAATAAAATGTGTAGGAAATGGTTTGAAAAATGATATAATAGAATAATTGCCAAGTTGTATAAAGGAATTCTAAAAAGCTATGATTTTTGGTATTATTATTTGCCACAAGATTTTTTTAAATGTTTTTTGCTTAAAAAAAAGCAAAATTACGAATAAAAAAGACAAATGAAAAGAAGTAACGAAGTTTAAAAGGTTTAAAAGTTCAAGGTTTAAAGTTTAAGGTTTAAAAAAAAGGTTCTTCAAGGATTTATACGGTCTGAAACCCCACCTAAATCCTCCCCAGAGGGGAGGACTTTTCGCAAAGCGTTGATAATCAATGTATTACAACTCCCTCCCCTCTGGGGAGGGCTGGGGTGGGGTTTGCAAAAGTATGGTGTTCCGTATAAATCCGAGAAGAGCCAAAAAAAATAAAAAAACGTTTTTAACCTTAAAAATTCACGCAAAAAGTACAAAATTGGCTTCCTTTATATTATTTTTGCAGTTGTTAAAAGATTTTTTTTTGTTAAAAAATTAAATTTCAAAAATGAATAATCAAACTATAAATACAAATAAAGCACAAGCATTATTCAAAAAAGCATATTTTTTTAATTGGGATAATGGTCTAAAATCTCTTGAAAAAATGATAAATGACCCAAATTGTGATTTGGCAACCGCTTCTATGATTTTTTGGCACGGACAACCAGATTATTATTACAACAAGCCCGAAAATGAAACTTTTGAATCTTACGAAACAAAAGCATTTGATTTTTTGAAATCATTAGCAGATAAAATATTAGCAAATAAATTTCCTGTTCTTATTTCTTACACGCCAGAAGAAGGTTTTTTGCCAAAAGAATTGGGAAAAATACCGCCACAACTCGCACAACCTATCAATGGTACGATTGATTTCAACAAAGTATTATATCCAAATCAAAATCCATTCAATGAACAAATTATGGAACTTTGTAGAAATTGTAAAGATGTGCAAGAAATGTATGAATTGGAGAAATTAGGAGCGGATTTTAGCTTGAAAATCAACAATGGTTATTCTGACCCTATTGCATTTGCAGTAGGAAATTTGGAGGCTTTCAAATATTTTATTGAAAAAAAATATGACATCAACAAAAAATATCATAAACAACCATTGTTTCATAATGCAGTTTATCAAAAAAATTCACCTTTTCTTAAAATGATGGTAGAAAATGGTTGTAAAGTCAATCAAAAAGGCGAATTTGGTAGGACTATTTTTCATAAAATTGGGGGAAGTTTTACCAATAAAACTGATAATCCATATTATCAATTTGATGCTGAAATCATAGAAGTTTTGGATTATCTCATTGACGTTGCAAATGGCGATTTAACCATTTTGGATTCAGACAAAAAAAGTCCCCTTGACCTTGCCATTTATTGGAAAAATGACGCATACATTGAATACATCAATAAAAAATTAAGCCAAAATCCAAAAACAATTTCAAAAACTAAAACTAAAAAATAAGCATCAATGCTAAAATAGTTTATATTATCTTTTCTTTAAGGCGTTGGGTATAAAACCCAACGCTACTGATGTTTGGTAGTGAAACATCAATAAAATAGGGTTTTATACCCTATTTTTATAATGCAAACTAAATTTAGTGTGGTTATTTAGCTTAAATTCAACTTCTGACACCTGACACCTTTCTCCTGATATATATTCCCTGACACCTTTTTCCTGACACCTTTCTCCTGACACCTAACACCTTAAATTAAAACTATGTATAAATATTTTATAAAACCCATTTTATTTTGTTTTGCACCAGAAACTTCCCACAAAATTGTCTTAAACATTTGGAAAATTTCATTTAGATTTTTGGTATTAAAATGGTTTTGGAATATTTTTTTTAATGAAAAAAAAATCAAAAATCTTAACCAAAGCCCAAACCACAACCTTCACAAAAATATTCTTGGGCTTTCATTTCCTAATCCTGTTGGACTTGGAGCAGGTTTTGATAAAAATGCAGAAATGTTAGAAGGTTTTGCTCAAATGGGTTTTGGTTTTGTGGAAATAGGCACCGTAACGCCTCGCCCGCAAGCAGGAAATCCTACGCCTCGCTTGTTTAGGCTTACACAAGATACTGCTTTGATAAATAGAATGGGTTTTAATAATGATGGTGCGGAAATTATCGCCCAAAGAATAGCAGATTTTAAAGAAAAATTCAAAGAAAAACCTAATTCTTTGCAAAATAAACTTATTATTGGGGGAAATATTGGCAAAAATAAAGACACACCCAACGAAAATGCCTTAGATGATTATTTGTTATGTTACAATGCCTTACATAAAGTTGTGGATTATTTTGTGGTAAATGTAAGCTCGCCCAATACGCCTAATTTGAGGGCATTGCAGGACAAAGAACCGCTTTTGCATCTTCTCCAAAATCTCCAAAATCACAACCAAAAACAACCAATTCCAAGACAAATTTTACTCAAAATTGCTCCTGATTTATCACAAGAACAACTTGATGATGTGGTTGATGTGGTGTTGCAAACACAAATCGCTGGAATTATTGCAACCAATACAACACTTTCACGCCAAAATCTCCAAACTTCCACCGAAAAATTGGAAAAAATAGGAATGGGTGGATTAAGTGGCAAACCACTTACCCAAAAAAGTACCGAAATTATCACATACCTTAAACAAAAATCTCAAAATAAGTTTGTAATAATAGGCGTGGGCGGTATTATGGAGGCAAAAGATGCTTTGGATAAGCTAAAGGCTGGTGCGGATTTGGTGCAAATTTATACAGGTTTTGCGTATAAAGGTGTTGGATTGTTGCACGAGATTTTGAAAAAAATAAAAAATTCTTAGAGATGTAGTCCTCTGACCTAAAGGAGAGATTTTGACACTTTTAGAGAGGACAACGACACTTTTAGAGAGAACGTCGATACTTTTAGAGAGGACAACGACACTTTTAGAGAGGAAAGCGACACTTTTAGAGAGAACGTCGATACTTTTAGAGAGGACGTCGATACTTTTAGAGAGGACAACGACACTTTTAGAGAGGACGTCGATACTTTTAGAGAGGACAACGACACTTTTAGAGAGGACGTCGACACTTTTAGAGAGGACAACGACACTTTTAGAGAGGACAACGACACTTTGAGAAAAAAAGCCAGATTCTTTCAGAATGGCAAATTTGTTTTTTTCCACAAAAATTGTCAGGCAACCTATTTTTTGTAGTTTTTCTTATTTCAAAAAAGGTGAAAGAATTTTATCAAAATAGTAATGTGCATCTAAAATATCTTCTAATTTTTGATACAAAATATCAAATTCACCATAACAATAATCCGCCTCATCAAAAGTTATTTCTTGGTCGTTGATTTTTAAGCGAAGTGTTTTATTATCTCTTGGAGGAAATGTATCAAGTCTATGTTTGTCTTTCTTAAATCCTAAAAAATTGTGTTCTAAAAGTGTATTTTTGATGTTTTGGACGATATTCCTGTTATTTTCTTGAGAACATCTAATAATATTTGAAATTAAATTTTCTTTATTGTCATTTTTACCATCTAAAAACTCAATTTGATAATTTACACTAATTTTATGATTATCTTCTGCTTCAATTTTTATACTACATCCAATAGGAATTGGGTCATAAACTTGACGTAAAATACGCATCTCACGAAATAAAGTATATGACATTATAAGATTAGAAAAATCATAATCTTTTGTATCTTTTGTAATGTTATTTTGTATTTTTTGTTTTTCAAATGCTTCAATTTCTTCTTGTGTTGGTTTATCCATTTCCCAACTAAGTTTTGCATTAAAAATCTTTGCAATTCTCCCAAAAATCCCCATAATTGTATTTTTTTAGTGAAACGAAAATTCCCCATTCCTAATTCCCCATTCCTAATTCCCCATTCCTAATTCCTAATTCCCCATTCCTAATTCCCCATTTACCTTGTAAATCCTCTATCATACCAACTCCTTTGGCGTGTAAGTTTGAGGTCTTGCAAAAGAGCAGATTTTACGTTGATGGTAAAATTCCACGATTGAAATTGTCCAAAAGGATTCCAATTAAAACGCATTTCCCAACAATGAAGGTCTTTATAAATATCAATATTTGTAAATGAAAGCTGTTTTGCGGTAAAATCATAACCAGAACGAAATACCATTTTCCAGGTTTTGGTAAGGCTTACATCTCCTGAAAAATTAAGCTGATGCGAAATTATTTCAGTTGCATAAGGATTAGCTTTATTATATTGCATATTATAATTTACCTGCAATTTCCAAGGAATATCAAAATCCACATATTCATTAGGATTTTCTTTGATTTGTTTTAATGCCTGTTCTTTTTGTTCTAAGGCTTGTTGGTCTTTTGCAGAAGGATTACGCATATCATTTCCAACATTTTTTTCTGCTTCATTGAGTTTATTTTCGCCTATTTGCTTAAATGATTTTGGGGTAAGGTCAAAAGCTATCGCAACATTGGCACTATTTATACGTCCTAAGCCTTTTCCTGCCTGCCAAGCATATTGGTCAATCATACGAGTACGTGGATTGCCATTTACAAAATCCTGTTGATACGTGTAAGGGTCAAGCGAGCCAGCCATATTCAAATCCACCAAACCCAAAAGTTTTGTTCTTGCACCAAGTCCTATGGTAGAAAGTTTGAAGGTATCACGTGTAGGTGCAAAAGAACCATTAAAAGAAAAATTATCTAAAATATTGATTTTCTTTGCTTGTGAAGTATCAGTTTTTCCTTTGAGTTTTGCCTCCAAAATATTCGCTACGCTAAAACTCACTATCGCACTTTGTCCTGTTCCTATGCTCGCAGCAGGCTCAAAACCGACAAAACGGGACATATTTTGTATTCTTCCTGTCGCATCTGTCTGTATTGCTTGCGTAAATCCAAACGAAGGACGAGAAAAATCAGGTGCATAACTATACGAAACCGTTGGATTGACGGTGTGCCTAATTGCTTGAATTTTGCTTTTTTTACCAAATTTAAAAATTCCATAAAAACGTGTATTCAAATTCACAGAGGCAGAAAAACCATACACACGTGCAAAACCATTCAAAGTATCAACACGCACCGCATTTTTATTTTGTTCCCATTCATAACCCAAAGAATAAGGATACCAATTTTCTTGATAACTAAGCGTAGGGTTAAGACTAAAATGTTTTAATAATTTGATGGTGGTAGAAATGGGAATCGTATGCACTGCACCCATTTTGGCATTTCTTACAATATAATCAATATTTGACCCATTAAAATCAGGAATAATAGGTTGATTTTGTTCATTCAGAGGTAATTGTTGCAAATTAGAAACATTAAAACCAAAAGAATTGCCTACTGCTTGGTTTGAAAATCTTGCATCTGCACGCATTGTGTATGAAATGCTCATTTGTTTCACAAAATTTGGGGCAAATTTTATTTTTTTGAATAAATAAATACGATTTACACCCAAATTCATACTTGGCAATGATACATTCATTACATTTGTATTGCTGTTTTGGTCGTGCCTTGCTGCAACACTAAGCGTTATCATAGAACCGCCCAGATTAAAATTGGTGTTGTAACTAATAGAAGAACTAAAATTATTAGCAAGTTGATTATTAGGATTAAAATCATTTCTTCTGTTAAAACTCGTAGTTCCCAAATTTACCGAAGCACTAAAATTACCTTTTCCTCGTGGTACAGGCGTGTGTGTCCAACTCAACCAAAAATCTTGAAATTCCTCTCTTGTAGCTTGTTCCCCTTGAAATCTTTTGTTAAATCTGATAGACGCATTGCCTGACATACGATAACGTTTTGTGTATTGCAACGAACTACTTAATCCCCAAGAACCATTTGTATAAATTTCACCCAAAAATTCCGCTCCCATATATCTATTTACCGCCCAATAATAACCGCCTTGTCTTAGATAAAATCCTCTATCCACAGCCTCGCCATAAGTTGGGACAATAATGCCAGATTTTCGGGTTTGTGTAAATGGAAATATCCCAAAAATAAAGCCCAAAGGTGTCGGAATATCAGCAATTACAATATGAAAAGGGCCTGCAACTACTTGTTTTTGTGGTATCATTTTGATTTTGGAGGCGGATATGTACCAATGAGGGTGTTTTAAATTGCAAGTTGTATAACGTGAATTACCTGCATACATTTCGCCCTCACTTCCACGTTTGGCGGTTTGGCTTGCGATAAATCCTTCACCTTGTTTGGTAACAATGCCTTTTACGATAGCTTTTTGGGATTTGATGTTGTATAAAATGGAGTCAGATTCGTAAGTATCTTGTCCTTGTTTAAAAACAGGTCTGCCAATCCATTTTTTGCCTGTGCTGTCTTTGGGGTCTTTGTTGCCTCTTGCGGTTACGAGGTTGTTGCGTTGGTCAAATTGAATTTGGGCAGCTTTGAGGTCAATATCACCATATTTTATGGACGCATCACCATAAATATACACCGTTTCGGTGTCCAAATCTGTAACAATGGAATCTCTGCCATAATAAACGACAGTTGTGGTGATGTCGCCTATTTTGTTTTTATCAACTTTGATGGTATCAACTTTTGTTTTTATGGTGTCAATTTTACTTTTAATTTCTTTTTTATCTTTTTTGGTAGAATCAATTTGAGCAAAAAGTGTATTTTGTAAAAAAAGTATTTGTAAAAAGAAAATTGACAAAAAAATAAAAATACAAAATAAAGAAATATTATTTTGTGGTGGATTAAGAAGCGTTTTAAAAATATTTTTAATGGTTTTAGAAGTCATTTATTTTAGAAAAATTACAAATAAAACCCAAAATTAAATCATTTTTTTTAGATAAATGGAAAAACCTATTTTTTTTAGTTTTTTTTAAAAGAAGTAAAGAATTTTTAACAAAAAAATGGATTTTTACATATTACTTTGCAGTTATCAAGCATTATTTTTTGCATTTTAATATGACAACCAACGAAGAAATATTATTGATGAGTCATTCACTTACTTATCAATCAGATTTTTTAGAATTTTATTTGGAAAATCCTTTCCAAAATCCAATTTTATGGCAAATTACTTGGAATATGGAAAATATGATGATATACAAAAACACACTTTTTGAACATAAAATTTCCCAAGAAAATCCAAATATTTGGGAAATTAGCAGAGAAGAAAGTTTTTTGGGTGTAGAAGAATTATTATCAAAAAAAATATTGAATATTGCACAAGAAATCAAAAAAACTGCTTTGCCTGCTTATTTTTATTGTAAAAGTATGGGTAGAGATGGGCATTTTTATAGGCTTACTTTGGGCGACAATTTTACGAGCATTGCCTACAAATGGTATGAGGTATTCGTGCCTGATGCGTGGGAAATTCTTAATCAACACACAAATAACCTACAAAATATTTTTAGAAATTGGGTTGGCAACACAAAAAAAACATCTAAAATCATTTACACAGAAGAAGAAACTGCAAAAGGTTTTTCTATTTTCATAGAACAAGAATTTTTAGGAATTAAGAATTAGGAATTAAGAATTAAGAATTAGTTTTGAACCTTGAACCTTGAACCTTAAACTTTGAACCTTAAACTTTGAACCTTAAACTTTGAACCTTAAACTTTGAACCTTAAACTTTGAACCTTAAACTTTGAACCTTAAACCTTAAACTTTTGTATTTGGCTGTTCCATTCATCATTCAACATTTACCATTCACCATTAAAAAAAATTATGTCTTTAACATTACTTACAGATTTGTATCAGCTTACAATGGCTTACAGCTATTGGAAATCAGGCAAAGGCAACCAACAAGCAGTATTTCATTTATTTTATAGAAAAGCACCTTTTCAAAGTGGTTTTACCATTGCTTGCGGACTTGAACAAGCAATAGATTATTTGAAAAATTTTAAATTTTCAAAAGAAGATATTGAATATTTGGCTACATTAGAAGGCAATGATGGCAAAATATTGTTTGAACAAGCATTTTTAGATTATTTAGAAAATATCAATTTTGATTGTGATATTGATGCCATTCCAGAGGGAACGGTTGTATTTCCAAATGAACCACTTATCAGGGTAAAAGGTAATATTATTCAGGCTCAAATTGTTGAAACTGCATTATTGAATATCATCAATTTTCAAACACTTATCGCTACCAAATCCGCAAGAATGACGATTGCAACACAAGGCGAACCTGTTTTGGAATTTGGATTAAGAAGGGCACAAGGCGTAGATGGGGCGTTGTCAGCAAGTAGAGCATCTTATATTGGCGGTTGTAGTTCCACTTCTAATGTATTGGCAGGGAAAATCTACGGAATACCTGTCAAAGGCACACACGCACACAGTTGGGTAATGTCGTTTGATGATGAATTTTCTGCATTTGAAACTTACGCAGAATGTATGCCCAATAATTGCGTGTTTTTGGTGGATACTTACGATACGATAGAAGGCGTAAAAAATGCGGTAAAAGTTGGCGAAAAATTACGTCAAAAAGGTTATGAAATGGTTGGAATACGTTTGGATTCAGGTGATTTGGCGTATTTGAGTATAGAAGCACGCAAAATATTAGATGAAGGTGGTTTTCCTAATGCTCAAATTATCGCAAGTAATGACCTTGATGAGCATATTATCACAAGTCTTAAAGAACAAGGTGCTAAAATCACCGTTTGGGGTGTAGGCACCAAACTTGTAACTGCATACGACCAACCTGCTTTGGGTGGTGTCTATAAAATTGCTGCGTTGTTGAATGAAAAAACCCAAAAATGGGATTATAAAGTAAAACTTTCTGAACAATCCATCAAAGTATCTAATCCTGGTATTTTACAAGTAAAAAGATTTGTGGAAAATGGCGAATTTGTGGGTGATATGATTTATAATTTGGAAAAACCACTCCCACACGAACTT
>JAAFIN010000204.1 GCA_013297825.1 Cytophagales bacterium
TTCCCCCTTTGGGGGTCAGGGGGCTGATTTTATCAATAATCCACAATGAAATTCTTTTACTGTTTTACATTTTTTTGTCTAATATTTCCCCTTTTGGTTTTAGGAAACATATTTGCACAAGACAGCATTTCCAAAAAATTTGCCCAAACAATCAACATAGAAACCCTCAAAAAACACGTTTATTTATTGGCATCTGACAGTTTAGAAGGGCGAGAAACAGGAAAAATAGGTTGTGAAAAAGCCTCAAAATACATTGAAAGTGAATTTCGCAAGTATGGACTTATTCCACCACTCAAAGACCAAAACGACAAAAGAACATTTTTTCAGCCTTTTGATTATGGAACAAGCAAATGGAAAGATGTATATGCAGTAAATGCAAATGGTAAGAAAGTAAAATATGAAAATGATATTTTTGCAATGACCACCAATGAATTATTCCAAGATTTACACGAAACCAAAATTCATTGGGTAAATGTTAGCCTTCCTAATGAATTAGAACAATTTACTTTTTCAAAAGATGAAATTGTATTTTTGTCCAAAAACAAAGGTGAGAAATACAACGAACAAAAAATCAATTTTTTATTACAAAAACAAGTAAAAGGATTGGTATTTGTGTGTGATACCAAAGCATATTTTGAACATGAAATCAAGTATTCAGATGACATTTTAAACAGGATTGACGCACATATTTTGAGTAAAACCCAAAGAAAATATAATTTTCCTGTTTGGATTATTAGCCCAAAAGGTGCTGAAATATTATTTGAAAAAGAAAATTTACAAAAAGAAAAAGAATTTTCTCCTGAAAAAAAAATATCACTTATTGCCAAAAAAAAAGAAAAAATAGAGTGGTCAGCTAACAATGTTATTGGTTACATTAGAGGCAAAGAAAAACCAAATGAATTTATCGTGGTTTCTGCACATTATGACCACGTTGGTTACAATGAAATGTTTTATCAAGATAATGGTCGTAAAATCCACAATGGAGCAAATGACAACGCATCAGGCACAACAGGCATTATGGCAATTGCAGAAGCATTTTCAAAGGCAATGAAACAGGGAATTATACCTCGCAGAAGTATTGTTTTTATTGCTTTTGCAGGCGAAGAAAAAGGGCTTTTGGGGTCAAAATATTATACTGATATTTCTCCTGTTTTTCCAATCCAAAATACTGTGCTTAATCTTAATGTAGATATGATTGGGAGAAGTTATAAAAGGCAACAACGCACTTATATTTGTCCTGTTGGGCTTGGGTTTATTTATAAAGATTGGGTAAGCCTACAAGAAAAAATCAACCAAAATTCTGTGAATATTGAAATTGATTATTCAAGTAATAAAATTGATGACCGTGCAAGGCTTTACTATCGTTCTGACCATTTTAATTTTGGGAAATATAATATTCCTGTGATTTTTTATCACGACAAGAGTAGTGATGATTATCACGCCCCAACTGATGACGCTCACAAAATAGAATATACCAATATGCTTGAACGCACAAAATTGATTTTTCACACTGCTTGGGAAGCTGGAAATATGGAAACTTTGCCACAGAAATAAAAGAGAGAAATAAAGATATAAAGAATAAAAAGGTATGTTACGAATTTTATTATTTCTGATTTTTGGGGTAATTATTTATTTTGTGGAATATAATTTTGTATTAAAAAAAATGTTTTGGTTTTTTGATATTTTACCAATACATTTTGACAATATCAAAAAAAAATTCTTTACACCTTTATTTTTTCAAGGGCTAAAAATCATTTTTTTAGTGTTTTTTGGTGTTTTTTTGCTTTTTTACAAAAGAATATTTCAATTTTTTTTGATTTTTTTTCAAAAAATAAAACACAAATCCAAAGTTTATTTAAGGTTTTTGAAATTTTTAAACCAAAAAATCAAGAAAAATCCTACAAAATTTTTATATTTTTTAGGATTTTTTCTGTTGATTTTTGTGGTTTTGGGTTATTATGCGGTTTATTTCCCAGCCTTAGAAGATGAAGTTTTTGCTTATACGCAACTTGTTTCAAGAGGTTTTTTTATCAATATTGTTTATTATCCAGGGCCCAATCACCACGTTTTTTTTGATTTAATTGCTTATTTTTTGTCCTTTTTTGAATATTTTTTTATAGAAAAATACTATATTTTAAGGTTTATTTCGGTGATTTGTGGGGGTATTTTGGGGGTAAAATTATTAAATTATTGTTATAATTCCCCTCCCCTCTGGGGAGAGGCAAGGGGTGGGGTTCAAAAATACGTTCCAATTCTCTTATTTTTCTTTATTTTTTTTGCACAAAGTCCATTATTTTTAATGTTATTTTTGGGGCGTGGTTATGCTTTGCAAATATTATTTGGGGTTATTTTAATAGAAAATTTTGTAAAACAACAAGCTAAAGCTCGTTGGTACGATAAAAATATCGTTTTTTGGGCAGTTTTAGGATTTTATACCATTCCTACGTTTTTGTATGTTTGGGTAAGTTTGATGGTTTATTTTCAACTTTTGGAGGGTTTGAAACCTTCCAAAAGTTTTTATAAAATTATTTTTCTAAATTTTTGGGTTGCTTTTTGGGTGTTTTTGTTGTATAGTCCTATATTTTTAGTAAGTGGAATTGGGTCAGTTTTTGCGAATGATTGGGTAAAATCTTTGAGTTTTGGGCAATTTTTTAGTGGATATTTTGAATATTTTTATAAAGTTTTTGATTATTTATTCCCTATTTTTCCTGAATTTTTTGGAATTTTATTAGGAATTTTAGGTATATTTTTGATTTTTTTTGTGGAAAAAAAACGGAAAATTTTATATTTATCATTGATTTTTACGCCTTTTGTATTGATTTTTTTTCAAAAAATATTACCACCTGAACGAATTTTTACGTATTTTTATGTTGTTTTTTTAGTTGTTTTTTTGGAATTTTTAAATAAACCTATAAGGTTTTTAAAACCTTATAGGTTTGAATATTTTTTTTTAGCATTTTTTATATTTTTTTATTTTGGAAAAAATCACATAAAAATCCATTTTGAAGATAGCAAGTATCATATTTTTGCAAAAGAATTTGTAAAAAAATATAACCAAAATGCAGTTTTAAAAAACCAAAAAATCAAAATTTATGTACACGATTTTAGTGATAAAACCTATTTAATGTACGAATTTTTAAAAAATGATAAAAATTATTCATCAAAAAATTTATCAAATATTGAATTTTTGAATAAAAATCCAAAAGCATTTATTTTAGATAAAAGGGCTGTTATTTTGTTGGAAAATAATAAAATTTACGATTTTTAGAAAAATTTTTGATGAAAAATGAATGAAAATTTGGAAATTTAAAAATAAATACTTAATTTTGCACACCTTTAAAAAAATGCCCAGGTGGTGGAATTGGTAGACACGCTACTTTGAGGGGGTAGTGTTCGCAAGGACATAAGAGTTCGAGTCTCTTCTTGGGCACAATTTTGTGAGAAAAAAATTAAAATTAGAAAACTTTGAAAATTAGCTTTTTCAAAGTTTTTTTTGTTTTAAAGCCTTCATAAAACAAGAAATAAACAAACCTTTATCTTTAAAAATGCTTTACATTCACATTCCTTTTTGCAAAAAAGCGTGTCATTATTGCGATTTTCATTTTAGCACCAATTTATCAAAAAAAAAGTTGATGGTTGATGCTATTTGCAAAGAAATTGAATTGCAAAAAAATTATTTGCCAAATAATATATTGAACTCTGTTTATTTTGGTGGAGGTACGCCTTCGGTGCTTACTTACGAAGAATTATCACAGATTTTTGCAGAAATTCACAAACATTTTTTGATAAAAAATAACGCAGAAATTACCTTAGAAGCTAATCCTGATGATATTTCAGTAGAAAATTTGCGTAATTGGCAAAATGTAGGCATCAATCGCTTGAGTGTGGGCGTGCAGAGTTTTCACGAACCATTTTTGCAATGGACAAACCGCAATCATAGTGCTTTAGAAGCAGAAAATAGCATCAAAGAAGCACAAGATATGGGTTTTTCTGCGATAAGTTTGGATTTAATGTATGGTTTTCCTGCCCAAAACCACGATATTTGGCACAATGATTTAGAAAAAGCAATTTCATTAGATATTCCACATATTTCTGCGTATTGTCTTACGATTGAGGAAAAAACAGTATTTGGAAAATGGCTCAAACAACAAAAAATTAAACAAGTAGAAGATGATTTTGCAGGACAACAATTTGAGATTTTGATAGAAACTTTATTAAAAAATGGTTATCTGCATTATGAAATTTCTAATTTTTGCAAACCTGATAATTACGCCCAACACAATACAAATTATTGGCTTGGAAATGCGTATTTAGGTGTAGGTGCGTCTGCTCATTCGTACAATACAGATACAAGACAATTTAATATTTCAAATAATGAAATTTATATCAAAAATATTTTGGAAAATAACAAAATACCTTTTGAATTAGAGATTTTAACCCCAAAAGACAAATATAATGAGTATCTGCTTACACATCTTCGCACACATTTTGGCATTAATTTAGAAAAAATAAAAACCATTTTTGGAGAATTTTGGGGAACAACACAAGAAAATATTTTAGAGAAATATCTAAAAAATGAGTTTTTGGTACAAAAAGAAAATTTTATTTTTCTTACCCAAAAAGGAAAACTTATCGCAGATACAATTACAGAAGATTTTTTTGTGTGAAAAAAAGGTGTCAGTAGTCAGGAGAAAGGTATCAGGGGAAAGGTGTAAGTAGTAAGGGGAAAGGTGTAAGTAGTAAGGAAAAAGGTGTCAGTAGTCAGGAGAAAGGCAAAACAGCCAGATTGCTACGCAATGACAACACAAGGCTGTTTTGGCTGTTAGAATTCCCCCTTTGGGGGTTAGGGGGCTTCATTCAACATTCACAATTTACCATTCTAAAACACTTCTAACACCAAACCTTTGAGATATTCGCCTTCTGGGTGAAAAATATTGATAGGGTGGTCAGCAGGTTGGCTAAGTTGGTGAAGAATACGCACTTCTCTGTGGCTTTCTATGGACGCAGCAAAAACCATTTTTCTAAAATCTTCTTTGCTCACATTGCCTGAACACGAAAAAGTGAATAATAATCCGCCTCTTTTTACACGTTTTAGCCCCAATTCATTGATGCTGATATAGCCACGAGTAGCTTGTTTGAGGGCTTTTTGATTTTTTGCAAATGCAGGTGGGTCAAGCACCACAATATCGTACATATCTTTTGAATTTTTGAGATAATCAAAACAATCTTCTGTTACGATTTCGTGGTTTGCATCTTTGCCAGCATTGAGTTCTATGGTTTTCTCACAAAGTACATTTGCGTCTTGCGAAATATCCACAGAAACCACTTTTTGGGCTTCGCCTGCAAGCGCATAAGCACTAAAACCACCTGTGTAAGCAAAAGTATTTAGAACGGTTTTGCCTTTTGCGTAATTTTGTAATAAAAGACGACTTTCTCTTTGGTCAATAAAAAAACCTGTTTTTTGTCCTTTTTCCACTGAAATAGGAAATAAAATTCCGTTTTCTTTTACCACAATCAAATCTTCTTTGGGTGCTGTGGTAAGCCATTTAGAAACTACTTTATCGCTATTTTGGGAAGCATTTTTGAGATAAATGTATTTAAAACCAAGATTTTCTAAGGCAATTTGAATATGTGGAAATACATTTTCAATGCCTTTGTGCAAAAGCTGTACTACTGCAATAGTATCGTATATGTCAATGATAATGCCTGACAAAAAATCGCCTTCTGCGTGTAATAAACGATAACAATTTGTATTATTTTTTTCAAAATGCAGTTTTTTACGCATTTCAAAGGCATTTTTGATTTTTTGTTCCCAAAAATCTCCTGTGATTTTTACCTCTGTTTTACCAAAATAAATCATACGCACCGCAATACTTTTGTCTGGGGTATAAAACCCAAAACCCATAAAATGCTGTTTGCTATTAAGTACGCTTACAATATCACCGTCTTGTGCATCTTCTGGTAATTGTGCGATTGCTCCTGAAAATATCCAAGGATGTTGTTGTAAGAGTGATTTTTCTCTTTTTGGTTTTAAAATTAAGAATGGAAACATAAAAGTTTAAAGTTTAAAAAGTTTAAGGTTCAAAGTTTAAGGTTCAAAAGTTCAAATATTACAGAAAAAGATGTAAAATTAGCTTAAATTTTTGGTAATTTTTAGAAAAAAAATGCTTTTCTTTTTTTGGAAAGAAAAGCATTTTTTATTTGTGCTTGTTGCTTTGAAGGAAGTGTGATTTTTATAACATTTATGTTATTTCCAAAACTTCGAAAGTATCAGGATTAAACGAAAATAATAATTTGTGTTGCTCCCTAAAGGAGGTAATTACTTTCATTATCCATTTTTTTGCTTCAGGGATTTTAACATCAAAGCAATATTCTCTATCTTCTCCAAACAGTTTAAAATAAAAAAATAGTCGTTGTGATTTGTAATTACTCCAATTATAATTTTTTACTATAGGTGTTGAAAGAAAATCACCCCCACCATTGAAAGAAAAATAAAATCCTGTTACCCATTCATTATTTGAAGTTTTAATGTTTTCAAAATTCAAAATAGACATTTTAAGATGTATTTTTACTTGTTTTTTGTCTAATACTTTTATCAAAAGTGGAGATGTATTGATAGCTTCTTCAAGAAAATAATCTATATTTGGCTCAATGCTTATCCAAAAATCATATATTTCTTTAGAAAAAATATAATTTGCATTAAGGCTTTTATCACAAAAAACGGTTATTTCTTGTATAAACCCCCAAATAAATCTCCGCCAAAACTTTATTTTTCCTTCATTATTAAATTCATTAACATACTTTTTCCAAGACATACTTGGTGGCAACATATTCATTTTTTTTTTAAAGTATGAAAAAAAATCTTTGGCAACATTCTCCTTTTTTTGTTCTTCTGATATTTCTCCGATTTCTTTTATAAATATAAACCTGCAAGAATCATCATAAATATTGAGTATTTTACCAAAAATAATAGACTCTACCAAATAATCTATTATTTCGTAAAAATAAGGGTTTGTCATCATTAACTCAGGTGTGTATATTTTTGGTCTATCAAGTTGCCAATTCGGATCATCAGGTTTATATGGATTAACAAAAATTTTTTTTGAACTTCCATTTCCATATTCATCATAAAATTCTGTGTAATTACCTTTTATGAAGTTTATTTTATATTTCCCAATTTCTGTGGTTGAAAAAATCATAAATTTTTATTTTTATCTGTTGTTTTGTCCATTATTGGTTTTACAAAATACAAATGAAAAATGCTTTTACATTTGTAATTATGTTATTTTTTGTGCTTTTTTGTATTGCAGATGTGTAATTGCAGACACTAACAAATAACAAAAATGTATATTATGAATAAAAAAGAAGTGGAGAAATTATTTCAATTAGATTTATTAGAATACACAAATGATAAAACTTTGTCTAATATTAGTTTTTTAGCGGAATTTAGTTATTATTTGACAGGTAGTTGGTCTGGTGGAGCTGGTGCTTTAAAGCAAAGTGTGGAAATTGGGCTCTCATCTTCTCGTGAAGCTAAAAATGCCTTAAAAGAATACTTCAAACAAGTTAAAGATACTTCTGACAAATTTAATAGATTTATTTTTGAACTATACACTGATGGCACATACAAGGCTGAATATTTGTGGGATGAGAAATTAATAAAAAAACAACGCTTAGAAACCTTTGTGATTATCCCTCAATGGTTGAATGATAAAATGATAAGTTTATTATGGGAATTAGGTTATGGTGAAACTTGGACAACAGGTTTCTTTAAATTTAAAATACAAAATGGAGAAGTTTTATTTTCAGGCTATGTAGAAGATAATGGAATAAAAAAAAATATTAAAGAAGATATTTTACAGAAGCTTTCTTATTGTGGGGTAAAAGACACATTATTGGAAAATTATGAACTTACAAATTCAGGAGAAATAAAAGAGCTATGGAATAAATCTTGGAATACATTGATTATTAATTGCCCACATAATGACTTAGATTTAAAAAAAGATGTGGAATATCTTTGGGAAGAACTATTTAATCCAAATACTACTCCAAATCAATAAAAAAGGTAGTTCAGTTCTGTCATTTATTGAAGAACTACCTTTTCTAAATTTAAGCAAAATTAGGCGACATTAATGAATCTCTCCTACGCATTTTGCCTGCTGGTATGCCAAACATCATTTTAAAACGTCTACAAAAATATGCAGTGTCTTTATAACCCACTTCCACGCCTATATCTCTGATGCTTTTTTTGGAAGTACGCAACAAATTAACCGCCATTTCCATACGTTGGTATTCTATATAATCCTGTGGATTGATGCCTGTCAATAATTTAAAAAATTGCCCTACATAGTCATCAGAAACCTCTGCAACAGTTGCGAGTGCCTTATTGGAAAGGTCGCCCCCCAATTCATTTTTGATGTACGCAAAAAGTTCAATAAGGCGAGGGTCTTTAAAATAAGTAACTTTTGTAGCAAGTTGCTCCACAAAAAGCATATTATTAAGCACGTGCCTTATAATTTCAATCACAATTTGTTCAGTTTTAAGCTGAATAATACGGTTTTTGCCAACAGTTTTGCTATTTTTTTCAAGCGTAATATCTTTTATGAGGCGTGCAAGCATAGAGTTGTCCGAAATCACAAAAGGCGGAATGTCCAAAGAAGAAAAGAAGTTGATAGAATCAAATACTTTGGCATCAAACGAAACAAAACTAAATGAATTTTGAATTTTTCCAAACATCATTTGGTCAGATGTTGGTTCTAAATATCGCTCATAATTGGTATTGTATTCTTCATTATCAATAGGCATTTGTTCTGCGTCTGTCCCAAAACCCAAACTTGTGAGCTTGCCACCAGGCAAAAAAAGCATATCGCCTTTTGAAACACGTTCTTTGCTATCACCAAAAGTGATTTCGCCATCATGTAGAAGGAAAATATAATTTTGAATGTCGCAATGATTTTTGACATTGATAGATTGTAAAATTTTTATATTGTTGGTTTTATAAAATTTTACATTTAAGGATTCTATGATTTTATTGTAGTCTTCCATAAATAAATAATATATAAAAAAATTAAGTTTAAAATGTATTTTTAGCGTTTAAACATATATACATTTGTACTTATTTTATGTAAATGGTTTTTTAAATTTTTACAAAGCTAAATGACAGTTTTGAGATTAGCAAATTTTTTTTGTTAAAAAATATGATTTTTCTAAGAAATTGTATTTTTTTTAGGTAAAATATAAAACCAAAAATTATTTTTTATTTATGCAAACGTTTGTGCTATCGTTGTATTGTTATATTTATATTTTTACTATTTTATTTTAATTTTTTAAATAAAATATTTATTAAATTTTTTAAATTAAATTTTTTAAAAATATTATTCTAAAAATGAATTTTAATTAGATATTATTTATTTTTGAAAAATAGAAAATAGATATTTTTATAGATGTTCAACCATTTTCACCATTTTATTTTATTTTTTTGTAAAAAAATAAAAAAAACTTGCTAAGTTTTTTTTAAACTTAAAAAATTTTTAGTTTTGTCT
>JAAFIN010000206.1 GCA_013297825.1 Cytophagales bacterium
TTGCACGTTTATCAGGATTTTTTAGGCGTTCTTGGATTTCTTGCCAATTACGAGCTATGGGAACATACTGAAATTCAATGCGTTGGATAGGAAAATCATCAGGAAACCAATTTTTGGAGGCTTCAATTAAATTGTCATTGTGAATATCCTGCACATATTCCAAATTGATAAAAAAACTCGTAAGTGGTGAAAAGATTTTTTGCAAAAGTGATTGTTCTAATTTTCGTTCAATGTAAGGATTTTTTTGTGTATCACGAACAGATACAAACACAATTCCAGAGGTGTTTTTTTGTAACCAATTTTTAAAAGTTGCCACAAAACGCACCGCATCACTTACCCCAAAATTATCACTTACACCTGCGTCCATAATCTCCATTTCTGGCTCACTTGGCAAGGTAATATTTGGTGTTACATACGGAAAAGTCGCACTCATTCGCAAAGCACTCAAAAAACGCAAGTCGTGTGCGTGTTGTTTTGCAAAAAAATGCGAAAAATCAATTCCTTTGGTTTTTTGGTTTAAAAAACGCCCTTTTTCTAAGCGTGGAGCGGTCATATAGGTTACAGGTAATGCACTCACAAATAATTTTCGTCCATCATTTACGATAGTAGGCGAAAGAATTACCATAGGCACAAAGGAATAAAGCTCTGCCTCTCTGTAATCGCAAAGCGGTTTATCTAAAAATCCCTCTGTATTGCGGTTTAATTGTTGTTCAAAAGCAAAACCTCTGTCTTTTGGATATATTTTTCCTGCATATTCAAAGGTTTGTAAGCCAAAAAATAGGTCATTAACCACCAAACTAAACATCAATGCGTTCAAATTGTCCTTTGCGATATTCCTAAAATACCCAATATGATAAGGATTAACATAATCCTTATTCATTCCTCGCCAAAATAACTCCCTTCTTAGGCACAATTCCCTAAAATAACTTGCTCCAATCAATCCGCCTGATGCCCCTGTAATAAGCATTGTGTGTTGCATCAATTTATTATTCAAAGTGCTATCCACATATTGCAAAGTTCGCATAGTCCAAGTTGCTGCACGCTGTCCGCCACCGCTTACACACAAAAAAACCATTTTTGGTTTCTTAAAAGGGTTTAATTTGTGGTGTTTTTCCTTCCAATTTTCTAATGCTCGCAAGGTCAAAGCATAATCCGCTTTATACAAACTATCACTACTCATTTCTTGGACATTTTCCAGCGTATATTCTGCTTTTTGACCGCTATAATCCAGTCCATAACCAGCGTGTTGGTGCGAAAAAACATCATTTTCCATCAAAAAACTCACAAAAAGCAATGCACATATTCCAAATGTCCATACCCAACCCCTTAACCAATAATGCAATGCACTTACAAACATCAAAACTACCGTAAAAAGCAACAAAAGACTCGCCCCAGCAGGAATTTGGAACACCTGATAATCCCTAAATGTGCCCAAAAGTATAATAATCACGAGGATATTAAACTGTATAAATACTGCGTTGAAATGGTTTTTATCAAATATTTCAAGGATTTTACCATAATCATATATTTGTTTTTGGGGTAAATATTGCCACCTCAAATAATAATCAATAAAATACTCTACGTGATAGTTAATTCTGCGTGAATCTTTGAGCCTGCTAAGTACATTTACCCTTACAATTTGAACTTTTTTGAGGGGAGTTTTTAATTTTTTTGCAAAAAAACTCAAAATCCCCATTGAACCATAATTAAAAAACTTATACAATATCACACTTGACCCTGCCATTCCACCCAAAAGCCCTAAAAAACGGTATAAAATCTCATATTTACTGTATCTTTCGTAAGACATTTGATAATCCAAAAAGGCATACAAATAAACAAAAGTGATAAACAAAGGATAAAAGCTATTATTGATAAAAAAATGTGCAAAAGGTTTTCTTAAATTTCCCAAAAACACAAATTTTGGAGCGTCCAACACATAACAAGCAATGTGAAAATTCATCATAAACACACCCCAACATACGCCCATAATGATACAACCATTTACGCTGACTTTGTGCTGATATTCAGGCTCCAAAAACAAAGAAGGCACACCCAAGCCTTTCCCCAAATCACCTGACACAATTCCCAACAATATTGCCCAAAGCAACAAAAGCGAAAGATTGCTTTTGACGTTGTGCCAAAAAAGTTGTAATGGAAAATTGTATAAAAGTATGTCTTTTAATTTTAGCCAAAAGGCTTTGGATTTTAGGAAATTAAGGAAGTTCAAAGTTGAAAAGTTTAAGGTTCAAAGTTTAAGGTTTAAAGTTCAAGGTTTAAAGTTCAAGGTTTAAAAATAGAAATATTCAATAAAATCCTGTTAATTTTAAAATCCTCTAAATCTTACTCAAAAATCCGTTTTAATCCGCCAAATCCGCGTTATCCGCGTGCCAAAACTCAATATTTTATTTTGCAACAATAAACTTTTTTTGAAAATATTTAAACAAAAATACATATCTTTTTTGTTTTTTAAGAAAAAAGATTTTTTATTTAAAAAATTAAAAAAATCCCTTTGACTTGTGATGCTTAAAAATCCAATTATTCCAAATTCATTGATACAAAAAGATATTCTTCAAAATCTTTGGCAATGTGCTTTAAAGCATAACATCGCTTGTGCATTTTGGCGATTGCCCAATGCCAAAAAAACGCATTTTGTAGCAGATTTTAGCGAAAATATTACATCACAAAACATAGAATTAGAAAATCCTAATGTAAAAGGTTTTGTCATAAGCCCTTTTTTAAATCCAAATATCACAAATAATTATTTTATTCACGCAGATTTGCATTGGCATACAGATATTGAATTAGAAGAAAAAAGCATTTTTTTTTCAAAAATTATTAAAAATAGTAATGAAAATAAACATCAAAACAATAAAATTTATGATTTTTTGGCAGATTTTGATAAAAAAATAAATACAGATTTTAGAGAAAAATTAGAAAATAAACACCTAGAAATTAACACAAATTCAGCATTTCATTTTAAAAATATTGTTGCAAAAGCAGTACAAGAAATGACTGACCAAAAATATGATAAAGTTGTGCTTTCTCGCCAAAAATGGATAGATTATCCTGAAAATTTTGAAGTAATTAGCTTTTTTGAAAAACTTTGTGAGCGTTATCCTACTGCATTTTGTTATGTATTTTATTTGCCAAATATGGGCATTTGGGCAGGTGCAACACCTGAATTATTGTTGCAAACTGACCAAAATCACACATTCAAAACTGTTGCACTCGCAGGCACACAAGCCTACAATCCTACATTGCATATTAACGAAGTACAATGGGGACAAAAAGAGATAGAAGAACAAGCAATGGTAAGCAGATATATTATAAATTGTTTTAAAAAAATACGCCTAAGAGAATTTACAGAATTAGGTCCCAAAACCACACAAGCAGGAAATTTGTGGCATTTGAAAACATTTTTTTCGGTGGATATGCAAGCTACCAATTTTTCAAATCTTGCTTCTGTAATGTTGCCTTTATTACACCCTACATCTGCGGTGTGTGGTATGCCTAAGGAGGAAAGTATGCAATTTATTTTGGAAAATGAAGGTTATCCTCGTGAGTTTTACACAGGTTTTTTGGGCAGTGTAAATATTGAAAATGAGAACAATTTATTTGTGAATTTGAGATGTTTGCAATTTTTTCAACAAAAAATCTGCCTTTATGTAGGGGCAGGTATTACCGAAAACTCTTTGCCTGAAAAAGAATGGAACGAAACAGAAATAAAAAGCAATACATTGCTTGATGTGATTAGAAATTAGAAATAAAACAGTTTTTTTAATTTTTTGTTGTAATAGTAAAACAAACAATTTTTCACAAAAAAATCCATAAAAATAGAATATTTGAAATATTTTTCATAATTTTACGGTTTTTAGGATAAAATTTTTACTAAATTAAAAAAAATTGTAATTTTTTCTTAATAAAAACTGTTTAAGTCATAAATTAAATAAAATTGATTTAAAAAATTAAATTTTAAAAAATAAAAATAACCCAAAAAACAACCAACAAAACAAAGTAAAATTACAGAATGGAAGAAGTTTTAATAAACCTCACAAAAACCACGATTACCTCCACGATGCTTGCTGAGGCGGTAGCACAAGGCATGAAAGACAAAAAAGCAAGCAATATTGTGATAATGGATTTGCGTAAAATTAGCCAAGCCATAGCGGATTATTTTGTGATATCTTCTGCCAATTCTACCACACAAGTAGATGCCATAAGGGATTCAGTGGAGGATGCAGTATATAAAGCAACAGGCGAAGTGGCTCAATACGAAGAAGGCAAACAAGTAAAAGAATGGATTTTGATGGATTTTGGAAATGTAGTAGTTCATATTTTCAAAAATGACCGTAGAGATTTTTATGCCTTAGAAGAACTTTGGGGAGATGCCAAAATGAAATATGTGGAATCAGAATAAAATCAAAATCGTAATAATTCCAACAACAATGGCGGTTATCGTATGTGGTTGATTGTGAGTATTATATTGTTAGTGGTAGGCGTGGTTTATCTTACAAGGGGCGTACAACTTGTAGATACTACTGTGTCAAATCTTCAAAAAATGCTTGAAGAAGGAGATGTCAAAGATATTGTTATTGTGAATAAAAATTTGGTGGAAATAAGCCTTCACCCAAAATCTATTCGTGATAAAAACAAAAAATATCAAGAAAAATTAAGCCCTCACCGCTCACCTATTACAGTGGAACAAGCTCCACATTTTAAACTTAAAATTAACTCTATTGATAATTTTGAGAAAAAAGTAGATGAAGCCCAAAAAAATCTTCCTACCAAAATAGAAGTGCGTTCAGAAGAACGCTCTGATATTACAAGTTTCCTT
Organism: Cytophagales bacterium; assembly: GCA_013297825.1. Classification (GTDB taxonomy): domain Bacteria; phylum Bacteroidota; class Bacteroidia; order Cytophagales; family Microscillaceae; genus JAAFIN01. Next base: position 4,835 of record JAAFIN010000206.1, read on the forward strand.
TTGCAATGGGGCGTATTTTTCCTAATGCTCTTTGCGTTGTGGTTTCTTATGGCACGTATGGCAGGAGGCGGTGCAGGCGGACAAATATTTAATATTGGAAGAAGCAGGGCACAACTTTTTGATGCAGATAGCAAAATAAAAATTACATTTAATGATGTAGCAGGTTTGGACGAAGCAAAAGAAGAAATACAAGAAATTGTAGAATTTTTAAAAAATCCTTCAAAATTTACCACACTTGGTGCTAAAATCCCAAAAGGTGCATTGCTTATAGGACCTCCTGGCACAGGTAAAACATTGCTTGCAAAAGCAGTAGCTGGTGAGGCTGGTGTGCCATTTTTCTCACTTTCTGGTTCTGATTTTGTGGAAATGTTTGTAGGCGTAGGTGCTGCACGTGTGCGTGATTTGTTCAAACAGGCAAAAGAAAAAGCACCTTGTATCATTTTTATTGATGAAATAGATGCCATAGGTCGCTCACGCAGTAGAGGTGCTATACAAGGTGGTAATGACGAAAAAGAAAATACACTTAATTCATTACTTGTAGAAATGGACGGTTTTGCAACTGATTCAGGCGTAATTATTCTCGCAGCAACTAATCGCCCTGATATTTTGGATAGTGCTTTGATGCGTCCAGGACGTTTTGATAGGCAGATTAGCGTTGATGCCCCTGATGTAGTAGGCAGAGAAGCAATTTTTAAAGTGCATCTTTCGCCTGTAAAGGTTTCGTCTGATATTGACGCTAAAAAATTAGCGGTACAAACGCCAGGTTTTGCAGGTGCTGAAATTGCGAATGTTTGTAATGAAGCTGCTTTGATTGCTGCACGCAAAAACAAAACTTCGGTGGAAATGAAAGATTTTCAAGATGCCATAGACAGGGTAATAGGTGGATTGGAAAAGAAAAACAAACTTATTTCGCCAGAAGAAAAAGAAATTATTGCTTATCACGAAGCAGGACACGCAGTTACAAGTTGGTTTTTGGAATATGCTAATCCACTTGTAAAAGTAAGTATTGTACCAAGAGGCGTTGCAGCGTTGGGTTATGCTCAATATTTGCCAAGCGAACAATATATTTATCGCACAGAACAACTGATTGATGAAATGTGCGCACTTTTTGGAGGACGTGCTGCAGAAGATATTATTTTTGGTAAAATATCAACAGGTGCTTTAAATGATTTGGAACGAATTACTAAAATAGCACACGCCATTGTAACAGTATATGGTATGAATGACAAAATTGGAAATATTTCTTTTTATGATTCCAAACAATCTGATTATTCATTCAATAAACCTTATTCTGATGAAACTGCAAGGGTTATAGATGATGAAATTCGTAAAATTGCAACTTTTGCTTATGACCGCACCAAACAAATTTTGACAGAACATCGTGATAAATTGGAAGCATTGGCAAAAGTATTATTGAAAAAAGAAATTATTTTCCAAGATGATTTAAAAGAAATATTAGGTGATAGACCTTTCAACAAGCCAACCAGTTATGAAACTTATGTAGATAATAAGAAAGAGGTTTTACCTGAAACTTTGTCAAATAACATTGACCTTTCTAAATCAAATTAAATTCAGGGGAAAGGTGTAAGTAATAAGGAGAAAGGTATAAACGCAAAAACACTTTTCTTTGAAAATAAGGAAAAGCCCTACAAAATTTTAATTTTGTAGGGCTTTTTCTGTTTTCTGACAATCAAAATAATTTTATGCCTTGTCCAACATTATTTTTTTATGAATTTTTCATTTTAAAAGAAAATCTAACAAATCAATGCTTTAATTTTGCAAAAAAATATTATTTGGTTTGAGCATTAAACCTTGAACCTTAAACTTTAAACTTTGTATTTTTATGCAAACTACTTGGCTTAATGAAGACCTTGACCAAACCATTTTTGAGGTTGGGGCGCGTGTATCTATGCGTGTGGGCAAAAAATTATTTGAAGGTCAAAGTGATTTTCAAAAATTAGAAATTTACGAAACACCACATTATGGTAATATGATGGTGCTTGACGGTTGTGTGATGCTGACAGAAGCTAACGAATTTTCGTATCACGAAATGATTGCACACGTGCCACTTTTTGCACACCCAAATCCTGAGCGTGTTCTTATCATAGGTGGCGGTGATGGCGGTGCTGCACGTGAGGTGTTGCGTCACCCACAAGTGAAAGAATGTGTAATGGTGGAAATAGATGGTTTGGTAATTGAAAAATCAAAAGAGTATTTTCCTACGATTGCCTCTGAATTTAACAATCCACGTCTTACGCTTTTGGTAGATGATGGCGTAAAATACATAGAAAACAACAAAACTGCTTTTGATGTAATTCTTGTAGATTCTACTGACCCTGTGGGGCCTGCGGAAGGTTTGTTTTCAAAAGATTTTTATCAAAAAGCATACAATTCTTTGAAGCCAAATGGTATTTTGGTGGCACAAGCTGAAAGTCCTTATTATTTCAAACGCACCCAAAGGGAATTATTTGATGTGCTTCATTCTGTATTTTCTTACGCTACACTTTACACGACCAATATTCCTTTTTATCCAAGTGGTATGTGGAGTTTTGCTTATGCTTCCAAAGAATACAAAGAAAACACCAATCCAAGATATACAGATATGGAAAAAATGGAAGAAAATTTACAATATTTTAACCGCAAATTGTATGAAGGCTGTTTTGCATTGCCTACTTTTGTGAAGAAAAATATTGAGAAAAAGTAGTCAGGAATAAGTAGTCAGGAATCAGTAGGAAGTAGCCAGTAATCAGGAGTTGATTATTGGCTATTTTTGTTTTTTTTCGTATTTTTCTAATTTTTCTTTTAAGATTTTGTTTTCTTGTTCAAGGGTTTGGATTTTTTTTAGGTTATTTATGATTAAGGTATATGATGTATAAACATTTGACATATAAACAAATACAAAAAAAGCAAAAAAACCTATTAAAAGGATTTTTAAATGATATTTAGTAATATTATTTAATTTTCGTTTTTCAGCTAAATGTAGTAAATTATTATTTTCTTTACTTATGTAATAAGCAGTTTTGTGTATTTTAGAATAGTCATTTAAAAATACTAAAATATCAAAATATACATCATTTATTCTATTATCAAAACGTTTAAAACTAAAACTAAAAATAAGATAGCTTGATACTAATGAAAACATACCTATCCCCAAAGTAGAGGTTGTTATTGATAAATCATATAAAAAATATATGTGTAATAAAAGTCCATACAATGGGCTAAAACAACCAATAAGTATTAAAAGGAAAATAGTGGATTCTATAATTTTTACCTGTTTTAATATCCCTCTTAATTCCTTAAAATTATTTTCTAATATAATATTCACATTATGTTCACGAGGAATATTTTTATTTTCTAATTCTATGATTGTTTCCATATACAACATTTATTGTTTTATTAGTTTTATTAGTTCATTTATGAAATTATTTTGTAATTTATATTTTGCAGTTTCCCCTAATGAACAGAAAATTTTATTGTAAAAAGGTTCCACAATAGAAATATAAGGTAATACCAAATGTGTTTTTTGAAAATAATTTGTTTGGAAATGATTTTCAAAAACCTTTCCATAATCTCCATTTTTGTCTTTGTAATGTTTTATTACGTTGTCTTTGTCTTTTTGCCAAATATCAGCTTTATTAACTAAAGTAATAATCCACTTAGCTTTTGAATCTTTGAGATGTGGTAACCATGTATTAAGTTCTTCAATTTCAGTGTTTTTATTATCTTCCAAAAAAGATTTTTTTATTTTGTTATTTTCAAATACAAGGTTTTCCTCATAATTTTGGTAAATATGATGATAACCATTTGATACCAAGTTAATAATACCCACAAAATCATCATCTTCCATAATTTTAATAAATTCTTGGATTTTTGATGCTGAATTATTTTGTCCTATTGTGTCTATAAAACCTATTTTTTCTTTATTTATTGTTATTTCTTTGTTGTTTGTGTTGTATGTTGCTTCTTGCATTGCTACATTTAACAATTTTTTTTCTAATGATTGGGTAAATTGTGATTTTCCTGTTCCACTTGAACCCAAGATAATAATTTTTTTATTTTTTTTCTGAAATTGAAAATTCCAAGTAAATATATTTGGAAGTATATTTTTTGTTGTTTTAATGATTGTTTTATTCTCGGAAATCGCAGTCAAGGCAAGAAAATCCCAAATTTCATTCTCCATATTTTTATGCTTATTTTTGTTTAAACGTTATAATTGATTTTTAAGCAAATCTACACAAAAAACGCTAAAAAACAAAGTTTTATTTTCCCATAATTTTGGGTTTTTTCCAAATAAAATTTTCCCTCAAAAAATCGCCCAAAATTAAAAAATCAAAAAAATATTTGGTATTTTTTTAAAAAAATGTGAATTTTTGGAAATTTATTAAAAAAAATTCTGTAAATTTTTTTTTCAAATACGAATTTTGTATTTTTGCAAAAAAAATGATAATCAAAAAAAAGAACTAAAATCTAATTTTTATCATTATTTTTACTTTTTAAACTAAAACATTTTTTAGCTTTTTTACCTCAAAAAAAATAATATGGTATCAACTCTTGATATTGAAATGCAAACGATTGC
>JAAFIN010000205.1 GCA_013297825.1 Cytophagales bacterium
ATCACGTGTAATTTCTTTGTAAGCTGTGATTTTGGTAACATCAATATTTTCACTTACCGAAATAAAATTATTTTTTTGAGCCAAAAAACCATAAAATTCGCCAGCAGGCAACACAATTTTATAACTTCCATCTGTTGGGCTTGAAGTTGCAACACCAAGTTCTTTGCCAGCTTTGAGTGCATTGTAAGTGATACTTGCAGACATTGGTTCTTTGGTTTTGCTGTTGAATACTTTTCCAGAAATCAAAACAACAGGTTTGGGTTTTACTGCTTCTACAAGTTTTACACGAATAATATCCAAACTTCCTTCTGTACCATTTTCAGTGCTTGCCATATAAGCATATTTTCCAGAAGCAGGCAATGTAAAATAAGCGTCCCACGCTTCAGAATTGATACCTTTTCCTAAGTTTTGAGGTTCTGACCAATTTATCCAAGTATCATCAAGCCTTCTACTCACAAAAATATCATTGCTTCCATAACCAGGCAATCCAGGCGTAGAAAAATACAAACTTACCCCATCTGCAGCAAGAAATGGGCTTGTTTCTGCTTCTTTGGTGTTAATTATATTGCCCATATGTTTTGGTTTGCTCCATTTATCCCCATTCAAATTAAAACTTACAAATAAATCTTTACCGCCTATACATTCATCACGCAATACTGCCATAATAATCACTTTGCGGTCAGCAGACAAACAAAATTCATTGTAAGATTTAGATACAAAATCTTCCATATCCAAACTTTTAGGTACTTCCCAACCTTGTGCAGTGCGATTGGTCATAGAAAAACCACCACCAGCAGGCGAACCGTCTGCATTATAACGATTTGCCACAAGCATTGTATTATTGTCAGGTGTGGAAGAAATCACCGAATTTGGGTCTGTGTTATTAAGTGGTTTGCCTGCGTTTTTACGTGGTTGCCAAGTTTCACCATTATCATTTGATTCACAATACCATATTTCATCACCATCTTTATCACCGCCTGTGTTTTCAGGGCTATTTTGGATAGAATAATATAAAGTTTTGCCATCAGGCGTGATGTAAGGCGAAGTTTCAGCATATTTTGTGTTGATTTTTTCCCCAAGATTTATTTTTTCTAATTTTTCAGGTGCATTTGGAATCACATTTATTTTATTGTCCTGATAAAATTTAAAATTATCAATTTCAACAATGTGATTATTTCCTGAGAAAAATCCATAATTACTTATTAGACTTTTTAGTTTTTCACCTTCATAAATTTGTTTATTGTTGATTTTTACAATCATTTTATCGTTTTTTATTTGCACTTGCATTTTATTGATTTCATTTGCACCTTTTTTAATAATGCTTGAATCCACAACTGCATTGGATACATCTTCCCATTTACCTTGATAATATTTTAATTGAAATTGTGCTTTACGTGGTTTTATTTCAAAAAAATACGTTTTTTTATTTTCTGCCAACATCACAAAACCGTGTGCTATATCGTCTTGTGTGTGATTTACAAGTTTAAATTCAGCTTCAAAAACATATTCTTTATCAAAATTGGTAAAAATTGTTTTGTTTGTCCAACCATAAGAGCCATCATTAGAACGTTTGGTAATCACATATTTTCCCTCTTTGTATTCGTAATCTGTATCTTGTCCTTTTTGATTGGAAAAACCTGATTGTGGATTAGAAAAATCATCATTTACCCAAATAGGTAATGGATTTTGGGCAAAAAGCCCCCTAACCCCCAAAGGGGGAAAAAATCCAAAAAGATAGAAAATTAGAAAAAAAGAAATTGTAAAAAGGTTTTTTTGTTTCATATTAAAAAAGAAATTGAAAAGTTGTTTTAAGATTTTTTACGCTCTACCCTACCGTTTTTTGTGCTTCCCCACATTTCACGTGGGGTTACCATAGTTCAACCACTTCGTGGTTGTTTAAATAGCCTTTTTGTATTAAAAACCCTGAAAGGGTTTAACAACAGTAACCCCACGTAAAACGTGGGGAAACGACAAATAAAAAAATAGTAGGGCAGAGATGATTTTTTACACAAAATTAGAAATAAAATTTTTATTATTTATCACTCAAAAATGTGATTTTTTTAACGCATTTTTTTGATAATAATTATATATTTTATTATTTTTTTAACAAAAAAAACCTCAAAAATTCATCTTTGAGGCTTTTTTTATTAAGATTAAAAATAAATTAAAAAATCAAAAGCAACTGCATTTGGCTGTTTAATTTAACATTTATCATTTAACATTTATCATTAGAAAATGTATTTGGCTATTTAATTCATAATTCATCATTATTTTGACAAAATCGTAATTTCCACTCTGCGATTCATTTGTCGTCCTTCTTCTGTGGTGTTATTGGCGGTTGGTTTTGTCATACCATAACCTTTGGCAATGAGGCGAGTTTTTGAAATTCCTTTTGAAGCCAAATATTCCAATACTGCATTAGCTCTACTTTGCGAAAGTGTTAGGTTATTTTGGGCATCACCTACATTGTCGGTATGTCCGCCTATTTCTATTTTCATATCTGAACTACTGTTGAGTGTTTGGATAAGCCTATCCAAATCGCCAAAAGATTCACCACGAAGGCTTGCCTTTGAAAAATCAAAAAACACATTATTCAAGCGAATAGTTTGTCCTGATTCTATGGGAGCAAGATACAAATCACGTGTAATTTCTTTGTAAGCTGTAATTTTGGTAACATCAATATTTTCACTTACCGAAATAAAATTATTTTTTTGAGCCAAAAAACCATAAAATTCGCCAGCAGGCAATACAATTTTATAGCTTCCATCTGTTGGATTGGAGGTTGCGATACCAAGTTCTTTGCCAGCTTTAATTGCATTGTAGGTAATACTTGCAGACATTGGTTCTTTGGTTTTGCTGTTAAATACTTTTCCAGAAATCAAAACCACAGGTTTTGGCTTGATGGACTCTGCAAGTTTAATGCGAACAATATCCAAACTTTTTTCTATACCGCCTTTTGTGGTAGTCATATAGGCATATTTTCCAGAGGCAGGAATGGTAAAATAAGCGTCCCAGCCTGTTGAGTTGATACCTTTTCCCAAATTTTGAGGTTCTGACCATTTTGTCCAAGTATCATCAAGTCTTCTTGTTACAAAAATATCATTATCCCCATAACCAGGAAATCCATCAGAAGAAAAATATAAACTAACACCATCTGCTGCAAGAAATGGGGTTGTATCATCATTTTTTGTATTGATATTATTACCCATGTGTTTTGGTCTGCTCCAATTATTTCCTCCTAAATTAAAACTCACATATAAATCAGAACCTCCAAAACCCAATGCGTTATAAACCAACGAAATAATAAGCGTTTTTCGGTCATTGGACAAACAATATGATACATATTTAGTGTCATTTAGAAATTTACTCATATCTTCAATTTCTAATTCTTCTGGTATTTCCCAACCATTGACAGTACGATGTGTAATAGAAATTCCGCCCCCTTTTGCAGAGCCATCAGTATTATAAGTGTTACCAAGTAAAAGCGTATTATTATCAGGAGTAACAGATATCACAAAGTTTGATGTTGAATTGTTTATGGGTTTGCCTATATTTCTTTTTTGTTGCCATGTTTCGCCACCATCTATAGATTCACTAAACCATACATCAGTTCCATCTTTTTCACCACCTGTATTTTCAGGGGAATTGTGAATTGAATAATACAGATATTTTCCATCAGGAGTAATACGAGGTGATGTTTCAGAATATTTAGTATTTACTTTATCCCCAAGATTTTCTTTTATGACATTTGTTGGAGCATTAGGCACCAAATTTAGTTTTACATCATGATAAAAAATAAAGTCATCAACGTGAAGAAGTTGATGTTTGGAAGCAAAAAAACCATAAAGACCTGTATAATCATAAAGGTTAGAAGTCCAATAAACTTCTTGGTCATTTACTTTTACCACGATTTTATTTCCTGTAACGTGAATTGTCATTTTATTGACCTCTTTCAATCCTTTTTTAATAAAATTAAAAGTTTGTTCAATCGTAGCATCTCTGTAATCTTCTTTTTGGAGATGTTTTACAATAAAACTGCCTTTTTGGGGTTTTATCATAAAAAAATAGGTTTTCTCATCTTTGCCACGTATACAAAAACCATGACCAGCGTCTTCTGTTTCAGCTTCCTGTAAAGAGAATTTAACTTCAAACATCATTTCTTTATTTGAGTCAGTGTATATGGTTCTTGTTCCACGATAACATCTGTCATCTGGGGCGTGATTTTTAATGACATATTTTCCGTCTTTGTAATTGTAAGTTCCATTTTTGGTTTCGGTATTGTGCGTAAAACCTGATTCTGGATTTGAAAAATCATCACTGTACCAAATAGGCAAAGCATTTTGTCCAAAAATTGGATTTTGGAATAATAAAAATGAAAATAAAAACAGAAATAAAGAAAGTTTATTTTTATTCATATCAAAAATTTAAAAAAGTTTTTTGGAATTTTTTTTTGCGTTTTTAAGAAAATTTTTGTGTAAATTTTTCACAATGTTATACAAAGATTTTTTGATTTACAAAAACGAAAATGCAGTTTTGAGCCAAAAAACGCATAAAAAAGGGGTTGATTTTGTTGCTTGTCAATCAAAACCTCACTTTCAAAAATTGAAAGTTGCATTTCGTCAAATTTTTTGTTTTTTTGAAAAAAAATTAAAAATTCTCAAAAATCACAAACCAAAAGACTAAAAAATGCTATTTTTGCAAAAAATAAATTTTTATTAAATTTAAAAACTAAAAAAAATATGAAATTTTTTATTGACACCGCTAACCTCAAAGAAATTCAAGAGGCTTATGAATTGGGCGTATTAGATGGTGTAACCACCAATCCGTCACTTATGGCGAAAGAAGGCATAAAAGGCAAAAACAACATTTTTAAGCATTATGCTAATATTTGCGAAATCGTGAAAGATGGTGATGTAAGTGCGGAAGTTATCGCAACGACTTACGAGGAAATGATAAAAGAAGGCGAAGAGCTTGCTGACCTTCACGAGAATATCGTGGTAAAAGTTCCTATGATTAAGGACGGTATAAGGGCTATCAAATATTTTTATGACAAAGATATTCGTACAAATTGTACGCTTGTTTTTTCAGCAGGTCAGGCACTTCTTGCAGCGAAAGCAGGGGCAAGTTATGTGTCGCCTTTTGTGGGCAGACTTGATGATGTAAGCACTGACGGTCTTCAACTCATTGAGCAGATTGTGGATATTTATAGCAATTATGATTTTGATACAGAGGTTCTCGCAGCGTCTGTTCGCCACCCAATGCACCTTATCAAATGTGCAGAACTTGGTGCTGATGTGGTTACTTGTCCATTGAGCGTGATTACAAGCCTTTTAAATCACCCACTTACTGATAGTGGTTTGGCTAAATTTTTGTCAGATTATAAAAAATCGCAAGAATAATGATGAATTATGAATTATGAATTATAAATGAAACAGCAAACAGCCTTATTGCATAGCAATTTGGCTGTTTTTCATTTGAACCTTGAACTTTTAAACCTTAAACTTTTTTAAACCCTAATCCCCAAAATCGTGATATCATCACGATTAGGTTCTGTGCCTTTGTGATTTTGGAGGGTTTCATTAAGGGTATTGTATTGTGTAGAAAGGTCTTTTTGGTGAATTTCAAGCAATAAATTTTCTAATCTTTGGCTACTAAATTTCTCTCTTTTTTCGTTAGGTGCATCACCATAACCGTCAGAAGTAAGATAAATCATTGCATTTTTTTCCAAAAGAAATTCGTGTTTTTCAAATTTTTTGCCTTCTTTCATCATACCACCTATGTATTTTCTACTGCCTTGAATACGTTGTAATTGGTTATTTTCAGTAAAATAAAAAGGTCTTTTTGCACCAGCAAATTGTACTTTGATTTTATCCAAATTACTTTTTTCAATGATGCAAAGACACAAATCCATACCATCTTTATTTACACCAACATTTTGTTGGAGACGATGATACACGCCTAAGTGCATTTCTTCAAGGATATCATCAGGCGAAAGAATATTTTTTTGGTTAATAATTTCGTCCAATAAATTCATACCCACAAGGCTCATAAAAGCACCAGGCACACCGTGTCCTGTGCAGTCAGCCACGATAACAAATATTTGGTTTTCTTTTTGGGTAGCCCAATAAAAATCACCTGAAACAATGTCTTTTGGCTCATAAATTAAAAAAAAGTCCCCAACATAATCTTTAAGCGTGTTGGCAGTTGGAAGCATTGCGGTTTGAATGGTTTTGGCAGAATAAATACTTTGTTCTGTTTCCTTGCTATGTTTTTCTATCTCTTGGTTTTTGGCATCAAGTTCTTGGTTTTTTATGTTGATAAGTTGGAGATTTTGGGCAAGTTCATTTTTTGCTTTTTCCAATTCATCAATCATTTTTTTGCGTCTTCTATAAAAAATAAAGAAAATGATAAATAAACTTAATAAAAATAATACCGCAATTACCGAAATAATAATGGTTTGGCGTTGTTGTGCTTGTGCTTTTTCTTGTTCTGCTTTGAGGTGTTCATTTTCTGTTTCTTTTTCTAATTTGAATTTTTCGGTTTGAAGTGCAATAAGTTTGGCTTTTTGTTGTTCTTGCGAAAGATTTGCATTGATTTCAGCAAGTTCTGCTTCAAATTTTTTCTTTTGTTCAGGGGTCATATCCACCTCCACCTGTACGATTTCGGTGCGTGTTTTTTGGCTTGTTGATTTGAGTTCTTCAAGTTCTTTTTGTGCTTTTAGATAATTTTCTCTAAGCCTGCGTTCTTCTTCTGTATTGGCTTTTGGTACTTTTACCTCAATGCGATTAACTTTATCTTTTGCGAGTACATTTCCGCCATCACGATTATAAGCACGTGTTACGATTTCTTTTTCGTAGGTAAAACCTTTGGTAGAAAGTTGGTTTTCGTTGATTTCATACGTCCATCTGTCCTCTGGTTTTAGAAAATTCAAATCACTTCCTTTTTGGAGAAAACCGTCTTTTTCGGTAACTGTGATAACTGCACGATTTTGTAATTCTTGAAAAATGCTACTTAGATATACTTTTGAGGAATTATTGATGTAAATGAGGTTGATGGTTTTTACGTCTTTTGCCTCTACAACAGGTTTTACGACAATGCGATAACCTTTTATGCTTTGACCACCAAGTGCAACATTTACGTTTTTTAAGGTATTTTCATCACCAGCCACGCCAATAACGATTTCGTTATTTTTGATTGCTCCTGTTGGAAAATGAATATTTTGTAAAAATCTTGATAAAAATACAGATTTATAGCTTATATCTGTTTGGGCAAAAAGATTATTTTGAGAAATTATCCCAAAAAAATATATTATCCCAAAAGATAAAAAAAATATGTATTTTTTATTTAACATGATTTTTTGATGTTGAATTGTGTTTAAAATAATGTGAAAGGAACAGCCAGATTGCTACGTAATGACAAATATAAATGACAAATATAAATGACAAATATACCTGACACCTGATTCCTGACACCTTTTTACTGTTATTTTATCTCATTTTTCGCTCTTGAACGAGCGTCACGCATAAGATACCATTCCACCAACAAATCAATAGGACGAAGCATAAGAGCAATAGAACCTTTGAGCAGAACACCAAGCCAAAAATTTTTGCCTACATACCTTTCAACGATAGGGTCTAAAAATAATTCAGAAATGATAAAAAGTCCAATCGCAGCAAAAAGTACGATTGTAGAGGCTTTTTGGCTGATTTTGGTTTGTATAAGTTCTGAAATAGTATCTCGCAGTTGCGTATTTTTTTCTTCTATGAGTTTTGCATTTGCTTGTATATTTTCGTTAGCAAAATTAAGTTTTTCGTTGGCAACATTCAAGCGATTTTGGAGGCGGTCGCTAATATTGGTAATTACTTTTGCATCATTGAGCAATTTTTCGTAATTGGCAGTAAGATTTTTGTATTCTTGTGCAAGTTGTTCAGGCGAAATATCATTTTGTTGTGATATTTTTTTTGCGTACAAAAAAACCTGTTGTTCTTGTGGGAATACGTCTTCTTTTTCTGCCATAAAAAAAGTTTAAGGTTTAAAGTTCAAAGTTTAAGGTTTAAGGCTCAAAAAGATTATATTTTATATGAAATTTGAATAATTGATTATTTATTAAAAATATTAAGAAAATAATTTTGTAATTTTTTATTTATACAAAACAACTTAATAACAAAAATTAAACCTTGAACTTTAAACCTTAAACCTATGTATTTTATTTCATCACAAGTTCAATATTAACATTGATAAGTGATTTAAAGTCATTTCCAGATTCTTCCATATCCTCGTCGCCTTCGTCAAAATGCCATTTTACGAGAACAGATTTATCATATTCAGATAGAAGTTCTAATTTTCTCAAAATATCCAAAATACATTTTGAGGAACTTGTATTAAAATATTCCAAATTAAAAATTACCTCAGTGTGTGAAGGGGCGTGTTTTGGGTATTCAGTAAGCCATTCAAACACAGGATTGTAGAATGCAATAGCATTTTCAGGGATTGACCTTCCTGATATTTCTAATTTGCCTTGTGCATCAAATATGATAGTAGGGGTTCTTCCTGTACCTTCTGAATAATATTTTTCCATGATTTGATATATATTTTTTTGATAAAATTTATTTTTTTGTTAAAAATGATTTTTAGGAATTTTCACAAAAATTTAAAAATTTATGCTTTTTTTTAACGTGTTGATTTTACGTTTTTAGTTTTACGTTTTTAGAGATTATTTTAGAAATTATAAAAAAACAAAAGTAATTTTATATTTATATGGTTACTTTTATTTGTAAAATATAAAAATAATTGATTTCATCTGCTTTTTCAAAGCTATATTCAATTTTTTCGCCTGATTTGCGAGCCATATCTATAAGCCCCAAGCCTGCACCGCCTGCTTCTGAACGTTCATTGTTGCTAATGATTTCTTTGTAATAGCCTTTGAGTTCATCACTTGAAAGTGCATTGATTTTGAGGATTTTATTCTCCAAAATTTCTACTTTTTCAGCTTTGATGTAGTTACCTGTTACAATATAATAAGCCTCCTCTGTACGCCTTACCATAAGGGTAGCAGATTGCAATTCTTCATTATCAAATTGGTTAAATTGTTGATAATTATAGATATTTTGCAAACATTCCAAAAGAATAGAAAACACTTTTCTTTTGATTTTTATGTCCTCACTTTTTCGTTCAAGCCTATCATCTATGAGTTGGAGGAGCGAAGTGAGTAGGTTGTTGGTAATGTCTCCCTTAAAATATAAAAGAACTTGCTCCTCTTGCATTTTTTGGAAATACTCATACACACTAATCATATTACAAATATGTTTTTTTATATGGCGTTTTTGTTGTTATTTTGTTTTTGAAGCAATCTTTTTTAAAAAAAATTGTGTTTTTACAAATTCAACGTTCAAAGTTATATATTTTTTTTGTACTTTTATATGTACTTTTTTTTTTTTCAAAAATTTTTATAATTTTTTTTTG
>JAAFIN010000207.1 GCA_013297825.1 Cytophagales bacterium
ATCTTTTGTTATTTAGCAGATATAATGGTTGGGTGGAAAAAGGGCTTTGGGACGTAAACTGGGAAACAATGCTTACTTTCAAGGTAAATAAATATATTACTACAAGTTTTGCAACGCATTTGATTTATTATAATAATACACTTATTGTGCAATCTGACGGTGTTCCACGCCAAGCAGTCCAATTTAAACAAGTGTTAGCGTTGAATTTTGGGGTAAAATTTTAGGCATAAAAATACCTGAATATTTTATCAAAAAAAAGGCTTTGAACAAAAATTCAAAGCCTTTTTTATTGATTTTTTGGATTTTTTTACAAAATACCTTTATTGATAAAAGCAAAAAGTTTATCACCAAATTTAATATTTTGAACTTCTACATTATTAGCTTTTGCTCTTGAAGTTTTTACAGCTTCAAGGATTTCATCTATGCGTTTGAGCAATGTAGTTTTTTGTGCAGGTGTAATTTTGCCTGATGTGTAAGAAGTAACATATTTACCCACTTGAAAATCCAAATAAAGCAATTCAGTTTGAGCTGGGTGTTCTTTGGTAGCTTCGTATTTCACAATTACTTGTGGGCGTTTTACGCTACGAAATTTTACTTCATCTTCTGTTTTATACACATTTTTTTGGTTATCAAATTCCCATTTTTTGGTTGCATCAAGCACAGGAATAGCCTGATAAAGTTCTTTGATTTTAGCCAAATGTCCTTCCAAAGCAAGCAAAGAAGTAGCTGAAAAAGTACCAAGACTTTCGTTGCCAATAATAAGTTCAGCTTTTGCAACATTGGACGCATTGGTTTCTTCTTTGGAAAGATGTGCGTCAATACCAGCCACAAATGCCTCCAAAGTATCATCAAGTTTTTGGCGAACACTTGTTACCATTTCTTTGGTTTCGTCAGGGATTTGTTCAGTATCTTCTTGGATTTGCACATATCTTTTGGTAACACCATCAAATTGAACATCTTGTTTTGTGAAAACTTTAATCGTTTCACCTACTACTTGCACTGCTTTGTGTTTGCGGTCTTGTTCTACTGCGAGTAGTTCGTGTAATTTATTTGCCATAAAAGGTTAAGGTTTAAGGAAGCCCCCTAACCCCCAAAGGGGGAATTAAAAACAAGTTTGAAATATTATTTTTTTAGTAAAATAATATTTGGTTTAAATTATTTTTAGTGCTTAAAAACTCCCCCTTTGGGGGTTGGGGGGCTTAAGAATTAGCAAAATAGAATTTTATTTTGAGAAAAACAAAAATATTTCAAATTTTGAGAAAAAAAATCTCAAAATTGAAATATTTATAACAATAACAATAAAAAATTTTGGGCTGTTTTTACTAATACCTGACACCTGATTCCTGACTACTAATAAGGAATCAAATTAAATTCAAGTTGAATATCCTCTGCGTATTCTTCACCACTTTCAAGCATATCAAGGTCATTTTTTTCGTAATACCAATTTATAACCACACTACCTCCATTGTTAAAATGATAGGCTTGCAAGATATTCATTATTTCCAAAAATCTACGTGAGGAACTTGTATTGAAGTAGCTCATTCTGAAATTCAGTGTAATAGTTCTATTAGGTTCTTGGGTATATTCTTTGAGCCATTCAAAAATAGGTTCAAAGAACTCCAATGTATATTCGTGATAGGATTCCCCACCGATTGTTAATTCACCTGTATCTGCTTGGAAATCCACATACGGTACATAATCGTATGCTTCTATTAACAAGTTTTGCATATAAGTTCAATGTATTAAAGTTTGTTGATAGGATTTTTAAAAAAGGAAGTTAGAAAAAGATAATAAATAGAATAGTTTTTTGCATAATTTTTCATAATTTTTTATGCTTCATTATCAAATTTATTTACTCTAATAGAAAGGGCAAAAAAAGAATTTTCTTCATCTACTTTTGTAATATTATATTCTAATGGGTTGCCTGACCTTCTTGCCATATCAATAAGTCCAATATTAGCACCTACGCCACCTGTTGGGCGTTTGCGTTGTTTTACATAATAATCTTTTAAATCTTCTTCGCTCAGTGTGTTAATATAGGCACACCTTTCCAAAAGTCCTTCTACTTTAAAATTTTCAATCAAATTGCCTGATGAAAGCACCAAATGCTCAGGGTGGTTTTGGATAAGCAATACACCCACACCTGCAGGACGACCTTTGCTAATAGAAAATTCTTTTTGGGCAGAATGATGATAAATATTTTGAGCAAGTTCTACAAATACAGCAAAAGTTTTTTTGCTATTTTGATAAGATGATAGACGTGTACGAAGACTAAGCCCTACATCTGCTAATATTTCTTGCGAAATAGTGCCTTTGAATGACAATATTACCTCGTGTTGGCTCATATCCCTGAAATATTTGAATAATGTTGTTTTTTCGTCGCTCATAATTTTTTTTTCTAAAATTTTCTAATTAGATAAAGCAATTTTTGGTGTGAATTGTGATAAAATAAAAGACAATAAACTCATCATTAACTTATCATTTTTTATACTTTTTGTATTTTAAATTTCCCTAAAATATCTTGTAAAAAGTATGCCAAATATATTTATTTCTGTAATAACCAAACCTATTTCTTAAAATTGTAAATAAGGTACAATTTTTTGGTAGGTACTGTCAGCTAAGACTTTTATTTTTTTCAAATCTTCTATTTTTTCAAATTTTCCGTGTTGTGTGCGATAATTGATAATAATTTTTGACAATTTTGCTTGAATGTAAGGGTGTGTTCTTAGTGTTTCGTGTTCTATTTCATTTATTTTTATCTTCCTTATGTTTTCAATGTTCAAAGTTACACAAGATAATAGATTTTTTAGCACATCTGGGCGATTTTTTAATAAAAAAATTTCGTTAAGTTGTTCCAAATTCACAAAACCGCCTAATCTTTCACGATACTTTATAATGGAAAGAGCAGTTTTTTCGCCAATGCCTTTCACAGCATTAAGTTGTGCAGTATCAGCGAGGTTTATATCAAATGTAATTTTTTTGTACTCTTTTTTGTGTTTTTTGGTAGAATCATAGTTTTTCTCATATTTCTTAAACTCTTTTTTTGCCAAATAGTTTGTGTCTATTTCAATTATCATGTAAGGTGCAAGGCGATTATACCATTCTTCTTTAAAATTATACACTTTTTTAACATCTTCATTTTTCCTAAATCTCCCACCTTTATCTATATATTTTCTGATACTGCTGGCTACTTTTTTGCTTACGCCATAACTTTGCCATTGTGAAGCAGGTATTTTATTTGGGTCAAAAGTATTAACAGGTAATTCAAAACTTGTATTTTTATTTTTTTCAAAATATGATTTATTTGCTCTAAATCTCTGTTGTTGTTCTTCTGTGTTGGTATCAAGGGGCGACATTTGTGCCAAAAGTGTATCCAATTCTTCATTATTAGTAATTTTTTCAAACGTTTTTTGATTTTCAAAAATTATCAATAACACAGGCACAACGCCAAAAATAAGCATTATGCACGAAAGAAGCCAAAAACTTTTGATTTCTACAAAAGAAAATCCAAAAAAATCTCTTATTTGTTGTGTAATTTTAGTAAAAAGATTTTTCATTTTTTTTTATAAAAAAAGCATTTTTAGCAAATAAAAGCAAAAGAATAATTTTTTTTTAAGAAAAACAAATGATTTTTTTCTCCTAAACGATAAAAACCTTCATTTTAGAAAATGAAGGTTTTTATCGTGGTTTTTAGAGGTTTTATAAGATAAATTTATTTTATTTCTTTTCTTGTATGATAATTTGTAACAAAAAAAATTAAATGTAGTAATGGATTTGTGATAAAAAATTATCAATATTTTATATCACTTTTTTTTTAAACATAAACACTTAATAAATCATTTTTTTAATGAAAAAATTATCAACACTTTTTCTGTTTGTTGTACTTGCTTTTACAGCAGTTTCTTGTTCTAAAACAGAAGGCGAACCTTCAAATGTTTTTACTGACAATGACAACAAAGGTATCAATATTTCACTTACTTGGACAGCTTCTTCTGCTGTGGATATAGATGTATTGGTATTTAGGTCTGGTTCGTCATCAGCAACATATTCTGGGTCAAGTTTTAATACAACAACAGAAACCGTAAATCTTCCAAAAGATTTAACTGATGGTACTTACATTGTGAAATATCAACATTTTTCAGGTTCAACTTCTGCAAGTGTGTCAAGCAAAATAAAAGCTATAGATGGCAACAAAGTGGTAGATGCAAGCAGTAAATCAGTAACACAAGGTGCAACAGTAGATGCTTTTAACATTGTGAAATCTGGTAATAAATACACTATTAACCAACTGTAATTTATCTTACATAAAAAAAAACCTCTATAAAATCATTTTGTAGAGGTTTTTTTTATGTGTAAATAAATTTTGGTTTTACAGTTTTACGGTATTTTGGTTATAAAAAATTTTTACCATAATAGCCAATGCAACTGCTGATTCTGCAACTGCAACTATCATCACAAACAATGCAAATAATTGCCCTTGCAAACGTGGGTCTTGTTGTGAAAATGCTACAAGATTGATATTTGTGGCATTAAGCATAAGTTCTATACCCATCAATATCACAACAGGGTGTTTTTTGGTTAAAAATATTGCCAAACCAATAAAAAATAATCCTGCACTAAGCAACAGCATATAATTAAGAATTAGGAATTAAGAATTAGGAATGAAACAGCCTATCAGGAATTAAGAATGGGGAATTAGGAATGAAACAGCCTATTAGGAATGGAATATGAAAACAAACTTAATTAAAAAATATGAATTATTTTTAAAATAATTGAAATAAAATTTGGAAAATAAAATAAAAATCGTTATAAATTCCCAATTCTTAATTCCCAATTCCTAATTCCCCCATTTATAAAACACTTTTCCAATAATTTTCCATTGGTCATTTTCTTTCAAAAGGTGTAAATAATCCGTAAAAAATAGTTTTTCATCTTTGTAAAGTAGGACTTTTGCACTTGCAACATTATTTTCCGTAATATCTAAAACCTGGATTTTATATGTCCATTTGTCTTTTGGTGGATTTTCTTTGCGTTTTGCAACACGTTCCATAAATTGTGAAAGTGTAACTTTGTCTATTTTTTTGTCTTTTATGGAGGCAAAAAAGAAACTTTCATCAAAGCCTTTTTTCATTAAATCTGTATCATAACTAAAAAATACAGGTACCAAATAATATTTTTCAATATCTCGTTCAACAACAGCTTTTTCAAAATCACTTTTTTTAGAAAATGAAAAAAAAGCAATTCCAGATATTAAAACTAAAAAAACACCAAAAAATCCAAATTTTATTTTATTTTTCATTATTTTATTTTTCATTTTTTAAATAATTATCTCAAAACACGTTCCTTTGCCCAATTCACTTTTTACTTTTATTTCCCATTTGTGAGCTTTTATAATTTGCCCTACATAATTAAGTCCCAAACCAAAGCCTTTTACATTATGCACATTGCCTGTGGGAACACGATAAAATTTTTCAAAAATACGTTTTTGATGTTCCTTGCTAATACCAATGCCATTGTCTTGAATATCCAATACAATTTTTTTGGATAAATACTTCCCTGAAATATGAATTTTTGGCTCGCCTTCTACATATTTTACTGCATTATCCAAAAGATTATAAATAATATTGGTAAAATGAACCCTGTCCGCTTCAATAATGCTTTGTTCTTCATTTTCAAAAGCCCAATCTGTGCTAATTTCTACATTTTGATTAAGATTAAAATTAGCCACAACTTCCTCCACAAGTGTCAAAATATTTATTTTTTCTAAATTTAACTGCACTTTTGTTTTTTCCAATAATGCCATTTGCAGTACTTTTTCTATTTGGTTTTTTAGCCTAATATTTTGGGCTTTTATCACGTTGGCGTATTTTATGATGTAATCAGGTTTTTGTAATATTTGAGGTTTTGTAATCAAATCTGCAGAAATTGCAATCGTACTAATGGGGGTTTTGAACTCGTGGGTCATATTATTGATAAAATCCCTTTGAATTTCAGAAAGACGTTTTTGTTTTAAAATTACCCACAATGTATAACCAAAAAATATAATTACCACCAAAAGCATCACTGACGAAAACCACCAAACTTCCATTTCACTTGCCAAATAAGTGGTTTTGGTGGGAAATCTTATGCCAAAATAATACGTGTATTCATTCCAAGTAGGAAAATTAGACTTTTTGGTGGCTTTTTCTTGTGGATATTGGCTTACATAATTTCCATACACCATTTGGTTGGTACTACAATCATAAATTCCGTATTCGTAAGCTATATCAATATTTGCTTTGGTAAATTCTATTTTTAGATAATATTCTAATAATTTTGTGTCAATGCTTGTATTGACATTTACCACATAATAATCAGAAGTCATACGCAATACAGGTTTTGGATTGAGTGCGACTTCATTTATTTGAGCAATTTGTTCAGCTACATTTCTAAGGGCAATCTGAATACTTTGGTTAAATTGTTTTTCTTTGATGTCAAATGCCTTTCTAACCCAATAAATTTGGGTTATCAATATGCCTACAATAGAAAAAGTAGCCAAAACAATCACATAACGAATGGTGTTGCGACGCACAAAAGTTTAAAGTTTAAGGTTTAAAGTTCAAAAAAAAACAAAAAATGTGTCATTCCGTAGGAATCTGGCTGTTTTGCTTTGGCTGTTTCATTTACAATTTACCATTCACCATTAAAAAACATCATTATTCATCATTTTTGGTACCTTCTTTCAATCTTTCAGCATTTTCAGCGAGGCGTAGATTTTCAATAAAATCTTCTATTGAACCGTCCATTACTGCAGGTAAATTATATACAGTGTGTCCAATTCTATGGTCAGTAACACGACTTTGTGGATAATTGTAAGTGCGTATTTTTTCAGACCTATCACCAGAACCTACCATTGATTTACGTGTTGCACCTATTTTATCATTGTGTTTTTGGAGTTCTATGTCATAAAGGCGTGATTTTAATACTTTAAATGCCTTTTCTTTGTTTTTGATTTGGGATTTTTCATCTTGGCAAGATACTACAAGCCCTGACGGAGCGTGTGTAAGCCTTACCGCAGAATATGTTGTATTTACAGATTGCCCACCAGGCCCTGACGAACAAAATGTATCAATACGCACATCACTTGGATTGATTTCTACCTCCACGTCTTCCATTTCGGGCAATACCACCACACTTGCGGTAGAAGTTTGAAGGCGACCTTGTGTTTCGGTAGCAGGCACACGTTGCACACGATGCACACCTGACTCATATTTTAACATTCCAAAAGCATCTTCGCCTATTACTGAACACGTGATTTCTTTGTAACCGCCTGCACTTCCATCATTAAAATCAATTAACGAAATTTGCCATTTCATTTTTTCTGCAAAACGTTGGTACATACGAATTAAATCACCTGCAAAAATCGCAGCTTCATCACCGCCAGCACCAGCACGAATTTCAAGAATTACGTTTCTGCTATCGTTAGGGTCTTTTGGAATAAGAAGATTTCTGATTTCAGTTTCCAAAACATCTTTTTGAGGCAAAAATTCATCAAGTTCCATTTTAGCCATTTCCCTAAATTCCTCGTCTTTTTCGGTTGCAATCACATTTTTTGCATTGTCAATATTACTCAAAAGATTTTTATAATTTTGATAAGCAACTTCTATTTTTCCAAGTTCTTTGTATTCTTTGGCAAGTTTGGCGTATTGTTGAATGTCCATAATTATCTCAGGAACAAGCATTTTTTCGCCTATATCCATATAACGGAGGTGTATTGCTTCTAATTTGTCTAACATAACAAGTTTAAGGTTTAAAGTTCAAAGTTTAAGGTTCAAAAGGTTTAAAGTTTAAGGTTTAAGAAGTTCAAAGCATTATTTCCAATACTTATTTTCTAATTTCTGATACCTGTTACCTTTCCCCTGACACCTTGCATATAAAAAAAACCTTTGTTTTTTAATTCGTTTAAAAAAACAAAGGCAAAAAAAATCACTTGTATTTTTTTGCAAAAATAGTGTTTTGGTCTGTTTTTTCCTAAAAAAATGTTTTTTTATTAAAAATTAGAAAAAAATGGTTTTAAGCGTTGAAAATCATATTTTTTTATTTGTATTCTTTCAAAAAATAAAAATTCTCTTTTTGGGAAAAACCTTATTTTTTAAATAAAAATAATGATGAAAAATATGATTTTTTTATTTTAAAATGTATTGATAATCAATTAGTTATATGTTTTTTTCATAAAAAACATCATTTTATTTTAAATAAAAATATTAAGTATTATTTTTGTTTCTTTTTAAAAACCTTTTTTTATATTAAAAATTATTATCTTAACAATCAATAAAAAATATGAAATACACTTTACAAAAATTTTCTTTTGTTTTATCTTTTTTTTGTTTATTTTTTTCTACCAATATTTCAGCCCAAACACCTGACAGTACCAAAACTGACACTGTAAAAAAAGGAAAATTGCTGATGGAAATAGGTATGTATAGCAGATACATCTGGCGAGGCGTTAATTTTGCTAATTCGCCCTCTGTGCAAGGATTATTGGCTTATACGAACAAAAAAGGAAATTTTGAAGTGGGAACTTATGGAGCTTTTACTTTTACAGGCGAAAAAAGAGGTTATGGTAATACCATAGAATTGTATGCAACATATCGTTACAAAAAATTTTCATTTACCATAGATGATTATTTCTTCTTTGAAGAAGTGGATTCCTTGAACAAATTTTTTGATTATAGCCAAAATATTACCACACATTTTATAGAAAGTCGTGTGCAATATGACCACAAATATTTTAGTCTAATGGCAGCTTATGCGTTTTATTCACGCACAAGCGACCTTACACGTGGGGCATATTTTGAGTTGGGGATTCCAATTACTTCCGAATTGAAATTTATAGCTGGTTATCTCACAGATGCAAGTTTTCTGAATTTCCATGATGGTGGAGGATTTACCAATATAGGACTTCACGCAACACGTGAGATAAAAATAACGTCATCTTTCAGCACCAAAACCAAAATTGCACTTATTGCTAATCCCAATTATGCCAATACTGCCAAATTACCTGCCATTGTGCAAAGCCCAATGCACTTTTTGGTGGGAATTACTTTTTAGAAATATCAACATTTTTCAAAAAAATAGTCTGTACTACAGTTTACGAAGGTCTGACCACTTTTTTGAAAAATTACCAAATTTGATTTTTATTCATTTGGATAAAAACAAAAGCGTTTTTTTGTAAAAACTTTAAGATTTAATTTTTTTTTTTTAATATGACTATTGATACAAACACAAATTTAAAAGCCAATAAAACAACATCAGTAATAAAAATGCCTGCAATG
>JAAFIN010000208.1 GCA_013297825.1 Cytophagales bacterium
GGTTTTTTATTCTTTTTGCCAACCTTAAAACTTATCATATATCAAGACCGAAAATCTGCTCTTATGATAATGTTTGGCTCTTTTTTGTATCTTCCTATTATACAAATTGCTTTTTTGCTGGATAAAGTTTAATATTGCTTTACAAAAATTAAAATACACCAAAAAATATTGAAAAAAATATCGTCTGTACCGTAGCTTTGCGAAGGTCTGACGATATTTTTTTTGTTTTAAATTTTAATAAATTTTAAAAGTAGTTTTTATTTCTTTTGTTTTAAAATTTTTTAAGACAATATCATAATCGCCTTTTTCCAAAAAATTACCATTTTCATCTTTTAGCAAAATTTTGCATTGAAAAAAACCTTTTCTAATATTAACCAAAGGTGTTTTTGCAAAGGTTTTTCCTTCTTTTTGAATTTCTAATACAATATTTGAGGTATTTTCACCTAAAAATCCCCATAATTCCACTTGTGGATTATTTTCTGGCATAAAACCAAAGGTTTTTTTGCCCCAAGATTTGTTATATTTTAAAGAATTAGGCGAAAAAATATGCGAAAAAGATAATAAATCGTCCGCAAAACTTCCTTTTTTATCATAAAATTTCTCTGAAAGTTGGTGCAAATACGCCAAAGGCATTATATAAATACTCCTTCCGTGTGTTGCAATGATAAGTTCTTGCTCTCGTGGGTGAATTGCGAGGTCATACACCGCAACATTAGGCATAATTCCTGCCACATTTTCCCAACTTTTGCCTTCATTTAAGGAAATATAAAGCCCTTCATCTGTTCCAATATACAAAATTTCAGGTTTTTTGAGGTCTTGCATTATAACATTTACGCTTTCATTTGGAAGATTTCCCTTGATTTCCTGCCAATTTTGCCCAAAATCAACGCTTTTATAAAGGTACGCATTGATGTCATCATTTCTGTAACCTGTCATTGCCAAAAAAACCACTTTTTCGTCCTCCGAAGATGGATAAATGCTACCAACCCAAAGGTTTTTTGGGAGATTTTTAGTAATTAAATCCCATTTTTCGCCTCCATTTTTAGAAATCCAAACATTTCCGTCATCGGTTCCTGCATATAACAACCCAAAACGCTTTGGAGATTCTGCAAAAGCAGAAATTGTATTAAAAGGAACGTTTTTTTGGGCTTGATTTTTGGTCAAATCTTCGCTAATTTCTTCCCAATTTTCGCCTTTTTGCATACTTCTATGCACTTTTTGGGAACAGATATAAAGGACATCAGGGTTATGCTTGCTCATCACAAGCGGAGTACGCCAATTAAAACGCAAAGCAGGTTTTCCAAGCTGTCTTTTTGGGGTAATATAGGTTTCTTTGCCATTTTCCAAGCGGTAATAATTGCCAAATTGATACCCTGTATATACTAAATCCTTGCCTTTTTGAGGGTGCGGTGCTACCATCATACCATCACCGCCCATAATAAACTTCCAATTTGCATTTTCTTGTGGTTTGCTCTTGCTACTTCCTACCCAAACGCCATTATCCTGTAATCCACCATACACATTATAAGGTTTTTCAAGGTCAAAATTAACGGTGTAATACTGCCCAACAGGCATATTATTAAGATAAGTAAAATTTTCGCCTGCATCATAGCTGATATAAACGCCTCCATCATTACCAAGAATGATGTTTTTGTCGTTTTTTGGGTTAATCCAAAGGGCGTGATGGTCAGCGTGAGGGCTTTTGTCCTCAACTTGTATAAAATTCTTGCCTCCATCTGTGGATTTTAGCAAAGGAACGCCCATAATATATACGATTTCAGGGTTTTGAGGGCTTATAAATATTTGCCCAAAATAATATCCATACGTGTAAAAAACACCGTCCAGATTGTGCTGATTAATTTTTTGCCAAGATTTTCCCATATCTTTTGACGCATAAACTTCGCAACCTGCAATAACGGTATTGAAAAGGTCATCATTTCCATTTTTGAAGTATTCAGAAATGGATTTTATGGGGTATTTTTTGTTGCGAATGTCATTTTTAACGCTTTGTGCGGTATAAATGGGAGGGAATTTATTTTCTTTCAATACAGAATCCAAAATCACATTATCAATCTTAAAAAAATCTTCCTCTTTCATCTCCTTAAAATCTTTTAATTCATATTTTTTTGCACTAATTCCCCCTTCGGAAGTTAGGGAATTTGTATTTGTTCCCCCTTTGGGGGTTAGGGGGCTTTGGCTTTCTTGATTATCCAACACCAAATACATTAAATCTGGGTTGCTTTGTGCAATCGCAATGCCCATTCTACCCATATTTTCGCCTGATGGAAGTCCATTATTTTGTTGCAAAGTCCAAGTTTCGCCACCATTTTCCGAAAAATAAAGTCCAGAGCCTTTGCCTTTTTCCTTAAAATTATTGCTTTGTCGGTGTCGTTCCCAAGCGGTTGCCCACATAAAATTTGGATTTGTAGGGTGCATAATCAGGTCAATTACGCCTGTGCTGTCATTGACAAAAAGCGTTTTTTTCCAATTTCTTCCACCATCAATGGTTTTATAAACGCCTCTTTCTTGATTTTTGGAATATAAAGCTCCAATACTCGCCACAAAAGCAATATTTTCATCTTTTGGGTGCAAAACAATCCTTCCAATATGTTGTGTATTTTCCAATCCCAAAAACTCCCAATTTTTGCCTGCGTTTGTAGTTCTATAAACCCCAAAACCTGCATAACTTGACCTACTGCTATTATTTTCGCCTGTTCCTACCCAAAGAATATTTGGGTTTTGGGGGTGAATAGCAATATCGCCAATGGTCATTCGTGCCTGATTATCAAAAATAGGTGTAAAACTTTGTCCATTATTTTCGGTTTTCCAAATACCACCAGAGGCATAAGCTACATAAAAATTAAGCGGATTTTGTTCATTTACTGCCAAATCAACCACTCTACCACCCATCACACAAGCACCAATATTTCTAAGAGGATACTGGGAAAAAATAGAATTTTGGCGAAGAATTTTTTTGTCTGTTACTGCTTTTTGGCGTGTTTCAAGGGGAGAAAAAACAACTTTTTCATTGTTTTTTTCTGCATTTTTGTTTTTATTTTTTTGGGAAAATAAAGGCAAAAACGAACTAAAAACAACGTAAAAAAGGATAAAAAGAGAGAAGGATTTTGTGAAGGTTTTTGTCATTTTTTTGAATATAGTTTTTTTTATTTTTTTAAAGATTTTTAAAATTAAGAAAAAAAAACGAAATTTTCATAAAAAAAACCGAATAAAATATTGAATTTTATTCGGTTTTTTAATTTTTTGTTAGAAAAAAAAGATTATTTTTTCTCAACCTTTGCTAAAATAGCTTTTTGTTGTTTGTCAAATTCAGCTTCTCTTTCTTTCATTTTTTTGTGTTCTTCTTCGCCTTTTTTGTGTTGTTCAAGCATAGCTTTGTGTTTTTCTTCAAATGCTTTTTTGCCAGCCTCGTCTTTTACTTGTTTGTACTCGTCAATTGATTTGGTATGTTCTTCAAGAAGGTTATTATGGTTTGTCATTAAACCTGTGTGAAAATTAACATTAGCTTCGTGTGCTTTTTGTAATTCTGCATATTCTTTGTATGCTTCGCTCGTAGTGTCTTTTACGACTTTTTTGAAATTATCATCATTTTTCTTGAAATTAGCTTCCATAGCTTCGTGTTCTTTTGTCCATTCGTCATGTTCTTTTGTCCAAGCCTCGTGTTCTTTTTGGAGTTTTTCCATTTCTTTGGCATCAACACCGCCTGATTGGTTGCAAGACACTACAAAAAATGTGAGTAGTGCAAGTAAAGAAAATACAATTTTTTTCATAGTAAAAAAAGATATGTTTTAATTAAAAAGTTTTAAAAGTTATTGTTTATTTAAAAGGAATTATTTTACAAAACACATTCAAAAATGTAGCCATTTTTATTGTGTTGTTGTAAGTTTTGGAAGTAAAATTACAATTTTTTTTGTAATAAACAAAAAAAAGTATGCAAATATAAACTTTTTTTATTTATTACGAAAAAAAATCTATCATATATCTTATTTTGGGTTGGTTAAGTAACTTTTTTTTTCATAATTTTTACTAAACAAATGAAATATTTTTTTTAATTATATACGTTAATTTGTTTTTGAAAGGTGTAAAATATCAAAAAAAATTTTGAAATATTTTTTTAATTTGCTTTGTGTTAATTTTTCAACATAAAATTTTTTTTACTATTTTTTTAATTTTTTGTATTTTTTATGTCAAAATGTCATATTGATAGATTTTTTGGCTTTGGATTTTTAAAAATAATTTTTTCCTTTTATATTTGCCTAAATAAATAATGGTAAATGGTAAATGGTGAATGGTAAATTAGGAATTAAGAATTAGGAATTAGGAATGAAGAATTAAGAATGGGTTTATTAAAACCTCAAACTTTAAATCCTCAACCTTGAATTTTGAACTTTAAACGCCTTAAACCTTAAACCTTAAACTTTGAACCTTAAACTTTAATATTATGAAAAAATACGAAATTTTGGGCAATCAAGACACAAGGTCAGGTTTTGGTGTGGGATTATTGGAGATTGCAAAAAAAAATCCTAATGTGGTAGCACTTTGTGCGGATTTGACAGGCTCGCTAAAAATGGACGCTTTTGCCAAAGAATTTCCTGAGCGTTTTTTTCAGGTTGGTATTGCAGAGGCAAATATGATGGGCATTGCATCAGGACTTGCGATTGGTGGAAAAATTCCATTTACAGGGACTTTTGCCAATTTTTCTACAGGTAGAGTGTATGACCAAATTCGTCAATCTATCGCATATTCCAACAAAAATGTAAAAATATGTGCCTCTCACGCTGGGCTTACTTTGGGCGAAGATGGGGCTACACACCAAATATTAGAAGATATTGGTATGATGAAAATGCTTCCTAATATGACGGTGATAAATCCTTGTGATTACAACCAAACCAAACAGGCAACAATCGCTATTGCAGAATATGAGGGTGCGGTTTATTTGCGTTTTGGTCGTCCAAAAATTCCAGTTTTTATTTCAGAAGATACGCCTTTTATCATTGGAAAAGCCCTAATGCTCAATGAAGGCACTGATGTAAGTATTTTTGCAACAGGGCATTTGGTTTGGGAAGCATTGAAAGCCTGCGAAATTTTGGAACAAAAAGGCATTTCTGCTGAAATTATCAATATTCACACCATAAAACCGCTTGATAGTGAGGCAATTCTTGCATCTGTTCGCAAAACAAAATGTGCGGTAAGTGCAGAAGAACACCAAATTGCAGGTGGATTGGGTGATAGTGTTGCACAAGTATTGGCTACCAAGTTTCCTGCTCCTTTGGAAATGGTGGGCGTAAATGATACTTTTGGCGAAAGTGGTGTTCCTGCTGAATTGATGAAAAAATACGGTCTTACACCTGAAAATATTGTGGAAAAAGCGTTAAAAGCAATTAGCAGAAAACAAAATTAATGGTGAATGGTAAATGGTGAATGGTAAATGGTGAATGGTAAATGGTGAATGGTAAATGGTGAATGGTAAATGGTGAATGGTGAATGGTAAATGGTGAATGGTAAATGGTGAATGGTAAATGAAACAGCCAAATTCATAAAAATTAAATAAATTGATGGTTTTTTTCAACATTTTTCAAAAAATGGTCTGTACCGCAGTTTACGAAGGTCTGACCATTTTTTTGGAAAATTACAATCACAATTCAAAATACAAAAAAACTCTTTTTTAGCGATAAAAAAGAGTTTTTTTATTGCAATTACAAATTTTTTATTTTCCTTAAATGGATTTTTATTTATCTTTGTTTTTTATTTTTTATGAAAACAATTTATCAACTTTTCTTGCAATCAAGCGGAATTTCTACGGATTCTCGCAAAATTTCTCAAAATTGTATTTTTTTTGCCCTCAAAGGCGAAAATTTTAATGGTAATCAATTTGCCATAAAAGCTCTCCAACAAGGTGCTTTTTGTGCAGTAATTGATGAAGAAATTATTGATGAAAATTATCACAATTTTTTGAGTGAAGGAAGAATTATTTTGGTGGATAATGCCCTCCAAACCCTTCAACAACTTGCTCAATATCACCGCTTACAACTCAAAAACACCAAAATTCTTGCAGTGGGCGGTTCTAATGGCAAAACAACCACAAAAGAATTGATTTTTAAGGTGTTGAATACGCATTTTCGTACTTTTGCAACGCCTGGCAATCTCAATAATCATATTGGCGTACCGCTTACGTTGTTGCAAATTCCACAAGATTGTGAAATTGCAGTAATTGAGATGGGTGCAAATCACGCCCAAGAAATCGCAGAACTTTGTGAAATTGCTTTGCCTGATTTAGGCGTAATTACCAATATTGGTTTTGACCATTTGGAAGGTTTTGGAAGTATAGAAGGTGTAGCAAAAGCAAATGGAGAATTATTTGATTTTTTGAAAAATAAAGAAAATACGATTGCTTTTCGCAATACCAATGAACCTTTTTTGGCAGAAATGACCAAAGAAATGAAAAAAATTATCACTTATCCACAAAAAAATGATGACTTTTTTATTATCCAAAAAGAAAATTCTTTTTTTGTGGAATATTCAAGAAATTCACAAGAAAAAGATAATAAAAATTTTATAAAAACACAACTTTTTGGCAAACATAATTTTTATAATATTGCTACTGCGTTGTGCATTGGGAATTATTTTGGTGTGCCAAACGAAAAAGCAGACGAGGCTATTACAAATCATATTCCGCAAAATAATCGTTCTCAAATATTAGAAAAAAATACCAATACCATTGTTTTAGATGCTTACAATGCCAATCCTTCTTCTATGCAAAGTGCTTTGGAGGCATTTGCAAATATGAAATTAGAAGAAAGCCCCCTAACAAATACAAAAAAAGTGATTATTTTGGGGGAAATGTTAGAAATGGGCGAACACTCGCCTGAAATGCACGAAAATTTAGGTAAATTTGTGAAAAATTTGGGATTTGAAGAAGTAATTTTATATGGAAATGATATGAAATTCGCACTTCCACATCTCCCAAAAGCATATTATTTTACAGATAAATTTTCTTTGCATAATTGGCTTTCTGATAAAAAATACACTAATACACATTTTTTGATAAAAGGCTCAAGAGGTGCTAAATTGGAAACAGTGTTGGAATTTTTGGGTTAATGATAAATTATAAATTATGAATGAAACAGCCAAAGTCTGAATCAGGATTTAGAGGATTTTAGGATTAGCAGGATTAAACAGCCATTTTTTTAATTTTTTGAACTTTGAACCTTAAACTTTTGAACATTGAACATTGAACCTTGAACCTTAAACCTTAAACCTTAAACCTTTTGAACCTTTTGAACCTTTTGAACCTTAAACTTTTAAACTTTTTTAGATGGACATTGCACTTATTGGATATGGAAAAATGGGCAAAGAAATTGAAAAAATTGCCTTAGAACGTGGTCATCATATATCACACCGCTTTACAAATCGCCTTGCAAATGATGTTTTCAAACTTCGCAAAGGTGAAACTGACCTCGTAATTGAATTTACTTCGCCTGAAAGTGCATTTGAAAATGTGCGTCATTGTGTTCAGCACCAAATTCCCACAGTTTGTGGTACAACAGGTTGGTATGCACACCTCAAAGAAATTAAAGACATTTGTACTGCTCAACAATCTGCGTTTTTTCACGCATCTAATTTTAGCGTTGGTGTAAATATTTTCTTTGAAGTAAGCAAAATTTTGGCTAATTTGATGAAAAATCAAGCCAATTATAAAACTGCTATTCACGAAATTCACCACACCGAAAAAAAAGATAGTCCGTCAGGTACTGCAATTACTTTGGCTGAACAAGTATTAACACAAATGCCTCAACTGACAAAATGGGTTAGTGAAATGCAAAGCTCCCCAAATGAATTATCTATTACTTCTGAACGCCTCCCAAATGTTACAGGAACGCATACGCTTTCTTTTATTTCAGACATTGATACCATAGATTTTACACATAAAGCTCATAATAGAAAGGGTTTTGCTCTTGGTGCGGTGCTTGCAGGCGAGTTTTTGCAAGGAAAATCTGGGGTTTTTACAATGGAGGATTTATTAAAATAGTAGGGGCAACACTTGTAATTGCCCTCTTGCAGTTGCCAAAAAAATAAAAATGAATAACATAAAACCGCCCTTTTTGGAATATAATTTTTATTTTCACCAAACAGAAAATCAAGAAAATTTTGATAAAGTTTTTTGCTTTTTTGAGGAAATTTATCAAAAAAATATGCACGTTTCTTTGCTTCAAATCTCAAAAGAAGCAGAATTATTAGGTGATAAAAATCCGATTGGCGTTTGGACATCAGGAACAGAGTTTTCGTTTCCTTTTGATGACAAAAAAAGTATTCAAAAAGCAGAAAAAAAAGGGACAGAAATGTATAAAATTTTTAAAAATGCGGTTTTAAATACTTTGCCTGATTATGGTGCAATCACAATAGAATACAGTATGGAAAGTCCATGCGATTTGAAAAAAGACATAAATAAAAATATAAAAAGTTGTGCTTTTTATGATTTTTATTTGGGAAATGTTATAATAAATGAATCACTTTTAGAAAATTTATTGAATTGGTGTGAAACCAATAATATTTATGTGGAAAAATGGGAAAATGGATTTTATTTTTCAACATCTTCATTTTTTAATCCCAAAAAAAGAGAAAACATAAAATTTCGTGATATAATTTTGGAAAAAGTTTCGGAAATTATCGCAAAATCCTATCACAATACATTAAATTTTGATTTTTATAATTAAAGGCAAAAAATGGATTTTTCTTTAAAATCACTTTATTTGCGTGATTAATGTTTATCTATCCCTTAATTTTTAAAATTTTATATTTATGCAAAAAATTGTTTTATTTGTTTTGATGTTAATTTGCATTGCTTGCAATCCAACATTAGACAAAAATACTTGTGAAATATATATTTCAAATACATTGGTTGTAATATATGAAAAGCCTCAACATTTTTCACAAGAAATTGTAAAAGTTCCCGCAGGAAAATATCAAGTTTTGGACAAAACTACAACAAAATGGGTAAATCAAGATGAAAGATGGTTAAAAATTAGTGTAGGAAAACGTGAAGGTTGGATAGAAGATAATACTTGGACAATACGTGAAAAATCTGACGCTTGTCCATAAAAATCAATGTATTATTTTTAAAAAACTTCAATATTCATTAAAAAAAAACTTTCACAGAATAATATTTTGTGAAAGTTTTTTTTATGGCTTAAAAGTTAAAAATTCCTTTTCTAAAAAAACAAACCTTCATTCAGCAAATTAAGAGCAGTTT
>JAAFIN010000209.1 GCA_013297825.1 Cytophagales bacterium
GGAATTTATTGATTTTATTTTTACAAATTTCCAAATTCTTTTTTTTATTTCAAAATCTTAATCCTTTTTGTTATATTTATTGATTTTTTAGCTATATTTTTTAACAAATATTGTAGGGTGGAGTAAAATTTTTTATAAAAAAAAACACTTTCAAAGTTGATTTTAAAAGTGTTTTTTTTGCTAAAAAATTTTAAAAATTATGTTCTATCTACATATTTGCTAATAAGCTCTTGTGTTTTTGCTTTTTCTACTTTATTGATGATAGATTCTTCTTCTTGTTTGTCACGCACCACTTTTGATACCATAAAACATGAAGATAATGAGAACAAATATGACATACCAAAAAAAGCCTTCACAGACCAAATTGCTTCCATCATATACAAACCTATTGAGACACCAGCAAACGAAATAACGAAAGAAATCCAAGCTAAGATATAGAAAGCAGCGGTATTTTTTGAAGATTCCATAGTTTTTTTAACATTATTTTTTTGTGAAATAATTATTTTACAATGTATATACGCAAAACACTATCAATAAGGTTTAATTTATTTGTAGTTTTTTGTTTTTTTTATCAAAAAAATTATCCTACATTATCTAATTTTGCTTGTGCAGCTTTTGCACCAAGTGCGTCAGCTTTGCTTTCAAGCGAAGTATCATCATTGACAGGTGTGTCATTTATCATACGATTTGGTTTTACTTCGCCTTTGCGTTGTTGAACAATATGCGCAAATTCGTGTCCTATGAGTGATTGACCTGCTTGTGATTTTTGGTCAAATTTTCCTTGTGCAAAATGTACATCATTACCTTGTGCAAATGCGTGTGCTCCCATTTCGGTCGCTTTTTGCGAATTGGTATGTACTTTTACGTTAGAAAAATCTGCTCCCATTGTGCTTTCCATTTTGGTTTGCAATTCAGGGCTAAGGCTTGGATTTTGTTTTCTTTGAGCAATGAATGGATTTGTGGTATTTTCATTGCCAGAAAGAAAAGGGTTGTTTTTTTGTTGTGCAGGAGCTTTTTGGGTATTAATTTCTTGTGTTTGGGATATTTTTTTTTCAAATGTTTTCATGCTTCAAAAGGAAAGAAATAAAAAAATTATTGATTATTTTCTATTAAAACGCACCTGGTGCCATCTCTGAAGAAACTAAATTTGCTTCTTCTTCTTCCCTTTTCTTCCTTCTTGCCTCTTTTTTTGCCTTCTGCTCATCTTCAAGTAATTGTGCAGGAGTATTCATATTTTGGCTTATGAATGGATTTGTGGTATTCTCATTACCAGAAAGAAAAGGGTTA
This sequence comes from Cytophagales bacterium, assembly GCA_013297825.1. Taxonomy (GTDB): domain Bacteria; phylum Bacteroidota; class Bacteroidia; order Cytophagales; family Microscillaceae; genus JAAFIN01. The sequence continues at coordinate 1,288 of JAAFIN010000209.1, forward strand.
TTTTTGGTTTGTTGGGAAGTTTTTTTTTCTTCCTGTTTGTGTTGTACTACAGCTTTCTTTTTTTGAAAAACCTTCATAGCAATTGTTGTTGTTTTTGTTAAAAAAATGATAAATTAAAAAATTTGTTTTGTAATTTAGGAATGATAATTAAATAACTTACTCTTTTACTTCCCCACGTTTCACGTGGGGTTACTATTGTTAAACCCTTTCAGGGTTTTATAAGATGAATTTATTTTATTTGTTTTCCTTATTTTAACTTTCCAAAATTTTTGACTTTTTGGAAAGTCAAACATTACAAATTATTTTGGCATTGATGTTAAATCAATCCCATCAACATTGATATTATGTTGCCTATAATATCTGATAATCCTGAACCTCCTCCTCCACCTGATTTATCTTTTTTCCCTCCTCCAAAACCAAATAACATTTGGGCTGGTGGTGTGTTAGATTTGGCAAAAGGGTTTGCTTTTTGTTGGACAGGAGCGTTAGCATTTTGTCCTGTGAATGGGTTTGTGGCAGTTTTCTTTCCAGAGAGAAAAGGGTTATTTTTGGTTTGTTGAGGCATTTTTTTCATTAAATCCTCTTTTAGCTGTACTGCAACAGCTTTATTTTGTGCAACCTTCATAGCAATTTGATGGTTTTAGGGTTTAAAAATATATATAAATTGAATAGACTAAAGGCGATTTTGGGTTAATTTCTTAGGTTCGTTTTAGGGGGATTTTTTGGTCTGCTTTTTCTTTTTCTTCTTGTGAGCGTATTTCATTGATAGAATTCATTTTGTTTTGCCCATACATTTTAGCGGAGTCTGTTTGTATTTCATCACTACTTTGTCGTTTTTTGGCAGCAGTATATAACATCAATGCAGCTTGATTTGGCTTACTTACAGTTTCCTGTATAAAATTATCATAATTTATTCCTGTGGCAAAAATATAACTTTTGATAGAAGTCATTTTGCTTGTTTCAGGTTCTTTTTGAAAATTTCTCATTAAGGAAAAGATTGATTTTCCTATTTTTGCATATTTTTCTCTTTTTTTCCTGCTTGATTTATTGCTATCAGCACCAAAAGTTCTGCCTATTCCTGCAGCTATTCTATCAGTAAGACCTGCTTTTGTTCCATTTTTTTCTGCTTCTGCTACCTTTTCTACGCTGTCCCTAAAAAATTGTTTTACACCTCTAAAAACAGCTCTACCAGCTTCTATTGCTTTGGCACTACCTTTTATAATGTTTCCTACCGCCATTATTGCTCCTGTAATTGGGAAAGCAGAGCCACCTGTTGCTATTGTGCTTATACCACCTGCAAGTCCTATAATTGCACCTGATATTTTCATTACATTAGTTTCAACGAGTGAATTTCCTCTTTTTATGCGTTTTTCATTTGTTTTGATAAGTTGGTCATTAAGTTCCATTTCTCCCTTATCAGCACTTTTTTTGATTCGTAATTTATTAGCTTTCATTTCAGCTACAGCGATTGTGGATTTTGCTACCATTACGCTTTCATTTATCATTCCAAGTCCCCCAATAACTATATCTTCTATATCTGACAATAAGATAGCAGCACCTGGAATTTTTTTTGCGATACTTTTAAAATAACTTAGTCCTTGACTTATGCTTTGTCCAGAGGATTCACCATAATTTATGATTTCTTCTACTGCTTGTGTGCCTTCGTTAAGTTTTGCTAATTTTTTCTCTGACAATTTGCCAATGTCAGTTTTTTCTGTAATCACTTCCAAAACCAATTTAGCTTTTTTCAGATTTTTTATTTTATCAAAAGCAACACTAAAATCATCTTTTATTTTAGCATACCCTATTTTTATATTTTCCACAAAAGATTTTTGAAGGTCATAACCAGCTTCCTGAGCTATATCTTCTTTGATGCTGTTTCCATTTCCATATCCTATTGCATCAAAAGCTGTATTTTTAACACCTGCCACAAACCCTATCTTATCAGAAGCGTGTTCATTAGCTACTACATTATTCATTGCTTCATCAAGTGCGTCAGGCGAGGTTGTTTTAAGGTAAATTACAAGCTGTTTTATGGGGTCTTTTTCATTTTGTATGTTTTGTTGGTCAGTTTGTTGATTTTCAAGGATTTTATTAGTTTCAAATTTTGCATCAAAATTTTCAACAAAACTCATATCAGGCTCTTGAATACCTGGTCTTTCCATTTCACTGGTTTGTGGGTCATTGATTCTTTGAGCCACAAAAGGGTTATTTTTTCCTTTGTTATTGTTGTTATTTGAATTATTATTATTGGGCAAAAAAGGGTTTCCAGAAGTTACTTGTTTTTTTTGAATGATTGTTTTTTTTGCGTCATTATTATTACTTTCGTCAAGGGGGGGATTATTTGAATTATTGTTATTTGGGTTATTAGGCAAAAAAGGATTAGTAATATTTGCCTGTTTTTTCTGAATAGTTTGCTGATTTTTGGTAGGTTTTTCTTGTTGTTGCTCTATTTTTTTGGTGGGTTGAATGGGGGATTTCATAGAAAGCTGGGGTTGAGTTATAAAATAATATTTTGAAGGTTATTTTTTTGTAACTTAAAAAGTTCGTATAATTTTTATTAAAAAAAACAACTTTATTATAAAAAATTATTTAGCACTTACTTCATCAGAGGCTTCACGTTTTTTGAGGGCGGAGTATAGGAGTTTGCTTGCAGATTCAGGGTCATTTTTATATTTGTTGAGGGTTTCTACATTTGTACCCATTGCAGAAACAAATACTTGTATTTTTTTGCCCATTGTTTGCACACCAGCCAAAGATTCTGCGGTTTTATCTTGTGCATTTTTTAGGTTATTTCCTTTTAATCCTCTTTCATTTGTTTTGTTGGTGTCATAGACATCATACAAAGATTTTACATTACCCATTAGTGAAAAAATATATTTCACTTGTTCCATTCTTTTGGCGTGTTTGTTGGTAGAAGATTTTTTGTTGCCTCTTAGGTTGTTGTACATTTGTTTTGCGCCTCTGAATAATTTTATACCGCCTTTTGTAACTGCTGAGGCAGATTTTATGGCTACGCCTATACCTGCACCTACGCCTGAAAGTGTAGCAATATCACCTGCTACACTTACCACATTAAGGGCTACATTGGTAACGCCTCTTACAATTCTTTTTCGGGCAATTTTTTTCAATTCCCTTACCATAGCATATTCGTGGGCAGTTTCTTGTATTTTTTTGGCTTCCTCTTCATTTTTACCTACATTATATTTTCTTTCTTTTACTTTTTTGGTTACTTCTTTGCCATTTTCTCTTACTTTTTTATCTACCATTTTTTCTGTAAAACCTGTTGCATTTTTGGCAAGGTCAAGTTTGTCTTCGTTGGTGCTTGTTCCACCAAAAAATCCTCCTGACCCTAAGAAACTTTTGGCTTCGTCACTGTCTTGTAAGCGTTCTTTTTCGCCTTTCATTTGGCTATAGCTTTTGACTGCTTCTATCACGTCCATTGTTTCCTTAATAATATCAATGGCAGAAATAATAATCCCTAAAATAGGGATAGCTGTTCCAAGTGTAGCGCCAGCCACCCCGCCCATAGCTTGTGTAATTTTGACTGCTGCGGTAAAGCCTTTTTTAACACCTTCTGTAGCATTAGAAGCGATTTCACCACCTTTTTTTAGTTTAGCAGCAGAAGGCTCATTATCATCATAAAGTCCTTTCATTTCTTTGACACCTTTTGCAGTTTCTATACCTGCTTTTACTGCCCCTATACCTGCTGAAACTGCATCAGCTATTTGTGATACTTGGTCAAAACCCAAAGCTCCAGCCACACCACCTACCATATCAACTACACCGCCTGTTCCTTGACAAGCCAAAGAGGCTTTTTCCCAACCATCAGCACTACTCCATTTCATAATAGCTCCACCAAGCGAAATTAACCCACCAAATGCACCAAATACGCCTGATGCTCTTTGAAAAGCCTCATTGCCTAATTCCTTTCCTGTTTCTTCATTTCCCGCTAATTTTGCGATATTTTTTTCGTTGTCGTCATGTGTTCCGATACCACCAAATCCTTCATTTATGCTATCCAAACCATTATTCAAATTATTAAACACTTGCCCCTGTTCACTACTCACACCTCTTACACTACCTCCGTTAAGGTCGTGATTTTGTCCTAAACGTGCATTATTAAATCCATTATTGGCTTGAATAACTGTTTTTGAGGCATTTTGGGCAATTTTCATCTGCCCTACAAAAAAATTATTTTTATTGGTATTTGGATTAAATGGATTTGAAGTATTATTATTTGGATTATTAGGCAAAAAAGGATTATTGATATTTGCCTGTTTTTTTTGAACAGCTTGCCTGTTGAGATTTGGGCGTTCCTGTTGCTGTTCAACTTTTTTTTTGGGTTGAATGGGAGTTTTCATAACGTTGGGTTGGTTGGTAGGATTTTATAGCTTTTGGGAATTTTTTACATAAATTTATTAAATATTTTTTTTGTGAAAAATTATTAAAAATGTAAGCAGATATTTTGTGCAATTTAAAGTTTTTTTTCAAAAAAAAGCAAATTTATTTTTTATCCACAAAGAATATTCTAATTTTGTTAGAAAAAACACCCTTAAAACTATGCTAAAACGTTTTTTGTTGATATTGGTTTCTGGTTATTTGATAGCTTGCGAATCACAAAATTCTTCACAAAATACATCTTCAAAACCAACAAATGAAAAAATTAAACAAGAAGAAACTCAAAAAATAACACCACAAGAAACATCAAATTCAGAAAAAATACAACAAAAAATAGACACTTCAATTTATGAAAAATTTGAGGTAAATCTCACATTTAATGAAGATGACTCTATACCAAGACACGAAAAAGCTATTTATGGTATTCGCAAAGATGTTTTGGTAGAATCTAAAGAGAAGGATATTTTATATTACTACAACAGGCTTCCAAGAGTGTTTTTGATGTACCCTAAAAATGAAATTTTATTTGATAATAAATCACATCTAAAACTCATACAATACAAAAATCTCAAAAATGGCTATTTAAAATGTGAGTCTTATTCTAAGGCAGAAGAACACAATCAAAAACAATACGCTATTATAAACTATGAAATAGAAATGGCTTTGTTTATGACTAAAAATAATGAAGTGATAGTAGCCATAAATACAATGAACCTGTCCAACACAGATGCCATCTCTTTTTTAAAACTTGATACCAAAAAAAATATTTGGTATGAAATAACCGCAGATATTTTTCCCAAAAGGAAATGTATACCTCCTTGTGGTGGTCGCACTCCACGTTATTTCAAACTGCCTGAATATGGAACCACGATTATGTCTATTTATGATGGTAATTATTTGCTATCATCAGATGAAATAAAAAATATATGGAATAAAGATAAATATGAGCCAAGATATATGCTTGATTATTTGGATTGGCAAGTAGATAAAGGTAAATTTATTGAGCGAAAATAAAAAATTTGTTTCTCTCCAAGAAATAAATATGTTTGGTTGTTTGTCTGATAATTTTTACTGGAATACTTTTTTCATTTTTAAATGTTTTTTTTGTGAAAAATTATTAAAAATGTAAGCAGATATTTTGTATAATTTAAAGTTTTTTTTCAAAAAAAAGCAAATTTATTTTTTATCCACAAAGAATATTCTAATTTTGTTAAAAAAAATACCCTTAAAACTATGCTAAAACGTTTTTTGTTGATATTGGTTTCTGGTTATTTGATAGCTTGCGAATCACAAAATTCTTCACAAAATACATCTTCAAAACCAACAAATGAAAAAATTAAACAAGAAGAAACTCAAAAAATAACACCACAAGAAACATCAAATTCAGAAAAAATAGACACTTCCACCACAGAAAGAACAGAATATATTTATTGGACTCCTGGTAATGCAAGTATTTGTTTTAGGTATTATTTGGATAAAAAATATTTAAAAGAACAACAACACAAAGGTATATCTTTTTTCTACAATAGATTACCACCTATTGAATTTGATGGACAAAATTGGGAGGCTGTGATGAATAAAGATATTATTTTGCCAGAATATTATCATAAAAAAATAATGTTTAAAAATGAAAAAACAGGGTATATCAGAGCAAAAAGCGATACAAAAAATCCATTGTTACAAACTGAAATTGCACTTTTTACAACAAAAAACAAAAATTTTATTGTTGTTAATCATTACAATAAAAAAACATCACTTAATTTTTTAGCACTTCAAGAAAATATTAAAGATGACTTTAATCCAGAAAAACTAATAAACAAATGGAATAATAAAAGTATATATGAGTTTTTTGGAGAAGATGGTCAATTTATTGTAAAAAATTTTGTGATAAATGCTGAAAATAATAGTTATGATTTTTATTTCAAACTTCCTGAATATGGCACTACTATTTTAGCTTGTCGTGACAAAAGAGATTTCATAGAAAGCCCTGATGTTTTTTGGGCGGATAAAATCAAAAATTATCCTCAAGATATTATTTATTTGGATTGGCAAGCAGATAAAGGTAGGTTTTCTGTGCGTAAATAAAAATATTGTTTCTCTCTAAGAAATAAATATGTTTGGTTGTTTGTCTGATAATTTTTATTGTTTTTTCTTTTTTCACAAAAATTATTAGAAATAATAGCATTACAAATAATACCACAAAAACTCAAAAAAATTTTTCTTCTATCAGTTGTTCAAAATTATCAATCGTTTTTTGGTAGTCTTTTGATTCAGTGCTTATAGATAATCTTTTTTTTCTGTTATATTGATGGGAGGTACTTGTACCTTCTTTTTCAAAAATTAGTTTTAAAGAATCATTAGAGAAATTTTTGTAATATTCTTTATCATAAAAAGTTATATCAATTGATATTTTTTGACATTTTTTTTGACTTAAAAATACAAAAAGTGATTTTATCAAAGATTTACATTTTAAAGTGTCATACTTTTGAAAGATATTTAAATTCATATAAAAATTACCTTTTCCCTCAAAACTTGAGCCTTTGAAAAAAGGGTCTTTTTGGGTTAAACTAATAACACTGCTATCAGGTTCTATATCCCAATCTCCAAAACCTTCAAAATAAATATTTGTATCAACAATGTATTTTTGAAAAGTTGTATCAGAATGATTTTTTATTTGATTTTTTAGTTCTTTGATGAGTGTTTTTTTCAAAAAACCTCTATAATATTGGTCATAAAAACTTATACCTTTTTCATAATCAATAAGCAAATTGAAAATCAAATCTGTATTATTTTTATCATAGTATGTTATGAGATAATGATTGGTGCAATATGCCATACCCTCATTACAATTTGTCTGAATGTTTAAAACTTCAAAATTCCTTTTGTATTTTTTAGCTAAATAAGCCTTAGTATCTTTTATTGCTTGTTCTTTGCTTTTCCAAAAAAAATTAAATCCACGAAATTTATGTGAATTAGCAATAAGTAATAAAAATAATACAAAGAGATATGATAATAAAATGATGGTAAATAAATAATCTTTTTTTGAAACTTTCATAAGCAATAAGAAAAAATTAGACACCACTAACTTAATTGAAAAACTAAAAATATTAATTTCTAATCAAAGCTATAACAACTAAGGTTTTTAAAAATGTCCAAAATAAAATAAAATAAAAAGCGAAAGGATGATATGGTTTGATTATGTCATAATATTTTTGTTTCTGATTTTTACTTAAAAATATAGTTAAGTTAAATAATATCACAAAAAATAATGTAAATACTATTGTTATATCAACACCTCCAAATGAATGTCCACTAACAATGGGCAAAATAATAGAAAATACACCTAAAAATATAAAAATATTTAATATCAACATTTGGAAAAAAATCATAAAAATTTTAGGTTTTGAGAATAATATTTGTAACTATTTAGCCCTTTTGAAAAAAGGAAAAATTTTGATAAAGGTTAATATTTTTGAGTGTTTGAAAAACGTTAAGTCCATGTTTTTTGATGGTGTCAATAACACTTTGAATACGAGCATAAAT
>JAAFIN010000021.1 GCA_013297825.1 Cytophagales bacterium
GTGGATAATTCCTATATTTATACAAAGGACATTGCAAATGCAGTTTATTTTTTGCGTTGTACCTTAAAAAATCCACAAAATAATCCTAATCTCAAAGAAAATTGGGTTACAAAAGTGGTGATTGAAAATTAGAATTAAGAAAAAATTAGTTTTTCTTGTAATAAATGGCTTTTTCATTTATCATTTGCTATCCAACATCAAAAAAATATGCCCCAAAAATCATTTTTATCACTACTATTTTTCTTCATTGGGTATTTTTCATTATTGAATGCTCAAAATTTAGGTTTGCGAGATACTATTTGCCCAAATACCAATGTTTTTTTAAACACGCCTGTTGTTAATTCGCCACAATATTATTGGGATATGTGTGCTAATAATGACCTTTTGAATACACCAAGCGTGGAATTATTAAAAAATAATTTGAAAAATTCAAATAGGTCAGAAGGTATTTGTACGGTTTGGGACAATGTCAATAATAAATGGTATGGCTTTGTAACCAACCGAGAAGGTGGTGCAAATGCAAATACACTTTTGAGACTTGACTTTGGAGATGATTTAAGAAATTTGCCTGTGGAAAAAAGTTTGGGCAATATAAATAACGTTTTTAGCTCTCCAAAAGGCATTAAATTTATCAAAGCAAATGGAATTTGGTATGGGTTTATTGTAAATCGCACCTCAAAAAAAATTGCAAGGTTGAAATTCCCAAATGGTTTAGCTTCTGATACCATTTCCACAAGTTTTGTGAGTATTCCTGCTTGGACAAGTACAAACTCTGCATTTTTAGATGTGGTCTATGATGCTCCAAATAACAGATACATTATTGTTCAAATTGATTTTGCGAATGCCATTCAAATATTGGATTTTGGAACAAATATAGAAAGCACGCCCACCATTTTAAGACATGTTAATCCTCCTGTTTTAAACAATAATAATCTACCAATCCAAAATATTTTTGGAATAAGTCTTCTAAATTATATGGGAAATTGGTATGGACTTACGCATGGAGGCGGTGGAATAGACCAAAAAATACACCTTATCAATTTTAAAACAAACTTAACAGCCTCAAATGCTCCTGATATTAAATTGCTTGACTACACAACCACTTTTCCCCTTAATAATAATCCAATAGAAAGCTGGCAAGCGTGCCAACTGATGCAAGATGGAGTAAATTTGGTAGGTTTTATTATTTCAAATTTTGGAACATTAACAAGAATAAATTTTAGAACAAATCCGCTTGGAAACCCCATCTATACACGTTTGGGAGATTTTGGAGTATTTTCAAAACCTTTAGAAAGTCCAAGGGCAACAACTGCAAATTCATCATTGAATTTTTCAATTATTGATTCACAATGGGTTGGTTTTACGATAAATAGAACACCGTCAGATAGAAATGTTTTATTTAGAATAATTTTTCCAAATGTCTGTGATGCCACGCCAAAATTTACAAATGTTGCCAATCCAAGTGTTTCATTTTCCACACCAGGCAAAAAATTTATCACACACACCGCTTATAATTCAGACCGAAATCCCATAAGTTCCAATTATATGTATATGGATAGCACTATTGTCAAAGATGCAGTTGTGGCAGAATTTCAAGCATTGGAAAAATGCTTGGGGGAGGCAACCGTTTTTAATAATATCAGTCAAGGAAATCTATCACAAGCAAGTTCTTGGTCTTGGGATTTTGGGAATGGTCAAACTTCCACCTTACAAAATCCTACTTTTACCTATACACAAGCAGGAAATTATCTGGTAAAACTCAAAGTTATCAATTTTTCAGGTTGTGAAAATACATTTACCCAACTCATCAGAATTAGCAATTATCCTGTTGCAAATTTTAAGGTAAAACAAATGAATTGTTCAAATGGAACAGTGGATTTTGAGGATATTAGCACAATTCCAAATGCTGATATTGCTTTGGGGGGACAAATAGTAAATCGTTTTTGGAATTTTGGAGATGGCACAACTTATTTAACTGCCCCAATCAACCTCACAAACCTTAGAAAAGGGAATGTAAATGCACCTGTTCAAGGCTCAACGCCTTTTTTGGCAAATAATTCTCCTTATCTAACCAATGATAGATATATTGTTGGGCTTGCTGTAACAGATGATGCTGGTTGTGTTTCAAGCAGTTATCGCACCATTTCCTTCAAGCCAGAGGATATTCCAACCCCTGATTTTACGATTGGAACAGCTTGTGTGGGAAATTTTGTAAATTTCACAGACCAAAGCACACCTTCAAGCACCAATTTTGCACCACCAACCAAATGGAAATGGCGTATTTTCAATGCAAGCAACCAAAAAATAGACAGTGCGATTATTCAAAATCCATTTTTTTTGATAAATATTGCAGGAAATTACACTGCAGAATTGGAAGTAAGTGGAGATTTTACTTGTTCAAAAAAAATAACCAAGCCTTTTGTGGTGCAATCAGGTATTCAAAGTCAATTTAGTGCATCAACTTTGGGGGGAGGTGTGCCTCTTTTTGTGAATTTTACCTCTTTAAACCCAAATGCAGTTCGTCATAGTTGGACTTTTGGCAATGGATTTACAAGCAATCAAGCAAATCCAAGCTATAATTTTACCCAAAAAGGCAGTTATACAGTTACTTATCAAGCATTTAATGCTAATAATTGCGGAACTATCACCTCCCAACTCGTAATTGTGGGTGATGCACCAACAGGATTAGGTGGAAATGGGGGAAATAATGGCAATGGAAACAATGATTTTTGGGTTTATCCTAATCCTATCAAAGAAGTTGCACAGGTTTCGGAAGGATTTTTAAGGAAAGTTGGGGAAATAAAATATGATTTGATTGATGTTCATGGGAGAATTATTCAAACAGGAGAATTTTCGGTGGATAATTCTTATATTTATACAAAGGACATTGCAAATGCAGTTTATTTTTTGCGTTGCACCTTAAAAAATCCACAAAATAATCCTAATCTCAAAGAAAATTGGGTTACAAAAGTGGTGATTGAAAAGTAATTTTAAACAAGACTTGCCAAGTTTTGAAAACTTGGTAAGTCTTTTTAGTTTTAATTTTTGGTAAAAAAAAACCTTTTTTCTCATAATTAGTTTTTTTGAAATTGAATTAAAACAAAAAACTAAAAATGACTGAAAAAACACCTATTACGATTGTATGGTTAAGACGTGATTTGAGGCTTGACGACAACACCGCATTATTTAACGCCCTAAAAAATAATAAAAATGTATTGCCTTTATTTATTTTTGATACCCAAATATTAGATGAATTGCCTCACCCACACGACCCAAGAGTGGAATTTATCCACCAAATACTTACTGAAATGCAACAAGATTTATTAAAAATCAATGCAAATATTTTGGTAAAATATGGCAAACCTTTGGCAGTTTTTAAGGCAATTTTAAAGGAATTTTCTGTAAAAAATGTTTATACAAACCACGATTACGAACCTTATGCCAAAGATAGGGACGAAGAAATAACACATTTTTTAAAAGCTCAAAAAATTGATTTTTTTACTTTTAAAGACCAATGTATTTTTGAAAAAGACGAAATTTTATCAGGTTCTAATACGCCTTACACCGTTTTTACGCCTTATTCCAAAAAATGGAAAGTAACTTTAAATGATTTTTATTTAAAATCTTATCCTACTGAAAAATATTTTGAAAATTTTTTGAAACAAGATATTTTTTCTTTGCCAAATTCAATTATTTCACTTCAAGATATGGAATTTGAGCCAAAAGGATTGCAATTTCCCACCAAAATTCCTGACGAAAATATCATTAAAAATTATACCGAAAATCGCAATATTCCCCATTATCAAAGCACTACACGCATAGGAATACATTTAAGGTTTGGAACATTGAGCATTAGGAAAATAGCACGTTTGGCAATGGAACACAGCGAAAGCTGGCTTAATGAATTGATTTGGCGAGATTTTTATATGAATATTTTGTGGCATTTCCCACACGTAGTTACAAAATCTTTCAGACCAAATTATGATAAAATTCAATGGCTTAATAATGCTGATGAATTTGAAAAATGGTGTGAGGGAAAAACAGGTTATCCAATAGTTGATGCAGGTATGCGTGAGCTTAATGCTACAGGTTTTATGCACAATAGGGTGCGTATGATTGTGGCAAGTTTTCTGACAAAACACCTTTTGATTGATTGGCGTTGGGGAGAGGCGTATTTTGCAGAAAAATTATTGGATTATGATTTGAGTGCAAATAATGGCGGTTGGCAATGGGCTTCAAGTTCAGGGTGTGATGCACAGCCTTATTTTAGGATTTTTAATCCAACTTCCCAAATGGAAACTTTTGACAAAGAACGCAAATATATCAAAAAATGGATTCCTGAATATGGCACAAACTCTTATCCAAAACCTATTGTGGAACATACTTTTGCAAGAAATAGATGTTTGGAGGCGTTTAAGGCAATTATGGGGTAATCAATGATGAATTATGAATTATAAATTATGAATTATGAATTATGAATGAAACAGCCAACAGCCTTTTGGTTACCTGCATTAGAGTTTTTAAAATGAAGTCTAAAAATTAGTAAAAATTATCAAAATTTTACGAAAAAAAGAAAAAAAATCCGTGAAAATCTGTGTTAATCCGCAAAATCCGTGTTCCAAAATGGTTTCATTTAAAGAACTCTATTGTTACTTTTGTTAATTGCCACTTTCCAATATTGTTTTTAAATTTATTTCTTCAATTTCAAAAGGTTTTAGAAGAAGCAAAGGAATTAAATTTGCAAATTCTTTTTTTGATTCTTTTGCATTATTTGCATCTTCTAAGTCATCAGAATATTCTGAATGTAGTAATTGAGAAGAAAGACAAATTCTTTGGTTTTCTTCGTCATAATCTATAAACCAACAATCGTGTAAATATTTTTCCAACATATCAGGTGTTTTACTCAAATATGCAGGTGTTCCTTGTAAACCTATAAAATTTGCATTGGTTTCTTCCAGCATATCTTGCCAAAGATAAAAAAAACATATATCAATGGCTTTTTGAGTAGCTTCTTCTTTACTATTTTGCAAAAAATATAATTCTTCTATTTCAGTTTCAAATACTGTAAAAGGAAATTCTCCTGCATCTCCCCAAAAATCCCAAGACATTTTTATTTTAAAAAAAATGGGCATTTCTTGATGTGCAGATAAATCATAATCTTGTTTTTCGTAAGTTTGAAATACTTTGTAAGCATTTTCATCATCATCAAATACGCCTATTACATCACCCAAACCCACAAATATATTTTCTAAATCATTGTGAATAAAGACTTTTTTGCGAATAAGAAATATTTTTTCATTTAATGCTTCTTTTGGTTTTTTGTTCATTTTTTCTTTTTTTTATTTAAAAACTTTTGATATTTTCTCTTTTGACAATGATTTAGAATGTTCTCTGTCAATTTCTTTTGCAGATTTATATTTTCCATTTTTATCCAGTTCTAATTCTATTGCGTTATGGCACATATCACAACCTATTATGAGATGGACGATATAAAAAGTTTTCTGTTCTCTTGTAACAATGTGAGAGGCTTCCAAATTGTAATAAAAATCATCTACAACTTTGATTTCATAATTCCACTTTACGCCAAAATTTTCATCAAATTTAGTGATGTTAATTTGTCTTTTGCTTTCCCAAAAAGTATTAGTATTCTTTCTATCATCACAAATCGTTATTAAATTATCATCTATTACCAAATAATCTTTTATAGAAAAGTCATTTATTATGTGATAATTTTGAATTCTTCCATTTTTTATTTTAAAAATAATATTAAATAATCTTGCTGATGAATATTTTTTCTTTTGTGTCAAAACATAATAATTTTTATTTTTTTTGTCAATGTCGTATAATTTTGATGGTTTTTGAAGGTCATTAAGCGTGATATTTTTTAATTTTTCAAAATTATTTTTTCTTATTTTATTGCTTTTGCTGTCCTCTACTTTATCGCCAAGTATGCTATCCAATGGATTATTTAATGAATTGGAGTTTTCATTATTTTCTTTATTACTTGATAAATTAGAACAAGAAATTAAAAAAATACCCAAATACAACAAAAAATATTTATACATAAAAATAAAAAGTTTGAAATTGATAAAATAATTATTGAAAAATATTTATTCACACAAAAACATTGCCCAAACCTCAAAAAAGAGCGTTTGGGCAATGTTTTTATATGATTTTTTAAATTAAATCTTGCTCGTCTGCACCTTCACATTTCCTGTTCTTTTCAAAATGCCCCAACCAACCAATTCGCCTTTTACTGCCCTCAAAAATACTTTCATTAACACAAAATACATCAAAAAACGATAAATAAATCGTTGTGGAATTAGTAACCAAAGTTTTGAATAATGAGCGTGTTCGTAGGTAAATGCCAACAACGCAATGCAAAAATCTATCAAAATAAATGCAACATAATGTGTCAAAATCGTGCTTACTTCGCCCATTCCTGAAAATGCAAAAAATAAACTACTCAACATCAAAGCATCTGCAATCGGTGCAAATAAAGGCAAAATAAACTGAAATATTAACATACAAGGCAACGCAAACCAAGATAAACCTTTATTTTTCATACCGAAAAATGCGGTTTTGTGTTTCCAAAGGCATTGTAATATGCCAAATCCCCATCTGAAACGTTGTTTGATAAACATTTTTAAGGTTTCTGGGCTTTCTGTCATTGCGATGGCGTGGTTGTTGTACGTAACTTGATAACCTTGTCTTAAAATTCGCAATGTCAAATCACAATCCTCTGCCAAAGTATCAGTTGTAAAACCACCTGACAACACCAAAGCCTCTTTTTTAAATGCTCCAATCGCCCCAGGAATTACAGTAATGGCATTGACTTGGGCAAATGCACGCCTATCAAAATTTTGGCTGGTGATGTATTCAATGGATTGCCAATTTGTGAGCAAATTTACCTCATTGCCTACACGCACATTGCCCGCAACCGCACCAATTTTTTCATCTTCAAAACATTTCAAAAGTTCGCTTACAGCATCATTTTTGAGTTGTGTGTCCGCATCAATGCAAACCAAAATCTCGCCTTTTGTTTGTGCAATACCAAAATTAAGTGCAGAGGCTTTTCCGCCATTTATTTTGGTTAAAATGGTAATTTTTGGATTATTCGCAAAATGATTTTGAACAATTTGTAAAGTATTGTCTTTTGAACCATCATCTACAAACAAAATTTCAAAATTTGGATAATCAGACATCAACAAATTTTCTAAACTTCTGACAATATTTACTTCTTCATTGTACGCAGGAACAATAATTGAAACGCTTTTTGGTGTATAATTTTGTGAATTATTTTGAGAAATTGGTTTTTTGTAAAGCATCATTATCTTTTCTTTTAAAACCAATAACGCCAACAAAAGCACTTTTCCAAATGATAAAATAATTGCCAAAAAGAAAAACGCAAACAAATAATATTCAATTTCATAAATCGTAAAAGCAACCAACCAATTCGCATAAGCCAAATAATATTCACTTCCCTGTTTCACACGAGGCATTACTTCGTCTTTGGTTTTGCCCATCAATTTGGCAACAGTTGTAAATTCATAGCCTTTTTCTTTGTAATATTTGATAATTTGAGGCAAAGCCTTCACTGTTTCGCTTCTATCGCCACCTGCATCATGTAACAAAATAATAGAACCATTGTCTTCTTGTGCTTTGATGCGGTCTAAAATTTGTTTTGCGGTAATGCCTTTTTGCCAATCCAATGGGTCAATAGATTCGCCAATGGTATAATAATTGTCTTTTTTGCTGATTTCAATAGGTTTTATTTCGTCCATTGTTTCAGGTTGCGAATCTGCATTGTAAGGAGGACGAAAAAGCAAAGTTGTACGCCCAATGACACACTCAATCAATCTACGAGTAGCATTTAATTCTAATAAAGCCCTTGATTCGCTGACTTCTGCGAGGTTTGGGTGTGTAAATGTGTGATTTCCAATTTCAAAACCTTCATCATAAATTCTCCTCAAAAGTGGCAAATTATGTTCTGCATTGATGCCCACCACAAAAAAAACCGCAGGTACTTTTTCTTTTTTCAAAATATCCAAAATCGCAGGCGTATAGCGTTCATCAGGTCCATCATCAAAACTCAAAACCACTTGTTTATTGCCTTTTGCATATTTTCTAATCACATAATTGGTAGGTAATTCTTGATATTTTTGTTCAGAAATTAGAATCTCTTTGGGTTCAATTTCCACATCAATTTTTCCTTTTTTGAAAGAAGTTACAATATCTAATACTTCGCCCTCACCAATAAAATCAAAATGATTGTTTTCGGGAATGTGGTCAAGTTTTTGGGTGTCAATATTTCTTTTTTGCAAATCTTCCAAACTCATATCCCAATTAAAAAATTCCCATAATCTTGGGTCTTCCGAACCTAAACGCCACAATGCCACGCCTGAAAGTCCATAATCGCTTGCACTTCGCATTGCATTAAAATTAGAGCCTGCATCACAAAAAAATACTTGATGTTTCTTTTTATCTGCATCTATGTAATCGTAATGTAGATTATAATGGGTATTGTCATATTTAATTTGGGCTTTATTTTCTTTGGCAACCGCAATCGCCCTTTGAAAAGTGATGCTATTTCCTACACTTTTTTCGCCCCAATCATAGCCATAACCTGCAATACAAAGCACAATTTTTTCCTCTGGAACTTGTTTTACAATATCCTCAATTACTTTTTCAACCCATTTATGCCCAGCGACAGTTCCTGCTTTGCTTTGTGCAAAATGTTCGTCATAAGCCATTACAAAAAGATAATCATTGTATTTTTGGAGGTCTTTGAGGTCATAATCTGTATTAAAAGGTGCAATGTCTTGTGTTACTAAAAAGCCTTCTGCGTGCAAGGTTTCGTATAATTCCACTTGAAAATCAATCAAATCACCTGTAACAGTTTCGCCTTCCATTGCTTCAAAGTCAATATTTACGCCATTGAGTTTATATTTTTTCAAATTTCTTAAAACACTTTGGATAAATTTTGTACGTAATTCAGCAGAGGCAATAATTCTTTCTACATTTTTACCATTCCAACCACCATTAAAAAAATTTGAAATCATTGGCACAACTTTTACGTTAGGATACTCACGCAAAAATTTCATTGCCCTTTCATCAATATTGACAATAACGGTGTCTTTGTCGCCAATAAAAAACCATTCAGGCAAAACCATATTCATTTTGCTGATATTGGAACGCAAAGAAAAATAAGATTGTACGTCCCAATTCACATAAAAACCAGCACGCACTTGTTTTTTCAAATCAGGGTGAGCGTGTTTGCGTTCTGTTTTTTTGGTTTCTTGGAGAAGTTCTTTTTTGGTTAAATGAAAATCTTTTGCGTGTTGATTGGCAATGTGAATAGGACTTTCAGGATTGATTAAACTTTTTAATTTTTCTTCATTGCTAATTAGTCTTGGTAATTGTGCGGAAGATTTGAGATAAACTGACAACAACACAATAGAAATGCCTATGATGCTTGCCACAAAAGCAAAACGTAAAAACCATAGAAATCTATGCCAACGTGTTGCGGTTTTGGTTTGGAAAATTTGAAATTCAGGTTTCATATATTTTTTTAGTTAAGACTGTTTAAAGCTTGGAGGGTTTGAAACCCTCCAAGCGTTGGGCGTTTCGTTATTTTTGAGGAATTTTATAAGTCAGATTCATATTAAAATAAAAAAAATTCTGCGAACTTTCATCTGCATTGGTATTCATTGGCAGACTATAATTGAAACTTGGCGTGATTTCAAAATATTTGGTTTGGTAGGCAATAGGCAAAGAAAAATTATAGCCCATTATCCCAAAAAAGTTTTCTTCTTGGCTATTAGCATAATTAAAATTTTTACTAAATGGAAATACATTTTCATTGCCCAACATTGCTACCACAGCAGGCGAAAAAACGATTTTTCTCGCCCCCAATACACGCCTAAACTCAAAATCTTTAGAAAATCCAAGATTGATTTGATAAGATTTTTGATTGCCAAACATATAATATGTGGAAGCATTTAAGTTTAAAAAATCAAAAAAGTTATAACTCAAATCCAAAGCAAGAAAATTATTCATTGCATTTTTTTCAGCATTTGTGCCATTTCTCAAAAACCAATGTTCGTAAGAAATACCAAAATATAATTTGTCATTGAAAAGCATTTTTTCATAACTTATGCCCAAACTCGTTTGTGTGAGGTGTTTTGTCATTGCTTGATAAGTCGTGGTTGTAGTGTCATATTTGACCACGCCCAAGTGCCTACGAGGCGTTGTACGCTTTACAGTCGTTGCTGTGGTTACATTATTACTAAAACTCCCCCAATAATTTGCACTTGCATAAAGCGAAAGCCCAAAATTAAATTTGTAGGTAATTTGTGGCGTAAAACCATTGTAACCATAATTTCTCGCTCTGTAATTGACATTATTCATATATCCAAGTTGGAGAATAATTTGGTCTTTTGTGTCCATTTGAGCGTCTTCGTGGTCTTGAATACTATCCAAAACCTCTTTTTGATGAATTTTGATGCTATACAAATATTCTTTGGTTTGGGCAAAAAGTGTATTTTTTGAGAAAAATGTAAAAAATAAAAGGAATACAACAAGATTTTTCATAAATTTTTTAATAGTATTTAGTCAAGTTTAATATTTAGATTGTCAAAATTAAAAATAGTTTAATTTAAAATTAAATATTTTTTTAGATTTTATTAAAAATTTATTATAAAAAATCAAACTATATAATTGTATTTATTTTAAAAATAAAAAAAGGTCTGAATACACATTCAGACCTTTTTTACAAACAGAATAAATATTTTTTTAGTATTGTATTAAAATTAAAAAATTAAAAGAAATTTCGTTATTTCTTGTAATTTTATCAGTTTTTTATTTACTTAGCTTTTTATTTAACATAAAAATAACCAAGTTTATTGTTTTTTTAAGAAACATACTTGTTTTTTAAGGCACTTTTTCCATCATCACATTTTTGTTATGAATAATCTTTTTAATTTTTTGAAATTTAATGTTTTTATAATTTTATTTATTTTTTTGTTTTCTTATTCAAAAAATTCATACGCACAATTTACCATAAAAGGCAAAGTAACTGATGCGAGCAACAATGAAGCACTTTTGGGTGGTGAGGTTTTTGTAAAAGGCAAAAAAACGCTGGGAGCTGTTACAGATTTTGATGGATATTTTACCATTACAGGCGTAACCGCACAAGAACTCAATGATAGTATTACTGTGTTATTTTCAGGTTATATCAGCAAAATAAAACCTATCAAAACTTTGCAAAAAGACAAAGACCCAAATATTTTTTTGTGTAATTTTCAACTTGATGAAGAAAGTGAAAAAAAAGATGTGGTTGAGATAAAGGTAGGAGAGGACAAAGCATATCCTATTATGCGTAAAGTGCTTGCTAACAAAGACAAACACGACAAACGCAAATTATCACAATACGAATATGAAAGTTATGTAAAAATGGAAATTGATATGGACAATATCACCGAAAGTTTTTCTAAAAGAAAAGTTGTAAAACAAATCAAAGGAGCAATGGACAGTTTGGGCGGATTGACCAATGAAGAAGGAAAACCACTCATTCCGCTTTTCATTTCTGAAACTATTTCAAAATTTTATTACCAAAAAAGCCCAGAACGTAAAAAAGAGGTGGTAATGAAAACCAAAATTGAAGGGGTTGGTTTTGGTGATGATTCGCCTGTTACCCAAATATTAGGGGCATCTTTCCAAGAATATAATTTTTATCAAAATTGGATGAAAGTTTTGGGAAAAGATTTTGTTTCGCCTTTGGCTAATAGTTGGAAATCACATTACAATTATTATTTGGCGGACAGTATGGCAAATTTGGCAGGAAAAAGGTGTTATTTGATAGAAGTAGAACCACGCAGAAGTGCTGATTTGGCTTTTACAGGAAATATTTGGATTGATTATGAAACTTTTGCACTTCGTCAAATTGATGTTGCGATTACCAAAGATGCAAATATTAACTTTATAGAAAAACTCAAAATACAGCAAGAGCTTGCACCTACCACAGCAAGTGCGTGGATGCCTGTAAAAACAAGGGTTTTGGTGGATATTGCAGAACTTACCAAAAAATCAGCAGGTTTTTTAGCTAAATTTTATGTTTCTAATAAAAAAATTGAATTGGATAAAACCCATCCGCTTAAATTTTTTAGAGATGCTATAGAAATGGACGCTAATTCAAAAAATTATGACAAAGATTATTGGCTTACTGCACGCCACGATTCGCTTACTTCGTCAGAAATCAAAACGTATGCTATCATTGATACCATCAAACAAATTCCTTTGATAAAAACCTACACCGAAATCATCAAAATAGTAAGTTCAGGATATAAAACCGTTGGAAAAGTTGATTTTGGTAATTTAGCATTTACATACGCTTTCAATGATATAGAAGGACACCGTTATAGATTTGGTATGCGTACCAATGATAAATTTAGCAGATGGTTTGAATTTTCAGGTTATGGGGCTTATGGGGTGGCAGACAAAAGGTTTAAATATAGCGGACAAATGCGTTTTTTGCCTTCACGTAAGATATGGACAGAAATAATTTTGGGTAGAAATGAAGATATTATGCAAATAGCCAATAATACAGATGCTTTGGCAAGTTCAGGGGCATTTTTGGCGTCATTAAATTTTGGGAATGTAAGCCAAAGAAGTCCATTTTTTAGGAAAGAAAATTTTATGGCAGTACAAACCGATTTCTTTAAAGGTTTTACACAATCCGTAAAATTTAGGCACAGGGAATATTCACAAATTGGAAAACATTTTGCATTTCTTTCTGACCCAAATGACCTTACATCTATTGATAATAATTTTACAACTTCTGAAATAATATTTGAAACACGCATCGCAAAGCAAGAAACTTTTTATTATGCAGGGAATTATCGTAGAAGTATGGGAACAGCCAAATTGCCTATTATGACATTTCGCTACACAATGGGTATAAAAGGGTTGTTCAATAGCGATTTTCATTATGAAAAATTTTCTTTGGCATTTGACCAAAGTGTTAATTTGGGGTCATTGGGACGTAGTTATTACTCACTTACAGGTTCTTACACACCTTCCAAATTGCCTTATCCACTTTTGGAGGTTCATGTGGGAAATAGAGGTGTATTCTACAATTTTTATGGATATGGCTTGATGAATTTCTTGGAATTTGCGAGTGATAGACACGTTTCTTTGAATTTAGAACATAATTTTAAGGGATTATTTTTTAATAGTATTCCTTATGTCAGAAAATGGAAATTACGTACTTTTGTTGCAGCAAATGTTCTTTGGGGAAATTTAAGAGATGAAAATAGAAATTTTGTTCCGCTTACTGACCAATTTGGTAATACAATGGTGCAACCAAAAGGATTAGGTGAAACACCATATGTAGAGCTTGGATATGGAATTAGCAATATTTTTAAATTTTTTAGGGTAACATTCTTACACAGAACCACTTACCTTGATGAACCAAATATTCGTAAATTTGGGGTATTTTTCTCTGCGAGATTTGATTTGTAAAAAGAAGCCCTCTAACCCCCAAAGGGGAAATAAATACAAGGGGCAAAAGTTCAATTTTCTTTGTACTTGTCAATTATCACACAATTAAAAAATAAAAACAGCCAAATTCCTTAGAAATACTAAGAAATTTGGCTGTTTTTATTTGTCATTTAATATTAAAAAATGCTTAGGAATAGGAAATAAATAAAATACGACTTTGGTAATTTTTCAAAAAAGTGGTCAGACCTTCGTAAACTACGGTACAGACCATTTTTTTGAAAAATGTTTAACAACAAATTAGTAAGTTATTTAATTTTCGTTCCTTAAAAGCGTTCCTATTTTATTTTAATTATTTAAAAAATAATTCCTAATAAAAATCCTGTTAATCTTTAAATCCTGAAAATCCTGCTCTCATTTGGCTGTTTCATTCATAATTTTTAATTCATAATTAAGAATTTATCCACCCTTCTATTTCTTCTTTTGTAGGAAGTTTTACTTGGTCAAGTTTTAATTTTTTACGCATTCCACCCATATCACCAAAAAGTTTGTTAGGATTTACCTTTTTAAGTTCTGCAATGGTCATAATATTTAGTTTTTGTAGAATAGGAATTAATTCCTCTCTTACACCAATCGTCAAATAATCTTCGGTTTTTGCCATTTCAATTATTTTTTCTGGACGCATTTGTGGAAAAAATAATACATCTTGAATTGAACTTTGGTTTGTGAAAAGCATTGTAATTCTATCCATTCCAAAACCAATTCCTGATGTGGGAGGCATACCATATTCCAAAGCCCTTAGAAAATCTTGGTCAATAAACATTGCTTCATCATCACCTCTCGCTTGTAATTTCATTTGTTCCTCAAACCTTTCCCTTTGGTCTATTGGGTCGTTTAATTCTGAATATGCGTTGCAAATTTCTTTTCCATTCACAATTAACTCAAATCTTTCAGTTAGTCCAGCTTTTGAGCGGTGTTTTTTGGTAAGAGGCGACATTTCCACAGGATAATCTGTAATAAATGTAGGTTGGATAAGGTGATGTTCGCAGGTTTCTCCGAAAATTTCATCAATCAATTTGCCTTTTCCAGCGTGTGCAGGCACATCTATTTTAAGATTTTTGCAAACTTCACGTAATTCTTCCTCGTTTTTTTGGCTAATATCAATGCCTGTATATTTTTCAATTGCCTCGTACATTGTGAGGCGTTGAAAAGGTGCTTTGAATGAAATTGTTTTTTCGCCAACTTGTACGTCAGTTGTTTTATACAAATCCATTGCAATTTTTTGCAAAAGATTTTCTGTAAATTCTGCCATCCAAATGTAATCTTTGTACGCCACATAAAGCTCCAAAACCGTAAATTCAGGGTTGTGGGTTCTGTCCATTCCTTCATTTCTAAAATCCTTTGCAAACTCATAAACGCCCTCAAAACCACCTACAATGAGCCTTTTGAGATACAATTCATTTGCAATACGCATATAAAGCGGTATGTCCAAAGCGTTGTGATGGGTAATAAATGGGCGAG
The DNA here is from genome assembly GCA_013297825.1 of Cytophagales bacterium. Classification (GTDB taxonomy): domain Bacteria; phylum Bacteroidota; class Bacteroidia; order Cytophagales; family Microscillaceae; genus JAAFIN01. Next base: position 15,019 of record JAAFIN010000021.1, read on the forward strand.
CAGTTGCACCGCCTGGAATTGCCTGCAAAATAGGTGTTTCTACCTCCAAATATTCAAAACTATTCAAATAATCACGCACAGATTGAAATATTTTTGTGCGTTTTAAAAATACATCTTTTACTTTTGGATTAACGACTAAATCCACATAACGCCTGCGATACTTAAATTCTGGGTCTGTAACTTCATCATAAGAAACACCATTTTCATCAGTTTTTACGATAGGAAGTGCTTTTAGTGATTTAGCAAGCAGATTAATTTCTGTAACGTGAATACTTATTTCGCCTACTTGTGTCTGAAAAACATAACCTTTTATGCCCACAAAATCGCCAATATCCAATAATTTTTTAAAAAAGGTATTGTAATATTCTTTGTTTTCAGAAGGACAAAGGTCATCACGCCTTACATAAATTTGTATGCGACCTGTACTGTCTTGTAATTCTGCAAAAGACGCACTTCCTTGTATGCGAAAACTCATCAAACGCCCTGCAAGTTGGACAATATTGTTGGTATCAGGAGGCGTGCCAGGCACAAAATTCTTTTTTATGTCCTTAGTATAAGCATTTACAGGGTATAATTCAGCAGGATAAGGTTCAATGCCCATTTGTCGGATTTGCGTGAGTTTTTCTCTACGCAAAATTTCCTGTTCGTTAAGAATTGCTTGCATAATAATAAGGAAATAATCAACACATCTTACAAAAATCGTAAAAAAAGAAGATGTATTTTTTGGATAAATTAAATTTTTTAAATAATAAAATTAAAATTTAGATTTTTTGTAAATGCAAAAGTACAAAAAAAACACTGTTTTTTTAATTATCGTAAATTTTTTTTTAGTAAAAATGTTGGTTTTCTGATAATTTTTATGGAAAAAGGAAAAAAATAGTTGTGTCATTCCATAGTAATATAGCTGTTTCCTACACAAAAACAGCCAGATTGCTACGCAATGACAACTAAATATAAGGAAACAAAATATGTCTTGAATTTGAACCTTTGAACTTTTGAACTTCTTAAACTTTTGAACTTCTTAAACTTTTGAACTTTTGAACTTTTGAACTTTTTAAATAAATGATTTAAAATCTTCAATTTGTGTTTTTTTCAATACACGAGGAAATTTATGTTGTCCGCCCATTTTGCCTTTGCTTGCGAGCCAATCATAAAATTTTTGGGTAGGAATTATTTTTACAACCACATCACGCAAAACCGCTTTGCGTTCTGTTGCATAATCATCATTGAGTTTTTTGAGGTTATTATCCAAAATTTCTTTTAATTGGCTTTCATCTACTTTATCATCAGAGCCAATAAACCAATGATGCTCAAAATAACCATCAGGACGTGATACACCTGCAACTGTAAATTCCTTTACCGAAAAATTAAGGTGTTCCGCAGTTAATTCTATTGCCTTGTTCATATTATCCACAGAAAGATGCTCACCGCAAAGGCTCAAAAAATGCTTTGTACGCCCTGAAATAATGATTTCACAATTTTTTTTGTCGGTAAATCTCACAGTATCACCTATCAAATAACGCCAAGCACCTGCACAAGTTGTCATCAACAACGCATAATCTTTGTTTTCTTCCACTTCATCAATTAGCAAGGTTTGTGGTGTTCCGATAATTTCACCGTCAGCATCAAAATTTTGTTCATTAAAAGGGATAAATTCAAAAAATATACCACCTTGTAATGCCAAAGTCATATTATGATTTGGGAGTTTTTGGTACGCTACAAAACCTTCAGAAGCCAAATATGTTTCAATATACACGATAGGTTGTCCTAAAAGTTTTTCAAAACCTTTTTTGTAAGGCTCAAAAGAAACCCCTCCATAAGCGAAAGCAGAAAGATTAGGCCATATTTCGTGAATATTTTTCACGTTGTAGTGCTTGATGATACTTTCCAACAATAATTGCAACCACGCAGGATTTCCTGCAATATAACCAATATCCCATTTGCTTGCTTGCAAGGTAATTTCTTTGAGTTTAACGTCCCAATCACTATGAGAAGCAATTTTTTTGCCTGGTTTGTAATAATGTTGAAACCAAAAAGGAATATTTCCTGCTGTAATTCCACTTAAATCACCCTCATAAAAAGAGCCTTTTCCCATTTCTCTATATTGGAGGTCGGTACTTCCGCCAAGCATTAAGATTTCTTTGCTAAAAACCTTTGCAGGAATATCTTTAAAATCAGGAATAGACAAAAATTGCATCAAACTTGTGTTTGTGATAGCTTTTATCATTGCACTTGTAACAGGAATATATTTGCTTGTTGCACTTGAAGTGCCAGAACTCAACGCATAATATTTAGTTTTTCCTTTCCAAGTTACATTTTTTTCGCCCAATTCACGTTCTTTGTACCACCATTCTTTATAAATTTTTTCATAATTAAAAATAGGCACATTTTTTCTAAAAGCATCAAAAAAAGCCTTATTATTTTGGGTAGATTTATCCAAAATTTCTTCAAAATCATACACTTTGGCTACTTGTGTGTAGCGGGCTTTGGTTAGTAATTTTTGAAGTTGTTTTTTTTGGCGTTCAATTGGATTTCTTTGTTTTTTATCAAATTGATTGCGAAAATAATTACCTTGTTTTACAAGAAGTTCTAATAAAGTCATTTGTATTTTTTATTTTAATAAAAGGTTTTTTGGAAAAAAAGAAATTGGAAAAAAGAAATTGGAAAAACAAATTCAAAAAAGGCTTTTGTTTTTAGGTTTTATCACTAAATTTTTACAAATTTATTTTATTTTTTTTAATTTTTTAAGAAATCATTTTTTTATTTTTTTGAAAAAATTATAAAAATTATAAAAAAATCATAACCAAATAATATTTTACTTTGTTATCTTTGCAGAAATTTCTTTTTTATAAACAAAATTAAATTTGGTTTTTAAAAAAGCTATTAGCTTTGTCTGTTTCATTTAACATTAAATTTGGTTGTAAAAAAGGCTGTTGGCTGTTTCATTTATCATTCAACATTTACCATTCAACATTAAAAATATGGCTTTATCATTTGAAGACACAGAAATTGCATTTTCTGCAAAATCAGATTTTGAACTTCAACGCACTTATTGGCTTTTCAAAACCATCAATCAGCAATGGCTTGTGAATTTTGGGACAAAACTTGTTACTTTTGCCCTTGATTGGCATTTGCCTGTGCAGTGGGCGATAAAATTAACGGTTTTTGAACAATTTTGTGGTGGTGTGGATATTGATGATTGTAAAAAAACCATTGAAAAATTGTATAAATACAACGTAGGAACAATTTTGGATTATTCGGTGGAAGGCGAAAAAACCGAAAGAGGTTTTAATCTTACTGCCCAAGAAGTCAAAAGAACTATCATAAGAGCAAGCGAAGCACCAAAGAAAATTCCGTTTTCGGTGTTTAAAGTAACAGGTATTGCTAATTTTGATATTTTGGCAAAATTACAAGCAAACGAAAATCTTACTGTTTCAGAAAAACAAGCTTGGAAACTCGCACAAGCTCGTATTGAGGATATTTGTGAAACCGCTTATAATCATAATGTACGTATTTTGATTGATGCAGAAGAATCTTGGGTACAAAATATCATAGATGAAGTAGCGTATCAAATGATGGAAAAATTTAACAAAGAAAAACCTATTGTTTATAATACGTATCAGATGTATTGCCACGCTTCTTTGCAAAACCTAAAAAATGCCCAAATTCACGCCCAAAAAACAGGTTATAAACTCGCTGGAAAAATAGTTAGAGGGGCTTATATGGAAAAAGAACGTGCAAGAGCAAAAGAAAAAGGTTATATTGACCCAATTCAACCAAACAAAGAAGCATCAGATAGAGATTTTAATTTGGCGTTGGATTTTTGTTTGGAAAATAAAATCGCAATATGTGCAGGCACACACAACGAACAAAGTAGCATTTATTTGGCTGATTTATTAGCAAAAAATAATATTTCGCCTGAGGATACACGTTTTTTCTTTGCACAACTTTATGGTATGAGCGACCACATTTCGTATAATCTTGCAAAAGCTGGGTACAATGTTGCAAAATATCTGCCTTATGGTGCAGTAAAATCTGTAATGCCTTATCTTATTCGCAGAGCAAAAGAAAATACTTCTGTTGCAGGACAAAGTAGCAGAGAATACAATCTGGTGAGTAAAGAAATGAAAAGAAGAAAAGAGAAATGATGAATGTTAAATGATGAATGAAACAGCCAAAGATACGATTTTTGTAGGGGCAACCCTTGCGGTTGCCCAATATTATCAATATTGCGGTTGTCCAATCACTTGCAGGTTAACCAATCAAAGCCAAACCAAAATTAAAAATATTTATTTAAAATAGTAATAAAAATCAAAATTTTATACTGATTTTCATATTTTAAAAAATAAAATATTTTAATAAAAAAACAAAATACAAAAAAAATCATAAAAAACACAATGAACACAGTAAGAGTGCGTTTTGCCCCAAGTCCCACAGGCGGATTACACATAGGAGGCGTAAGAACCGCATTGTATAATTATCTTTTTGCCAAAAAACACAATGGCACATTTATCATCAGAACCGAAGATACTGACCAAACTCGCTTTGTAAAAGGTGCAGAAAGTTACATATTTGATGCTTTAAAATGGCTTGGCATTACTGCTGATGAATCATCTGAAATAGGCGGAAAACACGCCCCATATCGCCAATCAGAACGCAAAAAAATGTACAAACAATATGCAGAAGAACTTGTAGAAAAAGATTTTGCATATTATGCCTTTGATACAAGCGAAGAATTGGAAGAAATGCGTAAAAGATTGGAACAAGCTAAATCCAAAAATCCATCTTACAATGCTATCACACGTAGCACAATGCGCAATTCCTTGACTTTACCAGAGGACGAAGTAAAAACGCTTTTGGAAAATGGAACGCCTTATGTTATTCGCCTAAAAATGCCTCGTAAAGACGAAATTCGTTTCCAAGACATTATTCGTGGTTGGGTAAATGTGCATACTGCAACTTTGGACGACAAAGTGATTATGAAATCAGACGGAATGCCTACTTATCACCTTGCCAATGTAGTTGATGACCATTTGATGGAAATTAGCCACGTAATTCGTGGGGAAGAATGGTTGCCTTCTGCACCTATTCACGTATTTTTGTACCAATGTTTTGGTTGGGAAATGCCACAATTTGCACACCTTCCGCTTTTATTAAATCCTGATGGACAAGGTAAATTAAGCAAAAGAAAAGCTGCAGAATATGGTTTTCCTGTGTTTCCTTTGGATTGGTTTGAACAAGAAACCTCTAATATTATACAAGGCTTTAAAGAAGCAGGTTATTTGCCTGAAGCGGTTAATAATTTTTTGGCGTTGTTGGGTTGGAATGCTGGCGACCACCAAGAAATTTTTAGTATGGAAGAATTGATTGAAAAATTTAGCCTTGAAAGGGTTGGAAAAGCAGGAATAAAATTTGATATTAACAAAGCAAAATGGTTTAATCAACATTATTTACGCCAAAAATCTGATAAAACGCTTGTAGATTATTTAAAAAATGGTCTAAAAACACAAAATTTAGGCGAAAATCTAAGTGATGAACAAGCAATTATCATCTGCCAAATGATGAAAGACCGAGCTACTTTTCCTGATGATTTTTGGAAAGAAGCTATTTATTTGTTCAAAACTCCTGATGCTTACAATGAACAAGCAATGGCTAAAAATTGGAATGAAGAATCTAAAAACTTTGTGAAGTCTTACCTTGATTTTCTAAAAAATTACACAGGTGAATGGCATCACGAACCTTTAAAACACGATTTGCACACTTTGGTTGAACAAAGTGGTTTGAAAATGGGCAAAGTTATGCCTGCGGTTCGTCTTGGTCTTTCTGGTGTGAGTGCAGGCCCTGATTTGGCAATGATTATGCAAATAATTGGTAAAGAAGAAAGCATAAAAAGATTGGAAAGCATAATTTTAGTTTAAGGTTTAAAGTTCAAGGTTTAAAGTTCAAGGTTTAAAGTTTAAGGTTCAATGAAATATTCCATAAAATCCTGTTAATCTTAAAATCCTAAAAATCCTGCTCTTATTTGGCTGTTTCATTTACCATTCAACATTTACCATTCAACATTTTGAAAGTTGCTCTTATAAAATATCCTGCGGGCAATGTGCAATCGGTTCAATTTGCGTTGGAGAGATTGGGCGTTGAAACGATATTAACTGACGATATAGAAACCCTAAAAAATGCTGAAAAAATCATTTTTCCAGGTGTAGGTGAAGCAAGTACCGCAATGCAACACCTCAAAAAACAAAAATTAGATGTGTTTATTCCTACGCTTACCCAACCTGTGTTGGGAATATGCTTAGGAATGCAACTAATGGCAAGTTTTTCACACGAAAATAACACCAAAACGTTAGGAATTTTTGGGCAAGAAGTTTTGAAATTTTCAACTGAAATTTCCCAAAAAGTCCCTCACGTGGGTTGGAATACCATCACAAACCTAAAAGGGAAACTTTTTGAAAGTGATTTTTTTGAAAAAAATCCACAAAATGAACAATTTGTTTATTTTGTGCATAGTTATTATGTGCCTGTGCATCAAGAAAGCAATTCTATTACAGATTACGGAATAAAATTTAGTGCAGGTATGGAAAAAGATAATTTTTTTGCCTTGCAATTTCACCCTGAAAAAAGTGCAAAAGTAGGCGAGGAAATTTTAGAGAATTTTTTAAAAATATCGTAGGGGCAACCCTTTCGGTTGCCCAATTTTATTAATTTTAAAAAATTCCAAATAATATTTTAGGAAAATAGTTTTAAGAGAATTTTAACCCTTAGGGTGTTGTTTAAAAAAATTGGAAATTTTTTTAAACAACACCCTAAGGGTTAAAACTGCACAGGTGCAGACCACTCAAATTATTATAAACTTTTTATAAAAAATTTGACTATTTTTGCATTTCAAATAAATTAAAAAAGAAATTTTAAAGAAAAATTTAAAAAAAATCCATTTTTATACATAAAAAAACCAATGGAAAGGAATCAACTCACAGGGTTATTGCTCATTTTTTTGATGCTTACGCTCTATTTTCAATTTTTTTCGCCTGTTGCACCAACACCTGAGCAAAAAAAAGACGAAAAAAAATCAGAAAAAGCAGTTATTCAACGCAAAAAAGCCCTTTTACAAGCACAAATTTTGCCTGATGACAGTGCAAAACGTGTACAAATATTAGGAAGTTTTGCACAGGTAACGCCCACAACTGCCAAAAATATTGTCCTTCAAAACAAAGATTTATCTTTGCAAATCCAAACACAAGGCGGTAAAATCAACCTTGCTACCCTCAAAAATTACAACGATTTTTTTACCAAAAAACCTATAGAGCTTGTTACAAATGATAACAATGCAATGAGCCTTTTGGTAAAAACTGCTGAAAAACGTGAGTTGGATATTTTTCAACTACCTTATACCGCTACCCAAAAAGGCGAAAATGAGGTGATGATGGAAGCAAAATTGAACGAAAAACAATACATTAGGCAATATTACACCTTAGAAAAAGAAGGTTTTGCGGTGAAATACAAAATTGAATTTGTAGGACTTGAAAAAGAAATCCCAACCGCTCAACAAGCTCGCCTAATTTGGATAAATGATATGCCTTCAGTAGATGAAGATTTGGAGCAAAATCGTTATTATGCTACCATAAATTATTATACCAAAAAAGATGGTTATAATTATCTGACTTGGCCTTCCAACGACCCACAAGAAACCGCTATCACAGGCGAAATTTCTTGGGTAAGTTTTAAACAAAAATTCTTTGCGACTGCGTTTATTGCAAGTAATAATAACATTGCACAAACGAATATTCGTGCAACAACTGATGTAGAAAACAAAAAAATTGTAAAAACTGCAGAAGCTGATATTTTGTTTAATGCACAAGATTTTTATAATGGAAAAGCGAATTTCAAATTGTATTTTGGGCCTAATGACTACAATGCACTTACTGCGACCAAAACATCAGGTTTCCAATACAATATTTATATGGGTTGGAGTTTTGTGAGTGTATTTGCTGAATATTTGATAATTCCAATTTTCAAATTCTGTTCTTCTTTTGTGGGGAATTTTGGGTTGATTATCATTTTGACGGTGCTACTCATCAAAACCATTTTGTTGCCACTTACTTATAAGTCGTATATTTCAATGGCAAAGATGAATGTGTTGAATGGCATTATTAAACCAGAATTAGATGCTTTTAAGGAAAAAAACAGCCTAAATCGTGCTGATTTGACAATGGAAGAACAACAAAAAGTACAAGCTGAACAAATGCGACTTTATAATGAATTAGGTTCAAGTCCTTTTGCTGCGTTGAGTGGTTGCTTGCCTTTGTTGTTGCAGATGCCAATTTTGTTTGCGATGTTTATGTTTTTTCCAAATGCGATAGAATTTAGACACGTTCCTTTTTTGTGGGCTCACGACCTTTCTACCTACGATAATATTTTGAAATTACCATTTTATTTGCCAGGATTTGGAAGTCATATTAGTATTTTTGCAATATTGATGACACTTTCTACGCTTTTGCTTACATATTATACTGCACAAGGTCAAGCTACCCAACAACAAGGTGCAATGATGTATATGCAATATATATTGCCTGTGGTGTTTTTGTTTGTGATGAATGGTTATCCAGCAGGTTTGAGTTTCTTTTATTTGGTGCAAAATCTTATAAGTTTGGGACAACAACAAGCCATTAAATATACGTTGGTTGATGAAGCCAAAATCCGAAAAAGTTTTGAGGATTATAAAAATAAACCCAAAACCGAGAAAAAGAAATCTGGTTTTATGCAAATGATGGAGGAAGCACAAAGAAAAGCAAAAGAACAACAAGAAGCGAAAAATAAGAAGTAATTAAGAATTAGGAATTAGGAATTAGGAATGAAACAGCCAAATAAGAGCAGGATTTTAAGATTTTTTGGATAATTCAGGATTTTAAGATTGTTATGGTTTTTATGTAAAGCACAGGCATTTATGCCTGTGAAACGCAAAATTCACATATTCCTAAATAAAAAAAATCTCCACAAGTTTTTTTAATTTGTGGAGATTTTTTTTTATTTTTTTAGAATAATGGTAAATTTGAAAAATATTTTATCTAAAAAAATGAAAAATACAGAAACATTTTTTAAGCCCAAAGAAACTTTTAGGCTTACTATGGAAATATTGGTGATACTTTTTGTATTGGTATGCGGTTTTGTGGTTTCTTTTTCTTTTTTATTGCAAGAAAATAATTTGTATTTTAATGGTTATCTTATTGCTTTTGTTTTTTTGGCGTGGCGTATGACACACGCTATTAAAAAAATTAAAAATCCTACAATTCAATTACAACTTACTGACACAGGTGTTTTTATATTTTCAATAAATAAAACAATAAAATGGGAAGAAATCATTTCATTTAAAATAGAAGTATTCAAAAAAATAATAATAGATTTAAGCAAAGAAAAAGAAAATGAAGAAACTACAACTGATGTAATTTTAAACCTTAAAACAAATGAAAATACAAATGACATCAAAATAAGTATTTTTGATTTAGATACAGATTGTAAAGATTTGATAAAAAAAATAGACCAAGCAAAGAAAAACCCTGAAATTGAGAATTTAGGAATTGAAAATATTGAAGATGTGTCTTTTTTGGAGAATTATTTTCTAAAATTTTATTTTCCTATTTTCATAAAAATAGCTTTTGCGTGTTTGTGGCTTTATAATATGTTATATATAGTTTTTATGTAAAAACAAAATAAAATATATAGTTTGTAATTTTAAAAAAAACTATTTTTTTGATATAGTATTTTGAATAATCTCAATAAGTTGAAATAAATTTTCGGTATTGTCATTATTTGAAATGCGATTTTCTTTCCAAACAATTTCGTGTTTTTGGTTATCAGCCATAACTGTCAAAATGTATGTATTTTTGCGTTCAAGGTTATTTTTGCCTACAAATTTTTTATCATAAGCCAACGTCATATCCAATTCAATGGTTTTTCCTGCAAAATTATCGTTTGGCTTTGTTTCCAATACATCAAACTTTGTATTTCCGTGAATTTGTTGTCTTACCAAAATATTATTTGTAAGAATTGTTAAGTTATTTATCAACATTTGGGATTCTGACGGAAAACCAAACGCAATAACACTTGGGTCTTTACTGGTGTGAATTAGTTTGATAGGTTGTTTCCAAATGACACGCACATTTGCGTTAGTATTGTTGGCTGGAAGTGGATTATCCCAAGGAATCATATAAATTCCCAATATTTTTTGGATTTGTTTTTCAATTTCAGTTTTTTGTTTTTTCTGAAAATTAATGTCTTTTGTGGCAAAAACCTCTATTTTTTTTCCACTTAATTTTTCCAAAAGATACATTTTAAAAGATTTATTTTCTTTCAATTCATCAACAATTTGAAGTTGAATGTTATTTTTTTCAGATGCTCCTTCCAAAAAAGACAAGTTTTCTTTTTGATTTTGAATATTTTTCTGTACCAAAACACCCAAAGAATCTAGAAAAGGAATTTTATTTGGATTTTCGTTTTTCATTTCCAAAGAAACAAAATCGTCTATTTCTTCAAATAAAAATTTTATCCATAACATTTTTTTTTGTTCAAATAAGGTTGTTCTTGTCCCAAATAAACAATAATTACCATTATAGCCTTTTCGCCAAGTTTTGCCTAATGAAATAAGTTGAGTTGGTTTTGAAAACCAATCATAAATTGCAATTCTCATTTTTGGAGGTATATTTTCATAAATAATGTTATGATTATGATGTTTGTTTGTTCCCCAACCATTTAAAAAAGGTTGCTGTTCAATGGAAATATTAGCCAATCTTGTATGTTTTTTCATATCACACTCATTACCAAAAGTATAATTTTTAATATCTTTTGGCGAAATATAAGTGGTAGTGTCATCTAAAGCCAATACAAATGGCTGACCATTTTCTTTGAAAGGTTCATTTACTCTCATAATTTTCACAATTTGAGCATTAGATTTAAAAAAAACGAAGAAAAAAACGCACAGAAATAAATAACGCATAGAAAATATGTGAGTTAAAAAATAAGCAAAATTAAAAATAATAAGATTTCTATTTCAAGGCTTTTTCAATTTCCTGCTCCAATGTTTGAGCAATATTATCCTTGTAACCTGTTACTGCAAAGGTTATTTTGCCTGTTTTATCAATGACAAGATTGGTAGGATAAAGTTCAATGCCTTGTTTTTTGGCAAGCGTGAAATCTGTTACAATAATTTGATAATCAAATTTTTTGCGTTTTGTGAATATTTTGACATTTTCCTCACTGCCTTGTACTGAAATAGCCAAAAAAACGACATCTTTATGGTTTTTGTATTTTTCTACTACTTCATTCAAATCAGGAAATTCACGCACACAAGGCTGACAACCCATAAACCAATAATTTATGACAACGATTTTACCTTTCAATTTAGAAAGTGAATATTTTTTGCCTTTGATGGTTTTTAATTCAAAGTCTTGGGCTTGTGTATTGATTAAATGCTCTGCGGAAAATTTATCTTGTGCTTGTAAAGCAAAAGACAAGAAAACAAAAATGAATATAAGTGTTTTTTTCATGCTTATCTGAGGATAGAATTTAAGCCTACAATTTTAGAGTAATTTTTATTGAATAAATGTGAATAATCACCATCTTCTAAATCTTTTTTAAGAATACGAATATAATAGTTATTTACTATTTCTTTACCTTTTTTATTCACATAGTCAAGCTGTAAGCTATCTTTTCCATAGTTTTTTATATCCATTTCCAATACCAAATCATCTTTTGTGATTTTTTTATTGTACTCTTTTTCGCTATAAATATTATGCGTAAACAATGGTTTTTTACCTGCTTTTTTGACACCTTTGTTACATTCATTAGAATAAAAACTTATACAATTATACGAATATTCGTTGATGATTTTTGCATATTGTTTTTTCTCAGGAATGCCTTTTATAATGATATTAGTTTTATTTGTAGGTTTATTATCAGGTATTATTTTTACGTTCATAGGAACACAAAGATTTTTTAAAAATGCAATAAAGTCTGTTGTGAAATCTGCTTTTTCATCAATAACTTTTCCACCATTTCTTAATACCATTCCTAATCCTATGTATGTAAATATTTTTTTTGTGTTGGTTGATTTTACATTTATAATATAAAAAGCCCCTTGTTTTACATTTCTTACATCAGTGTCTAACAAATAACAAGCACCTTTACAAGTAGGGATATTTTTTACATCATAACTCACTTCATAATCGTATAATTTGCTCACAGAATCCAAGCTTTTTTTAAAGTTTTTTGTGTATGCGGTGTGCATTTCCAATCTTTGAGCAAGATTATTGAGTGAATCATCTACCAAATGAGCAGTTGTATCAACATATATTTTTGTTTTAATAACATCATTTTTAGTTTGAAAAAATGAAAAAAAACAGATAGAAAGTAATAAAAACAGATATTTCATAAATTTTTGATGTTGGGAAAGTTATATATATTTTTCATTTTTTTATTTGTTTATAATCACAAATGAATTAACTGCTGAATGAACCAAATACGCAAATTCAGAATAATCACCATTATCAAATGCTTTTTTAGTGATTTTTACGGTTTCAAAAATACTTTTGCCTTCTGCACTTGGATAAAACAAAATTAAATTTTGTCCTTTTGGTATTATTTTAAAAACATAATTTTCGCCTTCTTCTTTCAATTCCCATTCAATCGTTGTTACAGGATAGCTTTTTGGTAAATTTGGTTTGTCCAAATAAACATTTGTGTATTTTTTATTGATAAAATAATTATTCAAAAGTACATAAATTATCTCATTATTTTTATTTTTTAAATCTTTTGGTTTTTTTACCCAAATATTTAGATTTTTGTTTGAAAGATTATTTTTAATGCTATCTTTTTGAATAATCAAACTGTTTTTTGCTGTCCATAATCCCATACTGCTTCCCAAACCCCAAGTATAAAAACTTTTTGTTTCTTGAGTTAATTTTTTTCCTTCAATATGTGATAAATGGATTGGGTCTATTGAGCCTCCATTATGATTTGGGATATTTGTATGATATGTTTTTGTAGAATATCCAAAAAGAATAGTATCATTAGGCTTAAATTTCATTACACTTTTTTTAAATTTCACGTCCATGTCCACTACTTCAGGCGTAAAAACAATGCCTGTTTCATTTTTATCATATTTTTTAAAAGTATGTCCATACGCTTTACAAAGCGAATCTAAGCCTTCTTTTAGGGTTTTTAGGTAATCGTCCAAAAGCGGTTTGTAAGTTGCTTTTTGTTCATCAGTAAGTTGTAATTCGTATTTTAATTCATCTAACATAATGATAGTAGGTTTTTGTGCCAATGTTTGTGAAATGAAAAACAACAACAAACAAGTTGTAAAAAGTGAGTATTTCATAGTTTTTTTATTTTTTTAATTTTTATTTTTTGATAAAATCATACAAATTAGTTTTTTTATCTACTTCTTCCTCCAATCCATTAAAGATATGGCTAAAATCTTTAAAAACTTTCATAATTTCTGGCGTTACGCAAGTATCTTTTGCCCTTTTTTTGTCTGTCCAACAACATACATTGCCATCTTTATCAAGAGAAAAACCACCATGAAAAAATGGGATAAAATTCATTCCATCAGAAAATTGCCTTCCATCACCACCTTCAAATGTAAAAAACACTCTTTTTGATTTTATTTTCATATTTTTAATGATTTTTTGATACAAGTCGTATGTTTCATATACACCATCAAGATGATTGCTACGCACATTATCAAATAATACCACGATAAAAATAAAATTTTTATTTGTAGTTTCGCTATTTGCTACTTCATCATAAAAATTTACTGCACATTTTGCAACATTTTCAACATTTTTTAAATAAGCACTTATACAAGTATAAATTATTTGTTTTCCTTTCATATTTTGAATATGATGTTCTGAATTATCATAATTAAGGAATATATGTGTTTTAAAATTTGGGCTACAATTTTCTGTATTTTGTGCTTTTGTATTTGAAATAATAAAAATAAAGCACAAAAGAAAAAGATGAAAATAATTCATAATAATGTAGAAAAAAACTATTTTTATGATATAATATTTTGAATAATCTCAATAAGTTGAAATAAATTTTCGGTATTGTCATTATTTGCAATGCGATTTTCTTTCCAAACAATTTCGTGTTTTTGGTTGTCAGCCATAACTGTCAAAATGTATGTATTTTTGCGTTCAAGGTTATTTTTACCAATGAATTTTTTATCATAAGCCAACGTCATATCCAATTCAATCGTTTTTCCTGCAAAATTATCGTTTGGCTTTGTTTCCAACACATCAAACTTTATGTTTCCGTAAGTTTGTTGTCTCACCAAAATATTATTTGTAAGAATTGTTAAGTTATTTATCAACATTTGGGATTCTGATGGAAAACCAAACGCAATAACACTTGGGTCTTTACTGGTGTGAATTAGTTTGATAGGTTGTTTCCAAATGACACGCACATTTGCATTTGTATTTTTGGCTGGAAGTGGATTATCCCAAGGAATCATATAAATTCCTAATATTTTTTGGATTTTTTTTTCTAATTCAATTTTTTGTTTTTTCTGAAAATTCATATCTTTTGTAGCAAAAACTTCTATTTTCTTTCCACTTAATTTTTCCAAAAGATATATTTTAAAAGATTTATTTTCTTTCAATTCATCAATAATTTGAAGCTGAATGTTATTTTTTTCAGATGTTCCTTCCCAAAAAGACAATTTTTCTTTTTGATTTTGAATATTTTTCTGTACTAAAACACCCAAAGAATCCAAAAAAGGAACTTTATTTGGATTTTCGTTTTTTATTTCCAAAGAAACAAAATCGTCTATTTCTTCAAATAAAAATTGAACACCTACTGAAAATACAGGTATAAATGTTGTGGTTCTTGTACCAAAAAAACAATAATTACCATTATAACCCTTTCGCCAAGTTTTGCCTAATGCAATAAGTTGGTCTGGATTAGGATTTGGCATAAAATCATAAATGGCAACCCGCATTTTAGAAGGGATATTTTCATAAGTAATGCTGTGATTGTGGTGGGAATTTGTTCCCCAAGCTTCAGAAAATGGCTGTCTTAATAGAGATGTATTTTGTAATCGTGTATGTTTTTTTATGTCACGCTCAAACGTTATAAGTTTTAGATGTTTTTTTTCTTTTAATGGGAAATTTGTGGTTGTATCACCCAAATCAAACATCCAAGTTTGATTATCTCTTTTATAAGTATCAATTATTTGTGTAATTTTCACAATTTGAGCATTAGATTTAAAAAAAACGAAGAAAAAAACGCACAGAAATAAATAACGCATAATAAAAACTTTGTAATTTTATTAGAAAAAAATTTGAAAATAATAGATTTTGATAGTACGTTTTTTTTCTAAAAAAAGATACGTTTTTAGTCAAAGAAAAGTGATTTTTATTTTTAAAGCATAAAATACAAAAATATGCGTAATTTCAGTTTTCTCTTGTTATTCATTTGCATTTTATTTGGCTTATATTTTATTTTCTCAAAAAAAATCTTATTTTTGCCTTTTAATTTTTGAAATTTTATGGCAAAAAAAATAGAACTTACCCCAGAACAAAAACGTTTTGAGGACATTATTTCACACGCAAAAGCCTACGGTTTTGTGTTTCAATCAAGTGAATTATATGACGGATTGCAAGCTGTATATGATTATGGTCAAAATGGTGCGCAACTCAAAAATAACCTAAAACAAGTGTGGTGGCGTGCAATGACCCAAATGAACGAGGACATTGTGGGCATTGATTCTGCGATATTTATGCACCCTGAAATATGG
Organism: Cytophagales bacterium; assembly: GCA_013297825.1. GTDB lineage: Bacteria > Bacteroidota > Bacteroidia > Cytophagales > Microscillaceae > JAAFIN01. Next base: position 30,812 of record JAAFIN010000021.1, read on the forward strand.
AAAGCCTCTGGACACGTGGATAATTTTAATGACCCTATGATTGACAACAAAGATAGCAAAAAACGTTATCGTGTTGACCATCTTATTGAGAAAAAAATTGATGCACTCAAAACTGAAAATAAATTAGAAGAAGCTGAAAAACTAAATGCCACAATGGACGCATTCCTCGCCAAAGAAGATTTTGAAGGACTTTATAACCTAATTGTTACCGAAAAAATCGCTTGTGAAGTGTCTAATACCTGTAATTGGACAGAAGTAAGGCAGTTTAATCTGATGTTTTCTACCGAAATGGGTGCAGTAGCAGGTGAAGATAATAAGATTTATCTTCGCCCTGAAACCGCTCAAGGCATTTTTGTAAATTTCTTAAATGTGCAGAAAACAAGCGGTAGAAAAATTCCTTTTGGTATTGCTCAAATTGGAAAAGCATTTAGAAATGAAATTGTTGCAAGGCAATTTATTTTTAGAATGAGAGAATTTGAACAAATGGAAATGCAATATTTTGTACGTCCTTCTACCGAAATGGACGCTTACAATAGTTGGAAAACAAAAAGAATGAATTTTCTCAAAGCATTGGGCATTAATCCTGATAAATTACGTTTTCACGACCACACCAAACTCGCACATTATGCCAACGCTGCGGTGGATATTGAATACGAATTTCCTTTTGGTTTTAAAGAATTGGAGGGTATTCATTCACGCACAGATTTTGACCTTTCACAACATCAAAAACATTCACGCAACAAAATCCAATATTTTGACGAACAAGTAGAGGACAAAGACAAACAACGTTATATTCCTTATGTGGTAGAAACTTCTATAGGTGCGGACAGGTTGTTTTTGGCGATTTTGTGCGAATCTTACACCGAAGCCAAAGGTATTGATGCCAAAGGCGAGGAAAAAACACGCATTTTCTTAAAACTTCACCCTGCGATTGCTCCTATCAAAGTTGCAGTTTTTCCACTTTTGAACAAAGACGGATTACCTGAAAAAGCAAGAGAAGTTTTTGAAATGTTGCGTTATGATTACGAAACGCTTTATGAAAACAGGGGCGCAATAGGCAAAAATTATACACGTATGGATATGATTGGTACGCCTTATTGCGTTACGATTGACCATCAGACTTTAGAAGATAACACTGTTACGCTTAGAGAAAGAGATACTACAGACCAAATTCGTGTATTGATTTCTGATTTACCAAAAATCGTTGAAGAAAGGGTTTCTTTAAAAAATATTTTATTAATGGTGAATGGTAAATGGTAAATGGTGAATGAAACAGCCTTTTAATTAGAAATTAAGAATTAAATAATCAAATTCTTTATTATTTTTTTTGTCATTCTGAAAGAATCTGGCTGTTTTTTTCTTTAAACTTTGTATCTTATTAATTTTTGGATTGGAGGCTGTTTCATTTAATATTTACCATTCAAAATTCACCATTTACCATTTATCATTCACCATTAATTTGCTTTCTCCACGCTTATATCGGTTATTTTGGGCGGTTGTACTTTTGTTTGTAAGTACAATAGGGGGAGCATTTGCGTACAGGTGGATAGAAGGTTGGGGTTGGTTGGATTGCGTGTATATGTCAGTGATTACCGCAGGAACAGTAGGATTTCAGGAAGTACATCCACTTTCTACGGAAGGACGTATATTTACAATATTTTTTGTTATATTTAATCTTGCAATTTTTACGTATTTTGCGTCAGTAATTACAAGTTATTTGATAGAAGGTGAATTAAGGGATATTTTCAATCAATATTTAACAAAAAGAAAAGTGGAAAAATTTACAAACCATGTTATTATTTGTGGTTTTGGGCGTAATGGTTTTCGTGCTGCGGAAGAATTATTAAAAAATGATGTTCCTTTTATCATTGTTGAAACCAAAAGAGAACTGATAGAAACTAATATCCAAAATTTGGGTAAAAAACAAACGCATCTTTTTTCATTTATAGAAGGTGATGCCACACAAGACCACATTCTCCATCAAGCAGGCATCAAACGTGCAAGGGCATTGCTTACAACCCTTCCCAAAGATGCTGATAATGTATTTGTAACACTCACAGCTCGCCAACTTAACCCAGAATTATTGATAATAGCACGTGCTAATGAAGCCTCAACAGGCAATAAATTACTGCACGCAGGAGCAAATCGTCTTGTACGTCCTGATGTAATTGGTGGTACTTATATGGCTAATTTGGTATTGCGTCCAGAGGTTGTAGATTTTTTGGACATAATGAATGGCACAGGAAAATTAAAATTAGAGGAATTTTCTTTTGTGGATTTTAAGCCTGAATACCAAAATATTAAAATAGAAATATTCAAAAAACCACACATTCAAGCCCATATTATTGCATTTAAAGATAATCTAAAAGGTTTTCTTATCAATCCTAATGCAGATACAATTCTTGGACAAGATGACACCATCATTGTACTTGGGACACAAATGCAATTATTTGCATTTGCAGAGGAATTTACGCATAAATTTAGGGGTTAATAAAAAGGTGTTAGGAGAAAGTAGTCAGGTGTCAGGAGAAAGTAGTCAGGTGTCAGGGGAAAGTAGTCAGGTGTCAGGAGAAAGTAGTCAGG
>JAAFIN010000210.1 GCA_013297825.1 Cytophagales bacterium
GAACAGGACGAGGACGACCAAGAAGAAGAAGATTAAAAAAACATCTTTCTTTTGTTCTGTTATCATAATTTTTACATCAATAACGGAAAAAGCACACTAATTTTTAGTGTGCTTTTTTTTTGTGGTGCTTTGTGTGAAAAGGTACAAAATAGGTGCAAAATAGGTGCAAATTAGGTGTAATCAAAAAACACACTGATAACAGAAAATACACCAAAAACACATTTTAAAAAGTTGTTTTTTTAGCTAATAAATTACATAAAAAAATATCGTGCTAATAATATGTTAATATACATTTTTTTTAAAGAAAAATCTAATTTTTGAAAAATAGCCAAAAAGCACTAAAATATTATTTTATTAAAGTTACTTTATAATGTGTAAAATTCTGAATATTTAAAAAATAAACAATGTTCAAAAATTTATTTTTTCATTTTTTAGTTAAAAAATACAGAAAAAAATAAAATATTACATTTTTATTTTTTGTAAAAAATCTTATTTTTGGCTTAATTCTTTTGTGCGTGATGCTTATTGCATTATTGCAAAAAGGTACAAAAAAGGTGTAAATTAGGTATCAAAGAGGTACAAACTAAAAAAAACCTTTGCAAATTTCCGTTTGCAAAGGTTTTTTTTAGTTGGTTTTATCATTGTCATTTTCCCATTTCTGTTTGTGTTTGAGCAGAAACTTAAACCAACTTTTTTTTGAGTTCCTATTTACTGCTTTCATAAATATGGAAAAAAGCCAATCATATAAGTCTATATGGGCTGTTTCATCTAAAAATTTTCCTTCGTACAATATATGGAAGTACATCTCAAGAAAACCTTTTATACTTTTTTCCTCATCTTTTAAATTCTCATACTTAGGCATTAGTTCATATATTGTTTCCTCTCTGTAGTTTATTACGTTATCCATAGATACTGTTAATATAGCTTCTAAAGTATTTTTAAAATTTTCAAAAAATAATGATGTGAATTTTTTATCATATCCCCAAAGTTTATATCTTTTTATCAATGGCATATTTTCTTGTATAGAGTTACATTCTTGTATCATATTATAAAAATAATTTTCAAGTTTTTCTTCATTTTCACATAAAACCAAAAAATCTAATATTTGACTTTTCGCCTCAAGAAGTATAAATATTTCTAAACTCTCTTTCATTCCTTCCATTTCAGAAGCCTGAAAATTATTTATTTCTTTTATATAACTAAATTTTTCGTTAATATTTTCTATCTCTTTTTTAAGATTTTCATTTTCCTTTTCTAATTCCTGCAAACGGTCATTATTATTATTTTCTTGTGTTTGTGTGGTCGTGTTTTCTGTTGTGTTCTCAAAATGCAATAACTCCTCCGCAGGAACTCCAAAAAGTTCCGCCAATATATGCACCTTATCAATTTTCAAATTTAATCTACCTTTTTCTACTTTTGTGTAATTTGATTGTAGCATATTTATTTTATCTGCTACTTGTTTTTGGGTTAAGCCTTTTAATTGTCTTAACTCTTTTATTTTATTATGTAAAATCATATTGCAAAAATAAATTAAAAAAATTAAAAATACGTAAAAAATTTAAAAGTGTAAAAAAATGTAAAAAAGTGTAAAATAAATAAAATTTAATATATTGATTATCAACTATTTACGTAAAAAAGTGTAAAAAAGTGTAAAATAAATTTGCATATTAAAATTTAAACTTTTAAAATTGCAACATCAAAAGCAATAAAAAAATTAAAAAATAAAAAATTTATGCAAAACAAACCCCTTTCTTTAATCGTGCCTGCTCCATTATTAAACCAAATAAGGAACATAACCACAGCACGAAAAAACACCAACCACCCAAACCGCACACAAAAATCTGTAATTATTGAATTGCTTGAAACAGGTTTAATATTCGCAGATGATAAGCCAACGCCTCCACACGAGGACACGACCAACACCACGCAACCGCAGGAAACAAAAGAAGTAAATAATACTTTGCCAATGTTTTAAAAATCATTATCCACACTTTTAAAAAAATAAAAATTTGTATGCAACACACCCAAAAAGCAAACAATTTAGAAGAAAGAGTAAAAACGCTTGAAAAAGTTTTTTTAGAATATGCCAAAACGACCACCGAAGAAGATACAAAAAAGTTTTCTTTGATTGCTAATCAATTTGATACATTAACCAAATATCTTATTGAATTAAAAAAAAACCAAGATATTTTATTTAAGTGTTTTGGCTTGATAACGGAATATATACAACACCAAAAAACAAACCAAGAACTTAATGAAAAAATCAAAAACTTTGCGTAACACGCCCCCAATGATATATTACAGGCTAAGACCGCAAACCAAAAACCCCAAAAACGCCACGATACAATGTATTATTAAAAAAGGTACAAAAACGCTTGCCTCATTTAGTACATATATTGCAATTCCTTTAAATATTTGGGTCAAGGAACTAAATGCGATAACTTACACCGAAACGCACAAAACGGAATATTATGCTTTTGAAGTTCATAAAAAAAATACTTCTGAAATAGTACAAAACTTACACGACCAAAAACAGGATTTTACAACAGAAGAATTAAAAGAAATTCTGTTTAAAGAGGAAACAAAATATATATTTTCAGACCTCAAAGAAAAAGTTTTGTTACATTATACTGCTTTGATTGCAAAGGGAGAAGTTAAAAAAAGTGTATTGGTACATTCAAAACAGTACATCAAAAAATTTGAAAGTTTCTTAAATTCTGAAAGTCTTACAAAAAAAAACCTTTGTAATTTTAGCAAAAAGGACGCTGAAAATTTTTGTGATTATCTTCGTAAAAATACTTTTTTACAACCCAATACAAGACGAAAAACGGTACAAAGCATAAAAGCATATTTTGAATATGCTTGTAAATGGGAACTAATACAAAAAAATCCTTTTGAATTTGTGGAAATGCCAAAGACCGCCAAAAAAACGCTTATATTCCTAACAGACCAAGAAAGGGAACGATTAGAAAGATATAGTTTTGAAAGCAATAGTTTAGAGAGAGTAAAGGACTTGTTTTTACTGCAATGTTACACAGGACTTGCATATATTGACTTATACAACCTCATAACCCAAAAAACGGAACTTGTAAGGCTTGAAGAACAGCCAAACGACAAACAAGGCTTTGATTTTTGGATAACAGGAAACAGGCAAAAAAGCAGTTCATTTTTTAGTGTTCCATTGCTACCAAAAGCACTTAGTATTATCCAAAAACATAATGGAATACAAAACGTGCCTATTATTAGCAACCAAAATTATAATAAGTTTCTCAAAGAAGTTGCGAAAGTTTGTGCCATTGACAAAAACATTACCACGCACACAGCGAGGAAAACATTTGGTTTTTATGCTCTAAACGAGGGTGTCAGTATTGAAAGCGTGGCGAAAATGTTAGGACATTCTAATATTGCAATAACGCAAAAACTATACGCACAGGTTTTAAATAAACGAATAGGTCAAGAAATGGAAAAAATAAAAGACCTCCAAACGTCTAATATTATTCTAAAAATAACCAACGAAGACAAAGAACTTTTAAAAAATTATTCACAAAAATAAAAAATTCTTTTCTGTTCCTTTTTTTGGTTGATACATCAATAATCAAAAAGGGCAGTTTTTGCACCCACAAAAACCGCCCTTTTTTGAAATAAAAATCAATTCAATAATTCATTTTTTCATTTTTCATATTATCCACAATTTTAAAAAATATTTGTATGCTACAATATTTAAAAAATCTTTACAAAGGTACATCAAAAATTATGCCTTTGCAAACGGAACACGCTCAAAACGCACCAAACGAAGAAAAAAGTTTGTTTGATTTCATTTTCCAACATTTGGACATAATGTTATTATTTGGTATGTGTTTTATGATATATTCCATTTTTGATACTTTCACAAGGTTTGTGCAGGAAAACGCACACTTTATTAAAGACCCAAAAGACCGCAACCCCTTTGCATTTTCGTTGATTTTTGGGCTTATGTTTGTGGAAGTTCTTTTGAGTTTTGCAACTTCTTATTTTAGAAAACGCAACGAGTTTTTTAAATCAATACTTGTAACTGCAATAGCTTTAATTATCACATATTACAACCATTTAACCATTTTAGAAATATTTGCAAAATACCCAAAAGCGGAAAGCATTTTAAATAAAATGATTATGTGCAACTGGTTAATATTTGGTTTGGGCGAAGTCATTAGTCTTTTAATGCACAGCAAAGGCAACGACCACAAAAAAAGCCCCTTAGAAGAAATTAAAGACGAATTGCAGAATTTAACAAATTCCTTTTTGGGAAATAATCCAACACCACAAAATAATTTTGTAACGGATAAAAATAGCAATCCGATAACCGCCCAACACACACAACAATATACACCACAACACGAACCACAAAACCAACCTAACAAAATAGGTTTTGTCATTGGACAAAATGAAATTCCAAAACGTGAAGCGTGGAGAGCGGGCAGATACAAAACCGCCAACGAAACCCAACAAAACGAGGTTTTAACACTTGCTAATCAAGGCACACCACAAACCGAAATAAGCAAAAAAACGGGCTTGTCTGTTTATATTATCAATAGAATAATAAAAGGTAAATACTAATTATTTACAAATAAATAACTGTTCAAAAAATTTATTAACAAATAAAATACTTTTTTTGAACAGCTTGCAAAAATATTTTGCAATAAAAAATTCAACTCTTTTTTTTAACATCAAAACATATAAAAAAATGATAAAAATTGTAAAAAATAAATTAGAAGTTCTTTTTTGGCTCAAAAAACAGAAAACATTAAAAAGCGGTGTTATTCCTATTTATTGCAGAATTACCATAAATACAAAGCGTTGTAGAAATGGTTTTAGTACAGGCATAAAAGTTTTTGAAAAAGATTTTGATAAAAACGCAGGCAGAATAAAAAAAGGTGCTGAAAGTGAAGAAGCAAAAAACGAAACTTTGATTTTGTTGGAGGACAAAATAAGAAGCCTAAAAAATGAATTTGATAGGAGAAATATTTTTGTGGAAGCAAAAGAATTTTGGTATTCGTACAAAAGTGGTTTTATAACGGAAGAAGAAGAAATGGAAGAAACAACTATTAAAAAACTCTTTGAAGAAAATTTATTATTTCAACAAAAAAAATTAGAAAGTGGCTTAGTAACTTATAGCACAATACAAAAAAACAAAACTGTAAAAAATAATTTTTTTAAGTTTTTGAAAAGTGAAGAAAAAAGCGAAGATATGCCACTAAAAAAAATAAAAAGGGGAATGTTTGAAGATTTTAAAATATACCTTTTTTCAAAAGGTTTTAAAAATAATTACATTTCAAAATTACTTAGTTCTTTTGTTGGTGTATTTGCGTGGGGAGTTGATAACGGATTTTTAGAAAAAAACCCTTTTAGAGGTCTTTCATTAAGGAAAGAAAGGACAAAAAAAATTTCTTTGAGTGTGCAGGAAGTTGAAAAAATAGAAAACAAAACTTTTGAAATTCAAAGATTAGAAAAAATAAAAAACTTGTTTCTGTTATCGTGTTATACAGGTTTAGCATTTGCAGACCTTACACAATTATCAAAACAACATCTTTGCGAAGTTGATGGTGTGCAATGCCTCATTATACACCGACAAAAAACTGATACTAAATGCGTTGTTCCATTGATTGAAAAAGCAAAAATTATTTTGGATAAATACGATTATAATTTGCAAGTGCCAACCAACCAAAAATATAACGCATACCTCAAAGAAATTCAGATTATTTTAGGTATTAATAAAAACCTTTGTACGCACACAGGCAGGAAAACATTTATAAATGTAATGCTCAATAAATACAACGTACCCAGCGAAACCGTAATGAAAATGGTAGGACACACCAATTTAAAAACAACTTATCATTATTACGCAGAAATAGACACCGAAAAAGTGGTAAAGGATTTTAAAAATATAACCTTTTAAAAAATATATTTTTTAAATAAAAATATCTTTTATTCTGTTATGGTTGTTTTTTCTGAAAACAGAATAAAAAATATTTTTGCAATTTTTTAGTTCAAAAAAACAAAACAAAATTTTTTAATTATGAAAAACACAAAACAAAATATATCTGTTACAATGTGGTTAGCAGAATACAACGCCCTCAAAAAGAAAGTAAATTTAACACCTTTTCAAAAAGAAAGGTTAAGAGAACTAAGTATTTTGCTTGCAAATACTTTGTAAAAACATTATTAAAATATTAAAATCAAAAACACCAACAAAACACCAAAACCAATAAAAACAAAAAATCTTTTTTGTTCCAAGCAAAAAAGATTTTTTTTTAACCACCAATAAACTATTTTTTTGAATTATGTTGAACACAAATATTAGTTACTTTGATAATGCAAAGGTAACAACAGGAACGGAAAAAACCATAAAAGAAATAATAATTATTATCCAAAATGAAATATATAAGGATAAAATTTTGAATATACGCAAAGAAGCAGACAAAAAAAAACGCAACCAATTAAAAGAAAATTTGCCTTGCATTACTGTAAGCGGTCTTTTTGCAGGAGGAAGAAAACAGGAAAACATAACCGCACATAGCGGTCTGATGCAAATAGATTTTGATAACGTGCCAGACCTCAAAGAAACACACAAAACATTACAAAATGACAAATATACTTTTGTTTTGTTCATATCGCCAAGCGGAACAGGTCTAAAACTTTTTGTAAAAATACCAGCCAGCACGCAGGAACACAAAAGAAGTTTTGAAGTAGTGGAACAATATTATAAGAAAAATTATAATTTGCAAATAGACATCAATACCAAAGATATAAACCGACTTTGTTATTTGAGTGCAGATAAAAATTTGTTCTTAAACGAAAATGCAAAAGCCTTTGAAATTTCTGAATTACCACAAGAACAAAATTTGTTATCTGTTCAAAGTGCCAACACGTCCCAAAACCACAACACGAACCAGCACACCACACCAAAACACACCAAAAAAAACTATATAGATTTTACGCACCAAGATAAAAGGGCAGAAGTTGAACGGATTTTAAATTTAATCAATTTTGATATTACCCAAAATTTTAATGATTGGTTAAAAATTGGTTTTGCCTTTGCAGACGAATTTGGGGAAAATGGACGTGATTATTTTCACAAAATAAGTTCTTATTATCCTAATTACGACCACGAAGAAGTAAATCTACAATATACAAATTGTTTGCTAAAAAACAACGGACAAACACGCATAAATACATTTTTTGAAATTGCAAAAAACCATAATATAAATATTTCTTTGCCAAAAAACACGCACCACAACACCACACCGCAGGAAACCACCACCACGCAACCAGCCACAGAAAACGACCAGCCAACCACAGAAAAAGACAAAAAAATACAAGAACTTAAAAATGATTTTGCACGCATAGGAACAGAATATTTTTTGTTAAGAAAAAATAAACCGCCCCAAAAATGGGAGAAAATACTCATTTTGGACGATTATGCAAAACACTTTGATTTAAAAAAAGATAATGTTTTGTGCCACATTCCAAAATACGACGAAGGTTTTTGTTTAAGCCCTGATAACATCAATTATCAAAGAATAATAAACAACAAATATAACCTTTACGAGCCACTAAGCCACGAGCCAAAAGAAGGAAACACCCAAAAAACACACGATTTTTTAAAGCATATTTTTCAAAATTATTACGAAATAGGTCTTGATTATCTTACTATTTTGTACCAAAATCCAAAACAGAGTTTGCCTATTCTTTGCCTTGTGTCAGAGGACAGAAGCACAGGAAAGACCACATTTTTAAATTTTTTAAATATGCTCTTTGAACAAAATGCAGTTTGCTTGAATTTGTCAGATTTTGAAGATAATTACAACGCTCATTATATTAGTAAATTGCTTATTTGCTTAGACGAGGGCATTATCTCGCAAAAGAGTATAGAAAAAATAAAAAACCATACCACGAGCCAAAAACAGCAACAAAAAGCAAAATTTTTGAATAACGAACAAATAGACAATTTTGGAAAAATCTTAATTTGTAGCAACGAGGTGCATAATTTTGTAAAGATTGACAAAAAAGAAAATCGTTTTTTTGTCAATATCGTGCCAAAATTCATAAAAGAAAATCCGAATTTATTGCAGGAATTAGCCAAAGAAAAAAATGCTTTTGTCTTTGAATTGCAAAACCGCCAAATAACACACCCTAAAAAAACAAGATTTTGGTTTGATTATCATTTGTACGAAACGGAAGCAACCAAAAAAATAAAGGAAAACAGCAAAACAGACTTAGAACAACTTTTTAAAATTTATGTAGATAACATTTGCGAATTAGCAGAAACCACAGAATTTTATAAAACAGCAAAACAAATATTGTTTGATTTCTGCGAACATTACAACGAAAAAAAAATAACAGTTGTTGATATAACAAATTTTTTGCAAAATGAAAAAAAATTGTTTCCACCCAAAAATACACAAAGGAGAAATATTTACATTTTCAAAGAATTAGAAAAAGCAGAAAAAATTATGCAAACCGACACCGAAACAGGAGAGGAAACCGTAAAATTTGATAGTAAAGTGTTTATAAGTCAAATAGGAAGATTTTACACGCTGAAAAAAGAAGATTTTTAGAAAAATATTTGTGTTTGAACTTTTGAACTTTGAACTTCTTAAACCTTAAAAATGTGGTGTCAAAAAGGCGTTTTTGCGTGGTGTCAAAAACGCCTTTTTTGGTGTCAAGGAAAAATTTAGTTAAAACTAATTTTTTATTTAGTCATAAAAAACAGTCCGCAACTTAGAATATTTACAACTTAGAAAAGTGATATTTTAATGAATATTTTTACTGCTTAATAGTTCATATCCAATTTTTTAAAAAACTATTGAATTAAGCATTATAACGCATAAAAAAGTGTTGTCAAAAAATATATTTTAAAGTGCTGACAACACCAAAATAACGAAGTCGTTTAATAGTTCATATCCTATTTTTTGAGATAATCCACAAAAAACATTATCAATTTACTTGTATAATATTTTTTTGGTGTTGTCAAAAAAGGCAAAAAATAAAAAGTGTTTTTTTTGACAACACTTTTAGAGATAACTAAAAAAACAAAAAAAATGCGTTTTTTCTTAGAATAGTACAAAGTTCATTTACAAAAAAATTGATATGCTGACAACACACAAGATTAGAACACTTGAACGGATTTTTAATGAAAAAGTGCTTTATCTGTTAATTAAGAGGGTGTAAAG
>JAAFIN010000211.1 GCA_013297825.1 Cytophagales bacterium
AAAACCCAAATCAATTCTATTAGAAAGTTTGTATTTTAAGCCAATGCCCACAGGTATTGTAATAACCGTAGTTGCATAAGGTTTTGAATAACCTTCTTTGCCTTGTCCTTCTGTATTAAGTGGTTTTAGGTTAATCCACGCATTACCAAATTCAATAGGTGTGCGTGCTTGTGGATTGTGAAAAAGCACCGCAACACCACCCATTAAATAAGGATTTAATTTTTTGCGACGATAATAAAGGTCTTTATTTTTAAATAAATCCAAAGTTCCTGTTAATGAAAATTCAAATAAATTATTCCTAAAATGTAAATTTCTTAAATAACGATATTTATCAAAATTATCTGAATTGCTATTGGTGCGATTGTCATCACCTCGTATTTGTACGTATGTAAATCCAAATCTTGCGTGCAGTCTTGAATTGATTTTTTTTGTGATTTCTAACCCAAAACCTGCACGTGTAGCACGTGGGTCGGTGCTTATGATTGACCTTGCATTGATAGGATTAAGGTCGCCAAAATAATTGGAGGCACATATTTCTCCGCCTATTGTCCAATAATTGTAAGGATAGCGTTTGATAGGGCGTTCTTTGATTTCTATAAATCTTGGGCTTGACCTTTCAGCACCTATGTATCCTTTTGTAAAATCATAAGGGAATTTTACCAAAAACATCAATGCTTGGCGGTGTTGGTAGCCTTTTTGCGGAACATTGATAAATCTGTCAGCTTGTACTTCTACCACTACAAAGGTAGAATCAGCCCTGATATTTCCTGTTGATTTTACGTTGCGATATTTAAAACGAATACCTGTTTGATACCAAGATTCCAAATATGAAAAATATTCTTCAGCAGTAAATTCTCTGCGAAGAACTGTAGGAAAAAGGTCATTGAATACTTTGGCATCTTTCCGTTCAAAATAATCTAAGGTATTAAACCTTTCATTTACGTCTTTGTGTCCTGTCAAATCCAATGTAACTGCATAATCTTTTACAAATAATTCAGCCCTGCGTTTTAGGATTTCTTCCTCAAAAGACGAAACTTTTACTTCTGCTTGTAAATTGGGTGGAGGACATTCTTCTGGTGTGTGTGCAACCACTTTAAAAATTCTTGGGGCATCAGTGCTAAGGGTTGGGCGTGTTGCTCTGATATTAAATTTCACATAAATATCCAAAGAATCTGTATTTTCGTGCATTTGGTTATCAATAACATAAATGCCTTTCACTTTTTTCTGCACTTCAATTTTCACATAATAATACGTTTCACCATTTTCCCTTATCCAACAATTAAGAGGTGCATTCATTTGGTAATCAAAGGTAATACCTTGTGGATACCAAAGTTCTATTTTTTCCAAATATTCAGGAATTGATAATTTTTCGGTTTGTTTATCTCTTACTCTTGCGAGGTCATTATAGACATTTACACCACGAGAAGCAAAAAGTTCGTCCAGGATAAGGGTTTTATCATCTTCACGCCAACGTCTTGCATTTTCAGAAATATCACCAAGTTGGTTAATGCCTTTCAGGTAGCTTTCAGCACATTTTATTGCCTCTCTACGCATACGTTGTGCATCTTCTTGTGTAGCATTTTGGGAGAATATTTTTTGGGAAAATGTAAAAAACGCAATAAAAAAGATGAAAAAATAAATAAATTTATAAAATATATTTTTGGTATAAGGATTCATTATAGGCGTATGGCATTAAAAAAATTGATGTTTTTTGTGGTGATAGCTGGAAGTTTTTTGTAAATGATAAAAATCAAATGTAAAAAGATTTTTACAAAAATACATTTTTTTTAAAAAAAATAAAATAAAAAAGCAAAAAAATTACTTATAATCTTTTACTTTTTTATTTAAAAAAAATATTTAGAGAAAAATGATTTATTTATTCCAAAAGCCATTTTTTGGCACTTTCCAAATCTCCAAACATACGCATTTGAAAAACATTTTTTGTTTCTTCTTCTAATTTTTTGGCATTATCACCCATAAATTCTGCAGCAAGTTGTCCAAAAATATCAGGAGCTAAAATATGTGCAAATTTCATCAGACCTGCTTCTATGGCTTTTGGCATCCATTCTTGGGCAATCCAATCATTTGCTTCGTCCCAAGTGCCTTCTAAGTTGGTATTATCGTTTAAAAGTTTGGTTACCTGATATTCTTTCATTTTTTCCAAGCCTAATAAAGCTCCTTCTTTTACTTCTTCTACAAGTAAATAAGAGCCAAACCATTCAGAAAATAAAATGTGGTGTTCAGGCAAATATTCTACTGAATAATATACTTCGCCTTTTTGGTCTTTGAGTTCGTGTTTCATAATAGTTTTAAATTTAGTTTTTTGTTTATTTTAAATTTAAAACAAAGGTAATTGAAAAAAATAGAAATTTTTTAAAATGATATTTTTTTAAAATTCTATTTTTAAATAATTTTTTATATTTAAGTTTATTTTTTGCCAAAAAATGGTTAATATTGTGCTAATTTAATTAAAAAAAAATCTTAATTCCTAATTTTTAATTTATTATGTTTGACGCATTTCTTCAATTTCTGCAAGACCCAACACCTTTTATTGCTTGGGGAGGGTTATTTTTAGTGGCACTTATTGTTTTTGCAGAAACAGGCATATTTTTTTGTTTTTTCTTGCCTGGTGATTATTTGTTATTTACTGCTGGTGTTCTCACAAGTGGCAACATTATCAAAGAACCTATTTGGGTTGTTGTTGGTGTGATTATAATTGCTGCTATTTTGGGGAATTATGTGGGATACTATTTTGGAAAATTTTTTGGAAAAGGTCTTTATGAAAGAAAAGATTCTTGGTTTTTTAAGCGAGAACATATAGACAAAACAGAAGAATTTTTTAATAAACACGGTGGTCAAGCACTTATTATGGCTCGTTTTTTACCTATTATGCGAACTTTTACACCTATTGTTGCAGGAATTATACACATGGAAATGGGTAAATTTTCGTGGTATGTAATTGTAGGAGCAATTGCTTGGGCAACTTCTATTACATTGGCGGGGTATTTTTTAGGGCAAGTTTTTCCTGAAATTATTCATTATTTACATTGGATTATTTTGCTTTTTGTGGTGGTTACTACCCTTGTTGCAGTAATGTCTTATAGAAAAATGAACCAAGAGAAAAAAAATGAAAGCCCAAAAGTTTAAAAAAAGTTCAAAGTTTAAGGCTTAAGGTCTAAGCTCCAAAATTTAAAACTCTGAATTTTATACTATTTTTATTATTTTCAGACCTTCAAGATTTTTAAAATCTTGAAGGTTTTAAATATTTTTTAAAATATCTTTTCTAATCATATTTTTAACTCAAAAAAAATATGCCTACTTGCGAATTATGTGAAAGAGAAGTAAATAGAACTTCCAAACATCACCTTCTTCCCAAATCACGAGGAGGAAAACATACCAAAACTGTGCATCTTTGTCAGCCTTGCCACAGCTCAATTCATCATCATATTGACAACAAAACCCTTTCTAAACAATACACAACACTTGAAAATCTTAAAATGGCAGAAGAACTGCAAGTGTATTTGGAATGGATTAAAAAAAGAGATATTGAAAGATTAACCTTTTAAATAGGATTTTAATAGAAAAATAACACGATTTTTTGTTTTTTTCTTGTAAATCTAAAAACGAAATATTATATTTGCACCCTAATTTTAGTAACTGAAGACATGAATTTACTTATAAAAAAACTCGTAGATGCAGAACAAGCAGCAGCTGTTCGTGCTAAAATGCCAGCTTTCAAAGCAGGTGATACCCTCAATGTTCATCTTACCATTCGCGAGGGTGGTAAAGAACGTATCCAAGAGTTCAAGGGTATTGTTATTCAACGCAGAAGACCAAATTCTAATGGTGAAACCTTTACAATTCGTAAAGTTTCTAATGGTGTAGGTGTTGAACGTGTATTGCCTATTCTTTCTCCACTTATCAGCAAAATTGAGTTGGTAAAAAAAGGTAGAGTAAGACGTGCAAGATTGTTTTATATGCGTGGTAAAATGGGTAAAGCTGCACGCGTAAAAGACCTTATTGAAAAACCAAAAGCATAAGCATAATTTTTTTATCCTTTTTGCAAAAAAAAGAAAAATCCTTTATCAAAATAATATTTGGTAAAGGATTTTTTTTATTTACTAATGTTCAATAAACGTTAAAATGTCTGACATTATCATTTATTTTCGTTTAAACCTATAAGGTTTTAAAAACCTTATAGGTTTAGACAACCGACAAATTAATATTTATTGAACACTAATTCCTAATTCCTGACACCTGATTCCTGACACCTGATTCCTGAATTCCTGACACCTAATTCCTGAATTCCTGACACCTAATTCCTGACACCTGATTCCTGAATTAACTCCCAATTTTTGTATTATCTTCAATTATTGCATTTTTTTTCACCACCACAATACCATCTTTTACAACATATTTTCCATAATCACCTTCCAAAAGATTAGGATTTGCAATAATTTGAACATTATTACCAATTCTACAATTTTTGTCAAGAATCGCCCCTGAAATAAAACAATTATCTCCCACGCCAATCACAGGTTTATTTTCCACAAAACGAGCATTGTTCATATCGTCTATGGTTTCATATTCATCAGCACCCATAATATATGTTTTGATGATGGTTGTGTTTTTTCCTATACGAGAACGAATACCAATAACGGATTCCTCAATACTCAAAGCGTGAATAAGGCAACCATCAGCAATAATGGTTTTGTTCAAAGTTGTACCGTGAATTTTGGTAGGAGGCAACATTCTTGACCTGGTATAAATGGTTTTTTCGTGGTCAAAAAGATTAAACTTTGGCACATCATCAGTAAGGGCAATATTTGCTTCATAAAATGAATAAATATTTCCAATATCAGTCCAATAACCTTCAAATTGGTAACTTGCAACTACACGTTTTCCTACATTTTTTGGGATAATTTCTTTGCCAAAATCTGTGGCATCTTTCATTTCCACACGCAAAAGGTCAAAAAGCAATTTTTTATTAAAAATATAAATGCCCATTGACGCTAAATAAGGTCTTCCTTCATTTTGCATTTTTTCGCCTGTGTCGCTTGTCCATTCGTGAAGAATTTCTTTTTTTGGTTTTTCCACAAAAGAAGTAATAATGCCTTCTTGATTTACTTTTAAAATCCCAAATTCTGGTGCTTCTCTGCTACCAACAGGAATGGTAGCCACCGAAATATCAGCTTTTTTTTCAATATGATTTTGGAGCATTTCCTTAAAATCCATTTGATAAAGTTGGTCGCCTGAAAGTATCAATATATATTCAAAAGTATGGTCTTCCAAATGGTGTAATATTTGACGTACTGCGTCAGCAGTTCCTTGAAACCAAGTTTGGTTATCAGGGGTTTGTTCTGCTGCCATAATATCCACAAATGCCTTGCTGAATGAACTAAAATGATATGTATTTTTGATGTGTTTATTGAGTGAGGCAGAATTGAATTGTGTAAGCACAAACATACGTGTTACATCTGAATTCATACAATTAGAAATGGGAATATCTACCAAACGATATTTTCCTGCGATAGGAACTGCAGGTTTTGAACGGTCAGCAGTAAGCGGTGAGAGCCTTGTGCCTGCTCCTCCGCCTAATATTACTGCAACGGTTGATTTACTAATTTTGTCCAACATAGAAGTTTAAAAAGTTTAAGGTTCAAAAAGTTCAAAAGTTCAAAAGTTCAAAAGTTCAAAGTTTAAGGTTTAAGAAGTTTAAGGTTTAAGACAATTTCTCATTCCTAATTCTTAATTTTTAATTCTTAATTCCTCATTCTTAATTCCCAATTAACAAACGTTTGCGTAAATGTAAAAAATAACTTTTAGAAATTCAATTTTTTTATCTGACTTTTTTTTACCCTTAATTTTTTTTATTTTTACAAAAAATAATAATTTTAAAAAAACGTTCTAATTTTACAGAAAATACGTATTTTACAGAAATTTTTTTAAATGGTTTCTTTTTAATCTGAATAACAATTTATGACAAGCGAATTTTTATCTTGGGAAAAAATTAAAAACCTTTATCCAAATCAATGGGTAATATTAAGCGAATATCAATATAAGCCAAATTCTGTTTTTTTGGTTGGTGGAAAAGTGGTGTTTTTTGGAGAAAATTCTGCTCAAGCGTGGGAACAAACTAAACAATTACCACAAAATATCAGACCTATAAATGTAATTTATACAGGTGATTTTGATGATGAAGAAGAATTATTTTTCCATAAACCTATTATATAAACATCAATCCATATTTTATGCTGGAATTTGAACCAAACACAATACCAGAAGTTTATGTAAAACTTTATGGTGTTGATAATAAATTATATGAAACAAGATTGGTAGTTGATACAGGTGCAGGTTCTACGCTTATTATAAGACCTGAAATAATAGAAGAATTGGGTTACGATTTAACCCAATACCAAACTGCAGAAAAAGGAATTGTAACAGGTGCAGGAAAAATAAATGTAATAAATCTTCAAATAGAAAAAGTAGAAGCATTAGGCATAGCAAAACTTTCTCCTGTTGTCCGAACATATCCATTTTCAAAGGATTTGGAAAAAAGGAATGGTTTTATTGGTGTAAAATTTCTAAGAGATTTATCCATCAATTTTGATTTTAAAAATGGAAAAATAAAAGTAGAAACACCCTAAAAATTTTTAAAAAAACCTTTAACCTAAAAAACAAAATTAAAACGCAATTAACACACAATACAAATGAAGAAAATAATCATATTCATTGTCTTATTTTGGATAAATATAAGTTATGCTTTGGCTAATTTTTTATTTATTCCAATGGACGATACCCAAAAAAATCACCTCAAAGCCTACGGAATAACCTATTGGGTACTCCAAAAACAAGCAGAAGCAGATTGGTTGCTTAATTACAGAGGAGGAAGTTTTATGTTCAAATATGCAACACTTTTTGAAAAAGAACTTCAAATAAGAGGTATTACATATCAAGTAATTTCTAATGCAGAAGCAACCAAAATATTGGAAGAAATTGCTCGTCCTGATGCCAATATGGACGCAGTTCGCTTAGACAAAGTCCCAAAAATTGCGGTGTATTCCCCAAAATCCAAACAGCCTTGGGACGATGCGGTTACGTTGGTATTAAGCTATGCAGAAATTCCGTATGACATTGTTTTTGATGATGAAGTATTAAAAGGCGACCTTGTGAAATATGATTGGTTGCACCTTCACCACGAAGATTTTACAGGGCAATATGGCAAATTTTATGTAAATTATCGTAACCAGCCTTGGTATATTGAACAACAACGTGAATTTGAGGCTTGTGCTAAAAAACACGGTTATCAAAAAGTTTCACAACTCAAATTAGCGGTTGTCAAAAAAATACGTGATTTTTGTTTGGGTGGTGGATTTATGTTTGCGATGTGTTCTGCTGCTGATACTTTTGATATTGCACTTGCTGCGGAAGGTGTGGATATTTGCGAAAATATGTATGATGGCGACCCTGCTGACCCACAGGCACAAGGCAAATTAAATTTTGAGAAATGTTTTGCTTTTAAGGATTTTCAAATTAGCCAAAATCCTTATGAATATGAATATTCCAATATTGACAATAATCCACAGTTTTTTGAAAGGGGAGCTTTAAGCGAAGGAACAGATTTTTTTAATCTTTTTAAATTTTCTGCAAAATGGGATCCTATTCCTACAATGCTTACTCAAAATCACCTGCACGTGTTAAAAGGATTTATGGGACAAACCACAGGTTTTAAGAAAAAACTCATAAAATCTGATGTAATCGTAATGGGCGAAACCAAAAAAATAAATGAAGCTCGTTATATTCACGGTACTTATGGCAAAGGAACTTGGTCTTTTTATGGCGGACACGACCCAGAAGATTATCAACATCTTGTAGGTGAAGAACCTACTGACCTTGCACTTCACCCAACTTCTGCAGGTTATAGGCTTATTTTAAACAATATTTTATTTCCTGCTGCACGTAAAAAGAAACAAAAAACGTAATAAATGGTGAATGGTAAATGTTGAATAGTAAATGAAACAGCCAACAACATTTTGTAAATGATAAATGAACAAAAAAACCTTTTCTGTTTTGGGAAAAGGTTTTTTTTTGTATTTTTGTTGCAGATTACATCTTCAAACACAACGTGTTTTTTTAATTTTTTGTGTTTTTTAATTTTTTTTAATTTTTTAAAATCTATTTTTTTATAAAAAAATGTCAAACCACGCAACACCACATAATCCTCCAAATGAGCATAACAACAATAATATGCCCAATAAAAATATACGCAATGTGTTTGATATGATTGGTGTAATACCCAAAATTATTGTTCCTATATTTATAATAATTGTACTTTATTTATTTGTATTCAAGCCTGATACATTTCAAAGTGGTACAAAAAAAATTCAAAAAGTTATCAATACAGATAAATCTCAAAAAGAAGGTTTGCTCACTTGGGAACAACTTGAACGTGAAAAACATTTTACTTCCTTAGATGAAGCCCTCAAAAATCCTGATGAAGTCAAAGTTTTAAAACTTTCTGGACAAGGATTGACTGAAATTCCTGAAGAAATAGACCAATTTAAAAACCTTCAATTATTGGAAATCCAAAATAATCGCCTTAGAAGTGTCCCTGAAAATATCAATACTTGTCCAAAATTACAGTATCTTTTTTTAGGAAAAAATCGCATCAAAAAACTCCATTCTAATATTGGGGAATTGCAATATTTAAAAATTTTGGACTTAAATGGCAATGATTTAAAAATCCTTATTCCTGAAATTGGCGAATTGAAAGACCTCCAAGAATTAGACCTCAGAAGCAATGAACTTACAGAATTGCCCAAAGAAATTATAGGACTTGCAGAACTCAAAATATTTCGCCTTGCCAAAAATAAACTTACACAAATTCCTGATTTTATTGAAAAATTAGAGAATTTGGATTTATTGGATATTAGTGGAAATCTTAGCCTTGATTTTCGTAAAACTATTGAAAATATTAGCAAAATTCCACATTTGCAAACGCTTGAAATGTCAAAAGTAGGACTTTCACACATACCAGAAGCAATTGGTTTGCTCAAAAATCTCAAAGTTCTCAATATGCGTGGGAACGCACTTATTGACCGAGAAAAACAACAAACAAGAGAACTTTTACCTAAAACAGAATTGGAGTTTTAGT
>JAAFIN010000212.1 GCA_013297825.1 Cytophagales bacterium
TTTTGCACTTGCATTTATGGAAGCAGGCAATAATTTTGGAAATCACGCAGAATATAATCCTTTTGACCTCAAACGCTCTGCTGGTTTTGGTGCAAGGATATTTATGCCTGCATTTGGTATGCTTGGTTTGGATTGGGGTTATGGATTTGATAATCCACAAGGCTCAACTGGAAAAAGTGGCGGACAATTCCACTTTACACTTGGGCAACAGCTTAGATAATGGTGAATGTTAAATGTTGAATGGTAAATGGAACAGCCAAACATTTTTTTGAAAACCTATAAGGTTTTAAAAACCTTATAGGTTTGATAATCAATTTTTTATTTTTATACATTTTTTAAATATTAAAAAAAATTATTATAATATTTTAAAAATTTGGTAATATTGCAAATGAAATTGAGAATTAGGAATTGAGAATTAGGAATTAAGAATAAAATAAAAAATATGTTTTTGGTATTCTGTAAGTTTTTTTTATAAAAATTATTAAAAACCAAATAATATTTTAATAAAGAGCATTTTATCCCTTAGGGTGTTGTCAAAAAATTGCCTTTTGGAATTTTTTGGCAAACTCCCTAAGGGTTGGAAAACACAAAACTAAAACATACAAAAACAGGGCAACCGCAAGATTGGGCAACCGCAAGGGTTGCCCCTACAACATTGGCTTTAACACGTTTTTTTATTTTTTAAATAAAAAAAACGAATAATATATATATTTTCAATACAAACTTTTTTTAATAAAATATTTTTTTAATGATTTTAAAACAAAACAAAAACTTTTAACTAAGAAAAAAAAATTAAATAAATGTGCCTTATAAAAACCCTGAAAGGGTTTAACAATAGTAACCCCACGTGAAACGTGGGGGAACAACAAGACAAAATTATTTAATGGTTATTCCTAAGAAAAAAATTTAAAATAAAATTTTTAACAAGTATTTTATTAAAAAATCAAATTTTTAATAAAATTTAATTATGAAATTGACTTTTTGGGGTGCTTCCCGACAAGTAAGCGGTAGTATGTACCTACTGGAATTAGAGGACGATTATCGCATTTTGGTTGATTGTGGGATTGATATGGAACGCAAAGACATAAACCCTGATGATTACGTTGGGTTGTTTCCATTTGAGCCTTCTATGCTTAATCTTGTAGTGCTTACACACGCACACATTGACCACACAGGATATTTACCCAATTTGTTGCGTGAAGGTTACGAAGGTAAAATCATAGGTACTGCTGCAACCCTTGCACTGACCAAAATATTGCTTGATGACTCTGCTTCGCTCAATAGCTCCAAACTAAAAAAATATCAACACGAAAAACGTAAGTTCCAAAAAAGAAAAAGAAAAGGTTTTTCTAATTTTAGTGATGAAGAAGAAACTCGTTTCCAAAATCTTGCAGAAAGTGCAAAAGGTGCTTATACACAAGCTGATGTTGATGACACAATGGAATGTTTTGCTACGGTTTCTATCAACAAAAAAATTACCATCAAAAAAGGTGTTACAATGACAATGATACCAGCAGGGCATCTTTTGGGTGCGGTGCATATCGTTTTTGAGGTAACAGAAAATGGCGAAACCAAAAGTATTTGTTTTTCAGGTGATATTGGGCGTTTTAATTATCCTTTGTTGCCTGACCCAGAGGTAGTGCCACAAGTGGATTATTTGTTGTGTGAATCCACTTATGGAAATCGCCATCACAAAGACCACGTTTCGCCAGAAGAAGCAATTTACGAAACAATTTATCAAACTTGCGTAGAAAAACAAGGCAAATTAATTGTTCCTGCTTTTAGTGTTGGGCGTACACAAGCGTTGCTTTATACCCTTAATCGTTTGCGTGTGCAAGGAAAACTTCCACCAATTAAAATATTTTCGGATAGTCCTTTGGCACTAAAAAGTACGTGGATTTTCCAAAAATATCAAAGTTGGTTAAATGATGATGCAAAGAAATTTGCAGAAGAACACGGTAATTTATTTGATTTTGAAAATCTTACATACGTGGAAAGTATGGTTGATAGTAAAAAACTTTCACAATACAAAAAACCTTGTATTATCATTTCTTCCTCTGGTATGATTCAGGGCGGAAGGGTGGAATATCACGTAAGACAAAATATCCAAAATCCAAATTGTACAATTCTTTTGGTTGGTTTTGCTGCAGAAGGCACAATGGGACACGCACTTATGCACGGTGCAAAAGTATTAGAAGCTAAGAAGGAATCTGTGCCTGTGGTGGCAACTGTGAGAGCAACAGATGTATTTAGTGGACACGCTGATGTAGTGGATTTGATGAAATTCATCAATTACCAAGATAAAACAAAACTCAAAAAATTGTTTTTGGTGCATGGCGAGGAAGAAATTATGCAAAATTTCCAAAATATGCTACGAGAAGAAGGTTTTAATGCGTCAATGCCACGCAGAGGCGAAACTTTTGAATTGTAATTTTTTATAAATAATAAAAAAAGCCTTTTCGTAGTTGTTTAAACACAACATTTTCATAAAAAATAAATAAAAAAGCCTCTTATTTTAGAAATAAGAGGCTTTTTTATTTTTTAAACCTTGAACTTTAAACCTTAAACCTTAAACTTAAAATCTCGGACAAGGGAATGAAAAATATCTTTTCTTAGAATTTCCTGTTCTGCGTTGTGGAATAATAACATAACGCAAAGAAACTTCATGCGCTCCGCCTGTGCTTGAACCCAAACCTGAAATCGTATAATCATAACTATATCCAACCTCCAAAGGTCCCATCATAAACCCAACCATTGCAATAAGTGATTCATTGTTGCCAAGACCAATTTCGTATTCTTTGATAGGAATACCTCTGTACCACAAACCAAATACCACAGGCGAAAGTGTCATATACGCACCTGCATCAAGTTGGTCAAAAGAGCCTTGATGTTTGTAAAAAATAGTGGGTGTAATACTTCTTTCACGATAACCTGGCGAATAAATATCTTTCCAATTTTCTTCACCATTTAAGTCAAATTTCATACCTGCTTGTAATGAATAACGAACAGGCAAACGAGATTCATTTCCACCTAAAATATCTTGGCGTGGGCGATTAACATTGTGAATAGACAAACCAACCCAATATTTTTTGGAATATAAAAAACCGCCTAAACCTGTATTGATAAAGCCTTTTGTATCACGTCCCAAAACTTCTCTTGTTGGGCTACCTGTTACACCATTGTCATCAATTTGGTCACCAAAAAGATATTTGTAAAATTGGTAATCACGTAACACATACGAAAATTGCAAACCTGTACGCAAACGCCATTCACGATTTAGTTTTAAATCATAAGAATATGTAAGTCCTATGTCTTGTGAGCGATAACCTGCAGAAGTAGCTTGGTCTTGTGTATAAAGTACGCCAATACCGCTATTGTATTTTTCTATTGGTACGTCAAAACTTGCAGAATAACTCACAAAAGAAGTAGTAAGGCTTGGCCATTGGTTGCGATAATTGAGAATAAAGCGTGTATAATCGCCTGAACCTGTCAAGGCAGGATTGGTATAAAGCGGTGAAGCATAATATTGTGAAAATTGGGGGTCTTGTGCAAATAGTGAAACACAAGTACAAAGGTAGAGAAACAATAAAGTGGTAAATTTTTTCATGGATACATGAATTATTATTTTTTAGTTATTATTTTTAGTTTTTTGCTAAAAAAATCTTTTTAATTATTTGTATTAACGCAAAAAAAATAAAATTGGTAAAAATTTAATAAAAATTTATTGAAAATTTTATAAAAAAATCAAAATACAAATTTTATTTCTTTTAATCCAAAACTTTTAATATTCATTTCTTCGGTTTGGATTTCTATATAGCCCTCTTGGTTGATGTCAATTATTTTGCCTAAAAACACTTCTCCATTTGGTAATTCATAATTTGCCCAAATATCATATTGGAACAAATGAGAAAAATATTCTTGTTTTTGACTGGTAAAATCTCCTTTTTTGGTGCAAAGATAATAATATTCTAAATGTTTTAGAATTTTATGCAATATATATTCCAAATTAAATTTTAGAGGTGTTTTTGGGTTGGTTATTTTTGAAGATATTTTTAATAATGAAGTTGCATTTTCATTTTCAAATTGCATTTGGTTGACATTTATGCCAATACCAATGATACTATTTTGAATTTGTACGCCTCTAAGCGTATTTTCTATCAAAATTCCACCAATTTTTTGATTTTTATACAAAATATCATTTGCCCATTTGACCAAAAAAGCATTTTTTTCTTCAAAATTTTGTTCCAATAAAATTTCTTCCAATGCTTTTCTAACCGCCAAAGCCACCAAAATATTCAACGAAAATATTTTGTTAATATTTAAAAAAGTTGGTTTTAATAATACCGAAAATGTAAGATTTTCACCAGCTTGTGCTTCCCACACATTGCCACGTTGTCCTCGTCCTTGTATTTGGTGGTCAGTAATAAGAACAGTTCCCTCTGCCAAAAAATCATTTTGTGTGGCTAATTGCATCAAAACGCTATTAGTAGAATCACAAGAAGGCAGTTTAATTAGATTTTGTCCAATGAATAAAGTATCTAAATTCAATGTTAAATGTTGAATGATAAATGGTAAATGAAAACAGCCAAATACAAAACAGCCAGATTCTTTCAGAATGACACGTTTTTATTTAAACTTTTGAACCTTAAACTTTAAATAATTTTTGTGATTTCTTTTAATAAAAAAAATAATTTTTTGTGAATTTCTTGTGAAGGCAAAATTTCTTTTGCAATATAAATAATTGCCAAAGACTCACACGCAAAAAAAAGTTTTTCTCCTGTATTTTCTGTTGTCTTTTGTTCCATTGTCTTGTGTTCTGTTATTTGAAGTGTATATTTATTGAGGCGATATCCTTCTCTGATACGCCTTTTTATCAAATTCCTATCAACTGCGTGTTTAAAATTCCTTTTTGAAACACTTACAAGAATTTTTGGGGGATTTTCATTTTTTTCACCCAAAACCATAATTTTAAAAGGATATTTGAACACACTTCTTTCTGATTGAAATATTTTATCAATCATTTTTTTTTCTGTCAATTTTTCATTTTTTCCAAAAGTGTGTTTCACAAAAGTTTAAAGTTCAAAAAGTTCAAAAAGTTCAAGGTTTAAGGTTCAAAGTTCAAGGTTCAAAGCTCAAATAAAAAACGTGTCATTCTGAAAGAATCTGGCTGTTTTGTATTTGGCTGTTTCATTCATCAT
The DNA here is from genome assembly GCA_013297825.1 of Cytophagales bacterium. Lineage (GTDB taxonomy): Bacteria > Bacteroidota > Bacteroidia > Cytophagales > Microscillaceae > JAAFIN01. The sequence goes on from JAAFIN010000212.1 coordinate 5,199, forward strand.
TTAATATTTATGATTTAACATTTAACATTTATCATTTAACATTGTATTTGGCTGTTTTCATTTACCATTTACCATTCACAATTTACCATTAATTACATAATTTCCTCCGCAATTTTCTCCCACGCAATTTGTTGCAATTTATGTTCTTTGTCTATTTGGGTATATTTTTGTTGGGTTTCTTGCAGTTTTTTTGCATCATTATAAATATCTTGTGAAGCCAAAAGATTTTCAAGATTCTTTTTTTGTTTTTCAAGTTGTTCAATTTTATCTTCAATTTCTTGAAGTTGTTTTTCTAATTTTCTTTTGTCTTGGGCGTTGTTGGGTTGTGTATTATGTTCAACCTTTTTTTGAGGTTGTGAAGTATTATTTTGGGTTGCGGTGTTTTTTGGTTTATTTTTTTCTTCTTCTTGTTTTAGTGCCTCACGTTCTTCTTGCCAAAGCGTGTATTCATCATAAGTTCCCAAATATTCTTTGATTTCTTTATTTTCAATATACCAAATTTTATTTGCAATAGAAGCCACAAAATGCCTATCATGCGAAACCACCACAAAAGTTCCTTCATATTGTCGCAATGCTTGAATAAGAATATTCACAGATTGCATATCCAAGTGATTGGTTGGCTCATCAAGCAAAAGAAAATTTGATTGCGAAACAAGCACTTTTGCAAGTGCAACTCTTGATTTTTCGCCACCTGAAAGCACTTTTATTTTCTTAAAAACATCTTCACCACCAAACAAAAAACAACCCAAAACACCTCTTAATTCGGTTTCGGTTTTGGCAGTTCCCATTTGTTTAAGTTCATCAATCAAAGTATTTTCTACGTCAAGACTTTCCAATTGGTGTTGGGCATAAAAAGAAAGTCCTACATTGTAGCCCATTTCTCTTTTTCCTTCTATGTTTTCAGTACCTGAAATAATACGCAACATAGTGCTTTTTCCTTTACCATTTGCACCAATTAAAGCAATTTTATCCCCTCGTTGAATATTGGCGGTTGTTTTTTTCAAAATATTCAAATCGCCATAACTTTTGGACGCATCTTCCAACAAAAAAACTTGTTTTCCAGAAGCCTGATTAAAATTAAACTTAAAATTAACCCTTGCTTGTGTGTCTATCACATCATCAATCAAATCCAAACGGTCTAATGCTTTCACACGTGATTGCACTTGGCGTGCTTTACTTGCTTTTGCCTTAAATCTTTCAATAAAACGTTCTGTTTGGCGAATTTTTTGTTGTTGATTTTCAAAAGCAGATTTTTGAATATCTTGTCTTAATGCTTTTTCTTCCACATAAAAAGAATAATTGCCTGCATAATACACAAGTTGCCTTTGCGTAACTTCCACAATACTATCCGCAATATTATCAATAAATTCCCTGTCGTGAGATACAATGATAATCGCACCCTCATATTTATCAAAATACGTTTCTAACCACTGAATAGATGGTAAATCCATGTGATTGGTTGGCTCATCAAGCAACAACAATGAAGGTTTTTGCAATAATAATTTCGCAAGCATCACACGCATACGCCAACCTCCTGAAAATGTCTGTAAAGGGCGTTGTAAATCTGCGGTACTAAAACCCAATCCTTCCAAAATGGTTTCTGCTTGTGCTTGTATGGTATAACCGTCAAGCTCACCAAAACGGGTTTGAGCGTCTGTAAGTTGTTCTAAGATTTCGTCGCTATATTCTTGTTCAAGTTTTATGAGAAGTTCATCTATCAAATGATGCAATTTTACAGCCTCCTCAAAAGCCTGCATAGCCACCTCCAAAATGCTTTGGTCAGTTTGGTAAGATAATAAATCTTGGTTGAGAAATCCAATCGTACAATCTTTTGCTTTGGAAATGCTACCACCGTCAGGCGTATATTCGCCCACAATAAGACGCAAAAGCGTTGATTTTCCTGTGCCATTAGCACCTATAAGCCCTATGCGGTCTTTTGGTCTGATGTGAAGGCTGGCGTTTTCGTACATAGCACGCCCACCGAAGTAAAAAGAGAGGTTTTGAATTGATAACATAAGTTTTTAGAAGTCAGTAATCAGGTATCAGGTGTCAGGTGTCAGTAATCAAGGAAGCAAATATTTACTTTTTACTATTGTGTAGTAATTTGGCTGTTTTTGTATTTTTTGGCTGTTTCCTGATACCTAATACCTGATTCCTGACACCTTAATTTTTGAATTTTATTTTTAGGTTTTCGTAATTATTTAAGATTTCTTTTAGTTTTTTATCGTCCAAAGTATTAAGTTCTTTGTCGTTTTTAAATGATTTTATAACTTTATTTTCAAAAAAATAGATTTTTAATTTTAATAATGGTTGTGAGGAAGTTTCGGGTTGTTCTTGTTCAAAATAATAAATCAAATTGCCATCATTATCCAAAATATATTCTTTATAAAAATTGGTTTTATTGCGTTCTTTGCGTGAAATAATAGCTTTTAATAGCGTTTTTGGGGGATTTTCTCTGCGGTCAAACGTATAAAAATATCGTTCAAAATATTGAAAATACGTGGGTTGATGTAAAGCAAATCTATTTGAATTTATTTTGTATTCATTAAGATAATATTCTTTTTTTTCAATTTGATTGATAACAAACCTTTGATGTTTTTCTATCTCTTTCCAATCAGAAAAGTTTGTTTTTTGGGAAAAAACAAAATTAAAATTAAAAAAAACAAAATAAATTATTAAAAATATTAGTCTTAATAGATGAGTTTTCAAAAAAATAAATGGTTTAGTAAATTGATTTTTTTTGATAAATAGGGTTTAAAAAATGCAAATTTCGTAAAAATTATGAAAATTTACAAATGATATTTTGGGTATTTGAGGGAAAGGGGAAAGGGGAAAGGTGTAAGGGGAAAGGTGTAAGGGGAAAAGTGTAAGGGGAAAGGTGTCAAGAGAAATAAAAATATGTAAAGACAAAATATTTGGATTTTAATTTTTAACTAAAAACTGTATTTTTGTATTTTTAATTAAAATTATGAGGAAAAAAGAACCAAAATTAAACGAAAATAAACAAAAAAGTGAAGCACAACACGCAGAAGCAAATAAATTTGATAAAATTATCAAAGAAAATATTTTGCCAAGTATTCTTACATTGGTCAATAAAACCTTAAAATTAAATATTGACCCAAAAAACTTGTCAGATTTGCCTGAACAAGTCCAAATTACCATTGAACGTGAGCCTGATGTATTAAAATTGGTAAGTTTTCCTGAAAAACCTGAAAATAATTTTATCCTTCATATTGAATTTCAAACCTACAATAATGTTGAAATGCACAAAAGAATGGGCGAATATTATATGATTTTGTATCGCAAACACAATGTTCCTTTGTTGCAATTTGTGATTTATGTGGGTTTTGAAAAAATGGATATGAAAAGCGAAATTCAACATTCCAACGTTTCATTTAGGTATAATTTATTTGATATGAGCGAGGTAAATTACAATGAATTTCTTAATTCAGACATTCCAGAGGTGGTAATGTTGAGTGTTTTGGCAAATTTTGGTATAGAAAAGAAAGAGGAAGCAATGGAAAAAATTATTCAAAAAATGGTTACACTTTCCCAAACACTTCCACGTTATAAAGATACAAATGCGAAAGAAAAGTTTATTACTCAAATTCGTGTACTGTCTAAAGTAAAACAATTAAATCACTTTATTTCCCCAATTCTTAAAAAAATGGCACTACTTTTTAACATTGAAGAAGATGAATTTTACCAAGAAGGTGTAGAGGCTGGTATCAAAAAAGAACGTGAAAAAGCCAACTTGGAAATTGAAAAAGCCAACTTGGAAATTGAAAAAGCCAACTTGGAAAAAAAATTGGAAAGAGAAAAAAATATCCTTAAAGCACATCAATCAGGAATTGAAATTAATATGATTGCAAATATTTTTGATGTGAGTGTTCAAGAAGTAAAAAAAAATCATTAAAAATGCAAAATAAAAATCCTTAAAAAAA
>JAAFIN010000213.1 GCA_013297825.1 Cytophagales bacterium
AAATACTTACTTGTGCAGATATAACAGATATTGTGGTAGCTGTTCCTGTTGGGTTTAATGGTGTTAATGTAATATTTTTGCCTGCTAATGCTGTAATATTTTGGTTAAATGTCATCACAAGTGTTGGTGAAGTGCTTACATTGATGGTGTTGGTTGAGGGTGTAAAAGTATTTAAAACTGGATTTGTAAAACTTTGCACACTTGCATAAGTTGCCCCATTAGTTACTTCATAACCCGTTCCGCTTCCAAAATTAGCAGAATTACTTGTTTGTATGATATTTGATGATGCTGTGGCAGTAGCTACTGTACTTCTTATCCGTAATCCTGAGATTACCATATTATCAAATGTATTAGTATTTGCTATGGTATAACTAATAGTAATGGTAGAAAATGTAACTGTAATGCTGGTAAATGTGATGTCTGTTCCTATACTGGCTATACTTCCTTGTCCTGCCTCAAATTCAAAATTAGCAGGGGCTGAAAGCACAAGTGTTTGGCTACCAACCGAGAAATCAGAAGGGAATAATTCTCGTATAGTGGTATTTCCTAATGTTTGATATGTTCCACTTGTTGCCAATATATTTAATGTAGCAGGTATGGTAAGCATATTAGGAGCTGTTCCTGTATAAAATAGCCAATTATTACCTGTAATTGCTGGTGCAGGGTCATTTGTTCCGCCATCTTCTAAAAATGTGCCTGCTGTCATTGTTACCCTGTAAATCCTATTATTAATTAAATTTGCACTAAAAGCACCTGTTTTGCTTATAGTTGCGGTTGAACCTGATGTGGTTATACAGGCACAAGTTGAAGGAATAGTAATAGTTGTTCCTGTTGGGTTGAGTGGTGTAAGAATAACATTTCCTGTCCCTTTTATGATATTGATATCATAATTAAATTGTAAAGTGGTGTTTGTTGCTACACCTGTGGCTTTTTGGGCTGGCGATCTACTTGTAAGTGTGGGTGTGGTTACATCAGCAAAAACATTTTTATAAATATTTGTTGCAAATAGTATAAAAAATAAAAACAGTAGTTTAAATTTCATGGCTGTATTTTGATTTTTTTTATAAATAAATATGGAAGAATTATGTTGATTTAGCGAATGAAATCGCCTTTTTCACTAAGGTTGATAAGTGCCATCATAGCTGTAGTTTGGAAGCCTATTGTGGCAGTAACAAGGTATGTGCCATTGGGTTGTTGGATAATATCATTAGGAATGTCATCTTTGGCACTTCCAAAAGTTTTTGTCCATTCTATATCACCATTTGAGGTAAGTTTTTCAACAAAAATATCCCTTTGTATTGCGCCACTTGTAACAGTTTCTTCTATCCCTGCAATAATATAACCCCCATCTTTAGTTGGTGCAATAACATACCCTTCCCTATTTTTTTCATTCACATAATTTTTTGATAAAACTAATTCCCCAAAAGTATTCATCACCAATAGAAAATATTGTGTAAGTGAAGGTTTTACTTGGGTTTGGGCAGTACCCACCATTGCATAACCGTTTCCTGTGTATTTGACATCATACCCAAAGAAAAATACACTTGTGGTAGGAACATAATTATAATCCCATTTTAGATTACCAAATTCATTCAAACAAGTAAGCCTTACGCCATCTTTTCCACCAAATTGTGCATCACCACACGATACTACATCATTATTAGCACCTGTTCGCATATTGCGAATATAATTGTATTGGTTAGTAAAACCATACGCTTTTTCCCTTAATATATTCCCATTTTGGTCAGTTTTTACAAAATACATAGTTGACAAACTTCTGGAGTAATCTATACTTCCCAAAAGCATATAATTGTTATCATTGGTAATTTCTATAGTAATACCTGCTACATTGGGCATTTTATTTGGGTCAGCATCAAGCGAAGCCAAACGATATTTACGAGTCCAAAGCGTATCTCCATTTTTTTTTGCTTTTACAAGATACATAAAGGTTTTTTCACTTTTTGCACTATCCCCAAATGTACCAAAAAGCAAATAATCTCCTTCTTTGGTTTGGCGAATAGAATTTCCTCTTGACCCTCCCATACTCTTTCCAAATACTTTATTGCCATTTTTATCTGCAACCAGCAAATACATATCACTTCGTTCCTCAGTTGAATAACTTTCACTTGTGCCTATGATGGCATATTGCCCATCTTGATTAATGATACTTCTGCGTGCAGTATCGTTTCTTGCTCCACCAAACATTTTGATATACACGCCTGATTCATCAATGGGAGCAGAGTTTTGAGTTTTGCAGGAATAAAAAACACTCATCACAACACAAAATAGTATTAAATACAATGTGATAAATATTAGTTTTTTTGGGAAATAAGACATAAACGTTTTTTTATTTTTTATTGGGAATTATAAAAATTTTGTTTTTTTTACTTAGAATGGCTTGTGATTTGGGCTTGGTTATTTACTGATAACAATAAAAATATTTTATTTTTTAAAGTTATTTTATGTTTTTGGGCTTACATTTTTTAAAGACCAATAACACACATAACGCTTACTTATTATTTGTTCTTTTCTTCTTCTTTTCTCATTTTTTCATAGAATTCTAACAAATTTTGGTTTATTTTTAGGTATGTACCATAAAATTTTTCTTTCACATACTCAAAACCAAAAGAATCATTTTGTTTTTTGGCATTACCTTTCTTTTCTGCCACAATTTTATAAAAAAAATCATTGATTTTATCTCCTTCATTTGTACGAAAATAAAATGTATCAACTTTCTCATTTTTTTGTATGATGAGATAGGTACGACCTTTAGCATAAATCATCTCACAAGCATAAATATCTCTATCTTTTATGTTTAGTGGTTCACATCTTAAAATAGAATCACACAATAAGTCATACGACTTCTCAGAAAATGGGATTTTATAATATGCGTCAAACTTAAAAGTTTCAAGACTAAAATTAATTTCGTTACTGTCAGCCCAACAAAATATTGAGTCTGTAGCATACACACTAAAAAGTCCATTGTTACTATTTGTAAAGTACAACTTATTTATTTCTTTTGGTTGTTTTTTTCCTTCACAAGAAAATAAAAAAACCAAAAAATAAAGTGTTAAGTATATAATTTTATTTTTTTTCATAACTTTTTTATTGCTTATGTGATGGTTGGTAACGAAAAATATATTTCACTTTTTAAAGTTATTTTATGTTTTTGGGCTTACATTTTTTTAAATATCAATAATGGAGGAAAATTATTTATAATATTCTATTCGTCTGTCCATAATTCGGTTTGTAAAAGCATTTAGTGACATCATAAATACCCAATTATCTTCTTTGTCAAAAGAAACCATGTGATTCTTACTTTTAAGTACATATTCACCTTTATCCCTTTTTCTAATTGGCAACACTTCATAAGTTTCTTTATCAAGCTTCTCTGAAAAATAGTTGTGATAAACAATTATATTTTGCAGTTTATTTTCTGAATTATAAATATATTTTACATCTGACCTCAAAGTTATTGTGTCTAATTGAAACGTAATAATATTATCTCTTTTTTTCCTCTCATCTTTTGTGTGTGTTCTTGTCTTATACATATTTCGTATCCAAACCGCAGAATCTAATCTATTATCACTTCTGTACTTGTAAGAATAACTTTGGTCAGGAAATACGCTATTATTTGCCTCATCTTCGTATATTTGAATTTTTTGTAATACATTACCATTTTTATCATACACTATCCTCAGTTTTCTACGATGAAATGATTCATTTATGTCCATTGACCAGGGGGAATCAATTTGAGAAACTTGTTTATCTTGATTGTATTGGTAAGGATATTGGTAATTCAAATCTTTTGGGAAACATAAATTTTTAATATTTGGAATTTGTTTTTTTTCTTTTTTATTATGATAAATTGTATTTGCTTTCCTTTTTATAAGGTTCCCTTCTTTGTCAAAATGAAGTATTACGACATCATGCGATTTGTAACCGCTATTTCTCAAAGAATAAGTAATTTTCTTTATTTTACCTTTTCCACATTGATAGGCATATTTTATACCACCATGTTCTAATAAATCTCTAGTGAAAAAATCATCATAAAAAAAAATATCTTGTGCGAAGGATACATTTGTTATTAAAAATAAACAAATTAGTAATGTTATGTATTTCATTTTTTTCAAATTAGTGTTCAGTGTTATTTAAATTTTTGCTTAACTTTCCAAAAGTTATAGAAATTTTTGCACTGTTGTTGATATTTAGAAAAATGCAAGCACACTACAATTATACATCTACCGCAAAAAAAAACAAGTGCCATTATACTTTCTAATGTAAAAGGATTTTTCGTTACCAACAACGCACACATAAAACTTATTCGTTGAGTTTGTTGGTAAAAAAATGCAAATGAGCGTTTGGAATTGTAAAAACATTTGATTTTTTTAAGGTTTTTTGTGGTATTTTCGTAGTTGTAAGGGCATTTCTTTAACACCAATAATGGAGAAAAATTTTGTATTTTATTCCTAATTATTTAATTTTCTTCACACGTGCTTTATAAAATGGATAAGCATATCCTATTGAAAAAGAAATGTTATGCCAAAGAATATCATTATCTATATAAGCATATTTAAAAATAAATTCTTGGTTATTATATCTATTTTCGTTATTGACTGTAGGAGCAAAACTATGATTGTATCGCACACCAAAAGTTAGCATACTTCGTCCTTTTTTATAATCAATTCCTAAACCTGCTGACGCATAATAATTGTATGGATTTCGCATATTAGCAACTGACGTAGAGGGACTTTCTAAGGAAATGGGCGTGCTTCCTTCGCCTGCTGGTGCATCTATGCGTGTTACAATCGCATTGCTCCCCAAAAGATATGCACCTGTAACGCCTAACATAAAATAAGGGCTTAGGCGATTGATAAAATGTTTTCTGTCTTTTTGGAAATTATAATTATCAAAAAAATTATATTTCAACATCAAAGGCACTTCCAAAAGCGTCTGCGTTTCTACAAATTTTAATGTTACATAATCAAATAATTGATTATTGAATTGATATGAAACACTTTTGTAATTAACTTCTGTATAAAATTCTAATTTTTTGGCAATGGGAATTGCAAATTGTAACCCAATTTGATACCCAAAACGACCAGCAAAATTACCCTTGTTAGTAATATTATTATCCAAACTAAAAGATTTTAACCCTTCTATTTGTGAGGTGTTGCCTCCTACCTGAAAACCTACTATAAATGTAGGGCGTACTTTGAAAGTTTCATAGAATTTTACAAATTCTATGGGCGTGGTTGGCGTACAAACGTATTCAGGATTGATTTTGAGCAAAGAAAGCATAAAAGTTGTAGCATCTTCTTTTTCGTTAAGATAAAGGCTGGCTAATACTTGTATATACCTTGCTTGAATTTTGTCCTCCTGACTAAATTCATTGATACAATCATCTGTAATGATGGTTTTGATTTCTGCCAAACGTCCATCATTATAAGCCTGTTCTGCTTTTTTGAGTGATTCGTCGCAATTCGCATATATTTTTTGTGTAAAAAACACTAAAAAACATAACACAAAATGACACAGAGAAATAGGGAAATTTTTTCTCATAGCATAGATAGGAAAGTTATTTTTATGTATATTTCTTTTTTGTATAATTTGTAAGTGGTTTTTTACAGAAAAGAATGTACAAAAGAAATAAAAGGAATTTTAAATATTAAGACAAGTTCGTTTTATCTTGCAAATTATAGCAGATTTTTCTTTTTACAAAATATTTTTCTTTATTGGTTAATTTTTTTTTAGGAAAAATAATTTATTAAAAAAAATAATTGAATTGTTTAAATTATTTAAAATATTTTTTGCTAATTTGTAACCTCAAAATACATTATTTGTAAAACGTTATGCAAAATCCCACTTTTGTTAGCAATCTCCCACCTGAAAATCAAGCAAAAGATTTTAAATTCCTCAAAAAAGAAGGTATAAAATTTATCCAGGCTCTTACAGGTGCGTTTTGGACTGATTACAACGAACACGACCCAGGCGTTACCATTTTGGAACAACTTTGCTATGCCCTTACTGATTTGGCATATCGCACCGATTTTCCTATACAAGACCTTCTTTTTACAGACAGCGAAGAAGATGCTATTTTTCCTGAAGCCTCTAATATTCTTTCTAATCAACCTGTTACAATGGAAGATTTTAGAAAGGTAATATTGGACAAAATCCCTGAACTCAAAAATATTTGGTTTAAAGTTACGCCTGAAAGTGAAACTTCTTTGCGTGGTTTGTACCAAATTTATGCAGAACTTGACAATGCCATTGCAGAAATAAAAGATGAGGAAATTGTAAAAAAAATTAGTGATATTTATGCACATTATCGCAATCTGTGCGAAGATGTGGATAAAATTGAAATCGCAAAACCTGTTCCTGTTTCCATTTATGCAAGCATAGAAGTAGATACTTTTAGCGAACCAGAAGAAGTATTAGCTCAAATTTATTATACATTAGACCAAAACCTTAACCCAGAAGTGCCTTTTTATACCTTAAAGGAACTTATGCAAGCAGGAAAATCTATAAATGAGATTTTTGAAGGGGTTTTATTGGAACACGGTTTTATCCAAACTGCAGATTTACACGAAAAAACAGACAAAATTCTAATGTCTGACATTACCAAAACCATTATGCAAGTAAGCGGTGTAGTAAGCATCAAAAACCTTTCTATGAGTGTGAATGATGTGGTGTATAACAACCAATTAATTTTGCAGGATAACCAAGTTGCTAAACTTATTTTTGGGTCAAATGTTGGAAAAGATGATTTTACCATTCAATTTTACAAAGGAAATTTGCCTTATACGCAAATTGACAGCACACTCGTAAAACGCAGGTACAACGAACTTCAATCTGCCAAAAAACGTGTTTATGGCAAAACCGAAACATCTCTTGAAATAAAAAAAGGGCAAAAAATGCCTTTAATTGAGTATTTTTCTTTGCAAAATCAATTTCCTATCGTGTATGGAATTGGCGACGAAGGCATACCTAATCAACCTGATGCAGAACGCAAGGCACAAGCAAAACAACTGAAAGGTTATTTGATGATTTTTGAGCAAATATTAGCCAATTATCTTGCACAACTTGCCAACGTAAAAAATCTTTTTTCGCCTAATGAAAGCATAAAACAAACTTATTTTTTCCAAACACTTGACGCTGTGCCTAATGGCAAAGAACTTGTTGCAAATAATTATGTGGAAGGTTTGGCAAAAATCAACCAAGAACAAGACGATTTTCTTACACGTAGAAACCGATTTTTGGATTTTTTCTTGGCGGTTCATGGCGAAAGTTACGAACAATACGCACAAGCACAACGCCAACAATACAAAAGTGAAGATGCTTTTGCACAATATCAAATCGCAAGCAAAACCTATTTTTTGGGAAAATTTGAGCAATTAAGCCAAAACAGAAGCCAAGCCTTTAATTATACCATTCCTACACTTGGCAGAGATAATTTCTCAGGAATGGAAAGGCGATTGATGATTTTGTTGGGTTTGGGTTTCAAATTGACAGGAGATGAAAATGATGACAGAGAAAAATATTTTATCCAAAATTTGATTTTTGATAATAACACACATTGGCAGATTTGGGACACCATCAATGAAAGAAACCTTTTGGCAAAATGGCAAAAAAAATATGAAATTAATTACACCAAAAATGAATTATTGCAATATTTTGATTGGATTGATGATGTAGATGTTCCACAGTTTTTAGCTGATGACAAAGACGTTTTTTTAGAAAAAATGAATCTTTGGACAGATAAAATTATGCCTACGCATTTAATTGGTTTTGGAAGTGATTTAAAAAATTATCGCATTGGAAATTTTAATGATAAATGGGTTTTGTTGTTTTATTTTCAAGAAAAAAATTACTTTTTTGGGGAATATGAAACCGAAATAAATGCTTTGGAAGTATTAAAAGCGTGGATTTCATTGTTAGAAGAATTTAATTTTTTCCACGAAACAATGCACGTTTTGGAGCATATTTTAATGCGACCAAGCGAAGAAGATAGAAAATTTGGGTTTTATATTGTAGATGAAAACCGCAAACCTGTGCTAAAATCCGAAAAATGTTATTCTTTTAAAGAAAGGCAAAAAATTATGGAAATTTTAAATCCTTATCTTTTTGAAAATAAAAATTATTCGGTAGAAAGGCGTGAAGATGGTGATTTTGAGATACAACTTACCATTCCTAATCAAGATGTAATGCTGACAAGTTTGGAAAAAAATATTTCGGTACAAGTTACACACGAAAAACTTGAACGTTTGGAATATTTTTTGGCTGACAAGCACATTGAAGTACCTTTTCAGGAAAAAATTGCGTATTATATTCAATACGAAAACAGCGAAATTCCGATTGCAGAGGAATTTTTTAATTATCAAATTTCGGTAGTAATGCCAAATTGGACAAACCGTTTTTCTATACCTGCATTTCACGGAGTTGTGGAAAATATGATACAAGAATGTACGCCTGCCAATATATTTGCCCAAAACGTATGGTTAAGTGTTTCAAAAATGCAAAAATTTGAAGAAATCTATAAAAAATGGCTTCTTGCAAAACAATCTAAAAGCTCTGATTTGGAAATTATCAACAATGAATGTGTGCTTTTTTTATATAAAGCGATATTGGAGGCTTATCCACACGCTTATCCTGTGTAAATACAGCCCCACCCAACCCTCCCCGAAGGGGAGGGCTTTATTGAAGGATTTTTTTTATATAATAATTTTATTATTTTTTATTTTTTTTAATAATAAAATTTTTGGACAAAATAATATCCAAAATGTTGGGGGGATTTTGCCTCTTTATGATGAAAAAATAGGAAAACTTTGGTCGCCTCCTTTGATGTATATGCGTGGTGTTACATCTGCGTATGGTTGGCGTGAGGGGCATTTTCATCAAGGCGTGGATTTGGCTATTTTGCCTGGTGAGCCTGTATTGGCGGTATTTGATGGCATTATAAAAGCCTCTGCTTTTGAAAAAGGTTATGGAAATTATATCATTATTTCACACGACAATGGTCTTGAAACGCTTTATGGACACTTGGAGGCTCGCATAAAAGCTGGCGTAAAAGTGAAAGCTGGGCAAATGATTGCTTTGGGTGGTAATACAGGTTATAGCA
>JAAFIN010000214.1 GCA_013297825.1 Cytophagales bacterium
GTAATAATATTATCTTTTGTGCTTTTTGGGTAGCAGATGTATAATTGCAGTGTGCTTGCATTTTTCTAAACACACAACAACGGTACAGGTTTTTTTTGTTTGGGAATACCAACAAAGGTAAAAAAATAATTTTCATAAAATTTTGAAAAAACTCTACTACTACTATCTTTTTCCATCAAAATACTAAATAAACATACTTCAAAGAGTTCTTTGGCTGGAAGTTTCTTTACATATGCATCTACTTCTAATTCAGAAGACAATAACGAAAAAAATTCTGTATCTGAGCCTATCATATCAATTAATGATTTAGCAGTTTGGCTCATTTCTTTGTCTTTTTGACCAATTTGAGTTTCTTTTTTCATATTTTTTTTTCTTCAAAATTAAAGAACTTTCTATATTTTTGCAAAATAATGCGTTTTTTTTACGCATTATTTTCTTCCTTACACCCTTGGTCTTTAGACTTCAACGAACTTACTTTTTTTATAGGCTTTTAGCAAGACTTAGAAGAACTGGGGGTTTTCTCCGTTGTTGGTGTTAGAAAAATGCTTTTTCTCCGTTGTTGGTGTTAGAAAAATGCTTTTACAACTGCAAAAATACCACAAAACCCTTTATAAAAACCTAATGCTTTTATAATTCCCAATGCTCACGTGCATTTTTCCACCAACAACTTATCAGCGAACAAGCCTCTGCAATGTGTTGTTGGTGACGAAAAATGCTTTTTCTCCGTTGTTGGTGTTAGAAAAATGCTTTTACAACTGCAAAAATAGCACAAAAACCCTTATAAAAAACCTAATGCTTTTATAATTCCAAATGCTCACGTGCATTTTTCCACCAACAACTTCAGCGAGCAAGTCCTCTGAAATGCGTTGTTGGTGACGAAAAATGCTTTTACAGTTGTAATAATGTTATCTTTTGTACTATTTTGAGTAGCAGATGTATATTTTCAGTGTGCTTGCATTTTTCTAAACACACAACAACGGTGGCAGTTTCTTATACTTGGGAACACCAACAAAGGACAAAAGTAGAAGGAAAACAACTCCTTCCTACTCTTTCTTTTGCTTCAATAGATTGTATTGCAACGAAATCGCCTGATTGAAAGGTATAATCTCCAAAATGAAAAGAATTACCACGAACATTTATATATTCTGTTTTTCCCTTATATTTCATATAAATCACAAAGCTAATCTCTAAAAAAAACCTTTCAAGAGTAGTCTTTTTAAAATCTTCATTAAATTTTAAAACTAATTCAAATGACCTAATATTAGAAACTTTTTGAAAATTTTTGAGTGGAATTTTATTGTTTTTTGAAATACAAAATAATTCTGAATAATTTAAAAAATTCCCTGTCAAAACATTAAATTTTTGTGTTTTTATAGTCTTATTTTTGTATTTTATTGTTAAAAGTATTGCATTTGACCACACAGATTCAAATACAAATACAACATAATTTTTATTTTTTATAATTTGAAAAAATGTTTTAACTTTAACAGAATCAGCCTCAAATGTGAGATTATTTATTTTATCACTTGGAAAGTCATATTCAATATAATTGTAATAACTTGAATATAGATTTCCTACTTCTCCTATATCTTTAAAAGAAAATTCTGTACTTTCAGATTGGGCAATTAAATGATTTGAAAGAAATAAAAAAAATAAAATATAAATGAGTTTTTTGTGGGTTTCCATAGTTTTAAATGGTTTTTGATACAAAAGATAATTTCTTGTATTTTACGCAATCCGCGATAATAAGGTTTAGCTTTTGATTTTTTTGAATAAACTGGGAACTACGGAAAAGTCCAAAAAAACACTTTAATTGCTTTTAAAACCATTTTTTTGAGGAAAATAGCTAAATTTTTATTGTCAAACAAACTAAATAAATGTGTCATTCTGAAAGAATCTGGCTGTTTGGCTGTTCTTTTGCGAGAGAACAGCCAGATTCTTTCAGAATGACAAGCCTATTTTTTTGAAAATTATGTTGCAAAAACCTCATATTTTCATTTTTAAGCCATTTTTAAAAGATTTCCGCAGTTCCCAGAATAAACGAAAAACAAAAAATCCCCACAAAAATAAAAACATATTTCTGTGGGGATTTTGCTTTAAAAAATCATTTTTGATTAGCCTTGTTTTATCAATGCAAGCAATTCATCAGTAGAGATTTTTTTCTCCGTTGTTGGTGTTAGAAAAATGCTTTTACAACTGCAAAAATACCACAAAACCCTTTATAAAAACCTAATGCTTTTATAATTCCCAATGCTCACGTGCATTTTTCCACCAACAACTTATCAGCGAACAAGCCTCTGCAATGTGTTGTTGGTGACGAAAAATGCTTTTATACTTGTAATAATACTATCTTTTGTGCTTTTTTGTGTAACAGATGTATAATTGCAGTGTGCTTGCATTTTTCTAAACACACAACAACGGTGCAGATTTTTTTCACTTGGTAACACCGACAAAGGATAAAAAAGAAAAATTACATTTATCAGAAAGAGCATATCATTGTGAAAAATGTAATTTAAAAATAGACCGAGATTTGAATGCAAGTTTAAATCTGAAAGGTCAAGCGGTGAGCTAAATCGCACAGTGGAGTGTCAAAAATCCTGAGTCTGATGGCAAGGGGACACGTTGAAACATGAAATAAACATCAAATGTATAAGTTTGTGTAAGTTTTATATAGCGGGACTAAATATATGGTAACCAACAAAAATACCAATAATCATCTTTTAATTCACACCCCATAACTACAACACTTGGTTCATTGAAATAAAAATACCCTCCAACATATGAGGAAAAATCTAATTTTATTGAAGATTCACAAAACTCCATAAAATAATCATTAAAGTATAAATTAAAAGAATTTTCAAACTCTTCTTTATTTATTAAATTTCCTTTTTTAAAAGGAAATCTTTCTATGTGTTTTATTTGCTCGTCTGAATTAGTTATGTTTTTTTCAAGAATAGTAGCATTAATCATAAAATTATCCAAAGAAGAATCTAATGTTTTAATAGCCTTTCCAATAAAAATTTCAGAAAATATCATTCCAACCATATTTATTTCAAATAAAAACTTATCAATATTCCATTCATTAAAGTTAGTATTTAAAATAATATCATTTTTAATTTTAATTTTGATATAGTGATTGTTATCCAAATTATGAATAATTTGGATAAGTGATATATCTTCTGTCTTGTATAAATTTATATTTCTCATATTTTATTTTAATCAGGATAAACTGTATCAAATCTCAAATTGTTAGTTGCACCTGTAAATTTTACTACCATTGATGTAATTCCGTCAGAACACATTCCTCTAAAAAAATATCCAGAATTACCAACTTGATTGCTTGGATTTAAAAGTATAAAACAAGCTTCCCCAGTTCCTCTAAGTCTGTTGTTCGTTGAAGTTTCCAACTTCAACGCTCTGGCATTGCGGTTTTCAACCGCACACGCCCAAAGGGCGAACTTGCAGAAAAATAGTCAGACAATCAAACAATCTTAGAATATATCCAATTATCGTTTTGACAATCCTGATGGGGTTTATTTTATTACTTTTGTCTTTTTTTTGGTCTTCCCAAACACAAAAAACTGTACTGTTGTGTTTTTAGAAAAATGCAAGCATAAAACTAAAAAAAAATCACATTCATATTCAAAAAATATAAGTGTGATTTTTTAGTTTTTTCAAAAATTATCCTTGTTTTATCAATGCAAGCAATTCATCAGTAGAGATTTTAGCACTTGCTTCTGTTCCGTCCAAAAGTCCATCAGCCAAATCACGTTTATCTTGGTGCAACATCAATATTTTTTCTTCAATAGAACCTTTCGTAACAAAACGATAAATTGTAACAGGACGAAGTTGTCCCATACGGTGCGCCCTGTCTGACGCTTGGTCTTCCACAGCAGGATTCCACCAAGGATCCATGTGTATTACATAATCCGCAGCAGTAAGATTAAGCCCTACACCGCCTGCTTTGAGGCTTATGAGGAAAAAATCCGCTTCACCATTTTGAAATGCTTTGATGCTTTGTTCCCTTTGGTTCATTGGCGTACTGCCATCAAGGTATTTATAAGAAAGTTTCTTTTCGTCAAATGCCTCCCTTATTAAGCCCAAATGCCCCACAAATTGACTAAAAATAAGTGCTTTGTGTCCATTTTCTTTGAGTTCTTCTACGGTTTCCATCAAAAGTTCAAGTTTGGAGCTTTTGATGTCAGTAGTTTTCATTACGAGTTTTGGATTGCAACTTGCTTGGCGAAGTTTTAGGATTTCCGCAAGTATTTGAAAACGTTTTTCGCCTTCGCCTATTTGTTGATTTTGAACGATATTATTTTGCAATTTTTCTACAATATTCATTCGCAATGCTTCATAAAACGCCAATTCATCATCTGACATTTCAACCTGCAAGGTAATTTCGGTTTTGCTTGGAAGGTCGTCAAGAACTTGATTTTTCTTTCTTCTTAGGATAAAAGGTTTTAATAATTTTTGAAGATGTTTTTGTCGTTCTTTGTTTTGGTTTCTTTCAATTTCATTAGCAAATCTGTCTTGAAAATCCTTCAAACTGCCTAATAAACCTGGATTTATAAACCTAAATAAATTCCAAAGTTCGCCCAAATGATTTTCAACAGGCGTACCTGTGGTAATCATTTTAAATTCGCCATCAAGTTCCATCGCACTTTTTGAGCGTTTGGTGTTCATATTTTTGATGTTTTGGGCTTCATCAAGTACAATCGTTGACCATTTTCTTTTAGCAAGTGCTTCGCCATCTTGTTGCAAAAGTCCATAACTGCACACAAGTATATCGTGGTCTTTGAGGTCTTCAATTACTTGTTCTCGGTCTTTTCCACCATACAAAATTGGGTTTAATGTAGGAGCAAATTTATTGGTTTCGCTTATCCAATTTCGTGCAACAGTTGGCGGTGCAATTACCAACGCAGCACCTTTTTCTGCCCTTTGGAGAAGCAATGCAAGCGTTTGAATGGTTTTACCAAGACCCATATCATCAGCCAAACACGCACCTACACCCCATTCTGCAAGTTGTGCAAGCCATTTAAAACCTTCTTCTTGATAAGGACGAAGTTCTGTTTTAAGCGTAGAAGGCACTTTTGGGTTTATTTTAGTGGCACTTTTGATTTTTTTAATTTGATTTTTCCAAGCATTATCTACGGTTAAGTTTTTGAAATCTTGGCTAATATCTTCAAGTGCAAAGGAAGCCAAATTATGAAAATGAAAATTTCCTTTTTTATCTTGTTCGCTAAAAGAATTTATTTCATTAAGTCGTTTTCTAAGTTTGTCGGTAAGTGCAATAAATTCACCATTGGACATTTGAATAAATTTGCCTCTTGCGGTTTTGAGCAAACTCATAATTTCTGCTATTCTGATAGCATCTTGACTTTCATTTATACGCATTTCCACATCAACATCAAACCAGTTGTTGTTTTTTTCAATACGCATTGTAATATCTTCAAAGCCAATTTTTTTACCAATTTTGAATTTTTGACCTTCTGGATATTCAAATTCAAAAGGCGTTTGAAGTTTTGCATCATTTAATTGATACAATGCTTCAAGGCTTTCTTCCAAATCCGCAAATTCCCACCTAAAATGATTTTCATTTTCTTCTTCATTATCCCACACATTTTTAAGAATTGGACACAAAGACATTAGCTTATCTGCACTTGCTTTTTCAAAAGCCAAATCACGTAAAGTTTGGTGTTTTTCTTTGTTAATTTCACCTATAAGCAATGCAGGTGCTTTGCCTGGTCTTACGTGAGGCGGAATATTTCCAAAAGGTTTTATGATAAATTCAATACGCAAACCTTCTTGTTCGTAAGGCGTGATAAGCACGTGAATAGAAGGGTCAGCTTCTACTTTTGGCAAATCAATCGCAATGGCTGACGTGGTGGTATTGATGGGAATAATGCGAATAAGCGAACCCATTGCTTTTTCCAAAAGGTCTTTTCCTTTTTCTGGAATTTCTAATGCACCATTTTTAAAACCTTCAAAAATACGCCTTTGTTCTGGTGTAAATTCATACAACACATAACTTGTGGTAGATTCTTTGACAACAACCGCTTTTTCAGGGTCTTTTACAACATCAGGTCTTGCATTTACATCAAAACGAATGATAAAATTGCCTGTTTTATCGCTTTTTTCAACAATCAAAACAGGTTCTCTTTTTGTAAAACTTACAGGAATAGGATTGTCAATTCCTGCAAATACTGATGGGTGTGTCGCAAGTATTTTGAGAGCTTTTGGGTATTCTACACTGTATTCTCTGTAATAATAACTATGTGCTTTGAAGCATTTAACAATTTGTAAATCTTGGTCTGTGGCTGCTTCGTGTCCATTTTCTTTGAGTGTGTGGATTGATACATTTTTGAGGGCTGACCACGAGCCATTTTTATTGATTTTTTGGCTATAAGGTTGTATTCTTTCACGCTCAAAATCTATGCCCCACGAAAGTCGCATTATAGCAGGTGGTGCTATTTTGGTGTTTATTTCGTCAAAATTATTCCACGATTTAAGGATTTTTTTCCATTCTTCGTCAGGTTCTATGAGTTGGATAGCGTTTTTTACGTGGTAGATTTCGGTGTTTTCTTTGA
The DNA here is from genome assembly GCA_013297825.1 of Cytophagales bacterium. GTDB lineage: Bacteria > Bacteroidota > Bacteroidia > Cytophagales > Microscillaceae > JAAFIN01. The sequence continues at coordinate 6,591 of JAAFIN010000214.1, forward strand.
GGTAATTGGTGGGAATATTGTCCAATTTTACTTTTTGGGCAATATACATCAGTTGTGAAGCCAACCAACGATATTCGTTGCGGTTGGCATCATTCATATAAGCTCTTATATTTTTGAGGGTTGTAATATCCAATTCATTTTTGGAATATGCGACCACCATTATATAAAAACACATATCCAATGCTTGATTATGAAATGTTCTTTGTTTTTCAAGGACTTGTTCGCCTAATTGTGAATTATTTAATTGAAAATGCTTGATAGTTTCTGCCAATTCAATCAAATGAAAAGTATCATTGCATAACGTCTTTTTTTGTATTCTTTCGGTGGCATTTTTTAGAAATTCTTGAAATATATTGTATTGTTGTGCATCATTTTGAGAAAGCAAAGCAATCGCATAAAAATACCCTGCAAAAGACGAAAAAGAGGGATTTATAACAGTTTTTTTAACAAGAAATGTATTACTATCCAAAAAATCTTTAAACGCAACATTTGCTTTTTGGATATCACCTTCCAAAAAATGGATTACACCTTTTGCTTCTTTGGCAAAAACAGTATCAGGCAATTTTTCAACGATTTTTTTAAATTTATCTTTTTTACCTGTAAGCACATAATAAAATCCTATGGTTTGTTGGAGGTATTCGTGGGTAAAATTTTTTTCAAGGTCAATAACTCTATTTTTTTCAATTTTTTTAAGCATTTTCATATCAATTTTCAACTCAAATGCTTCTAAAATCTCCAAATGCGAAGCAGGAAGTTGGCGATAAAAACCCAAATTTTTTGAGCGTCTAAAAAAACCTTCTAAAATTTCTTTATATTCTGGGTCAAAATCATTGATTAAATCACTCACATTTTCCAAAATTTCTTTGGTGTCTATATGTGCAAAATTTTTCAAATACCAACAAAATTTGGAAGGGAAAGAACTATTTTTTCCACTATTAAGAATAAATTTTTTTGCAAATTTTAGGGCTTCTGGAGCTTTTATTTCTTCTTGAAAAAAATAAGCCTGCACTTCCATCGCAAGCACAAAATCCAAACTGTAATATGAATAATAAGATTCTTTTCTTTTGGTGATGTATTTTTTTTCTGTAAAATTGGTCAATATATTTTGAATACTTTTGTAATCCAACACCACTTTTTTATCATCTACAAATTCCTTCATTGTGGAAGTCAAAACATCAGAATTTTGGAAAAAGTATAACGAAAGTGCATACAATACATTTTTTTCAAGTGCATTAAAATGTTGAAAATTTGTCCAAAAAACAGGATTATTAGATTCGTCCATCATTTTCTCAGTATCAAAACTGAGAAATTTATTTATAAACATATTATTGAAATTATTATGAAAATATTTTTTTTGAAAATAAAAAATTTCGTAAAATTACAGGATTTTTTTATTAAAAATTTAAAAAGTGCTGAATTTTTGCAAGAAAAATTTATTTTTTAATGCTAAAACAAACCTTAAAAACTAAAAAAATGCTTTTTTTGAAGAAATAAAGCATTCTATTTAAAAAACTAACAATAATATAAAACCTTTAATTTATGAAATCAATTTTCCAAAAAACATTTCTTACGCTTATTTTGTGGATAAGTGTTTCGCAATTATTTGCCCAACAAGATATGAAACACAATCTTCGTATGAATTTTTTTGCTTTATTTTGGCAACGTGCTTCATTGCAATATGAATTTCAATACAATCCCAAAAACAGCTTTAACGCAACAGGAAGTTATATGTTTGGAAGCGAGCGTACAGGCGTAACAGGTGGCGTGAATTATCGTTATTATTTTAGTGACGCTCGTAGTAGTTGGTTTATAGGCGGAATGGCAAGTTATTCTGCATATGTGGAAAAAATTACTGCACAAGTGGAAACTTCTGTACCAAATACTAATATTTTACAAAACTACAGATTTAAGCCCCAAATTGTGTTGGGAGCTTTGCAGGGTGGTTTTAGGTGGAATATTTTACGTATTTTTAACATCAATGCACGACTTGCTTATGGCATTCCTATTCCTATTCAAAATACTTGGCAAGATACCAATGGAAATGGTACGCAACCCATCGCAGATGATAAAAACTTTGTGGAACAACGTTTTAAACTGTTTTCTTCTTGGGACGGAGAAATTTCTTTTGGGGTAAGGTTTTAGTTTTAATGGTAAATGTTGAATGGTAAATGGTGAATGAAACAGCCAAAGTCTGAAACAGGATTTATAGGATTTAAAGATTATCAGGATTAAACAGCCAGATTTTAATTGAACTTTAAACCTTAAACTCTAAACTTTTAAACTTTGAACTTTTAAACTTTGAACCCATATCACTATACAATTTTAAAAAAGAAAAGAAATGCTTATATTTGTGGATTAAATTATAACAATTATAACACATTTCTATGTTGGACAAAATTAGTAAAATAGCAGGTCATTATACAAA
>JAAFIN010000215.1 GCA_013297825.1 Cytophagales bacterium
ATTCCGCCAGTGTTCCAAGTAAGCGAAAATACAGTTCTTCCTGCAAATGTAAAAGTTTGGGTATTTCCTGCACCTATTGTGCCTGTTACAGTAGCAGGAACAGGCATTACATTGGGTTTAAAATTATCAGCACCTATGTCAGTTCCACCTGTTAATAAGGCTATTGAACGTCCTGCACTTGTATTATTACAATCTTCTGAAATGGTGGCAACTTGTGTGCCTTTTCCATTTAAAAACCAACATTCTGCATTTGTAACATTCACATCAAGATTTCCATTTGCCAAATCCATAAAAAGATTATTGATATTCAAGGTATTGGCATCACTTGCTCCTGATGTGGTAATTATTACGCTCCAACTATTAGCATCACCACCTGTTGCAGTTTTCCAAGTAGCAAAAGTTTCATTGCTTGGTGTAGTATTACTTGACCAAGTAGCAAGGTTAGCAGGTTGGGAATTTGCCAAAAAATTATAATTGGAGGCACCAGATGACCAATTTGAACCCAATGGCACATTTATAGAACCAATACAATAATGTTTTCCTGTTGAAGTGCCTGCATTTGTTCTTGCATTGATATAAGCATTATTACGCATAAAAATCGCAGGGTCATAAGAATCACGTAAGTACGCATAACTGTTCATAGTACCTACATTTGGACTTCCGCCTATATAGATTGTATTGTAATAATGTATTCCTATGAAAGTATTTGCGGTAGCTTCCCAAAAACCATATATTGCTACTGGATTGGTATTAGTGCCATTTGTGAGTGTTGTTTGGTTATTATGTATGGTAAAATTACCTGACCAAGTAAATATTCCTGCTATAACCGCAGCTCCGTGTGTGCTTATATTGGTCAAATTATAAATTTTGTTGCGACTTACTATTCCACTTGTTACATCAGGAGCAGCTATCATGATACCATGTACATAAGTTTGTGCTGTTAGATTGGTTGCATTGATGTTAAAAATGGTATTTTGGCTTATATTGGCTGTTCTAGCACCTGTATATACGAAAATCCCTGCTAATGCCCCAAAACCTGATGTTACAACACGTGTGTTTGCACTTGAAATGTTGCTAATCGTATTTCCTGTTATGCTTAAATTAATAGCCCCAAATGAAAAAATGGGGGCTACAAGACCTGTAGCACCTGTACCACTATGCACCCAATTATCAAAAGTGCTATTTTGTACAGTAATATTTTGTGAACTTGACATATAAACACCCACAATAACAGGAGATGTTGCACCTGTATTTGAAAAATTAATATTTTTTACGCTTAATCCTGTTATTACGCTTCTCTCCGTTAAACCCAAAAGAATTCCATTAAACCCTGCAGGATTTACATCACTAAATACAAAATTTTGTATGGTATTATTAGTTAAGGTGTTAGAGGCTGTAGCATTTCCTGAATTCATATTGATAGCGGTTAAAAGTGCACTTCCTGTGTGTGTCCAGGTGCCTGTTGCATTGATGGCGTTACCTCCTATAAAATTTCCGCTTATCGTATGTCCTGATGTGCTTGTTCCTGTACTCATATCTATACAAGTCAGCCCAAATATTGAGGCAGTTGTTCTATACAAATGATTATTTGAGATATTCAAACCACTTCCTGAGCTTGCAATCCTAATACCTGCATTATCAAAGTTATATACCCAATTATTATTGATGTTCAATATAGTGCTTGGCGAAGCACACAACACACCAAAAGCTGGTCTGCCTATTGTACCTACGGTCGCATCTCTTATTTCATTGCCTTGCAAAGTAACATTATTTGCGTTGGTGGTTGCATTTGGAAATGTAATAACACCTCTTGCGGTGTTTGTGGCATTATTTTCAAAAATACAATTTTGGACAACACAATTTACAGATGTATTTTGAAATTGTAAGGTTGCACCTGTATTTGTGGCAGTAACATTTGTATTTCTAAAAATAAGATTTTTGCTTCCACCGTCAATAGTTACCCTGTCAGCTCCATTGATGTTTATCATTGGAACGCCTGTTGCTACTGCTGTTCCGCTTATAGTGCGTGTAGTGCCATCACTTTGTATGGTAATGGTATAATTGCTTGATGCAGGCGATTCAGCCCATTGATTTAAGGCATTTGTACCTGTTTCTGTGAGGTTGCCACGTATAACAATGGTAACATTTCCAGTGAGTTGTGATAAATTTATCTGTTGAAAAATGCCTCCTGCACCTGTCAGAGAGGTATAAGTGTCTGTTGGAGAAACAAATATTGTTCCGCTAATATTAGGCGGTGGATTAGTAGCTTGGCTTCCTTGCAAATTGGTGCTTAATCTGCCTTCATTGATAGCCACCACACGCCAAAAATAGTTTGTATTTGGTGTTAATCCTGTTGCAACATACGAAACAGTATTTGCGGTTGTTGTTGTCAGAAGAGTATAATTAGTGCCACCATCATCAGAACGATAAATTTGATAACCTGTTTCGTCTGGTGAATCTGTCCAATTCAACGTCATACCAAACATTCCTATACTTGTAAAAGTTAAATTGGTAGGTGCAGTAGCAATCAGTGGTGGCGTATAGGTGTACATTCTACCTACTGAATTTAGGTTAGGAATAACTGAGGCAGTCGTATAAGTTTGCAATGCAAAACTTCCTGTTGTGTTATTGGTATTAGTTGCTGATGTTATGCTTGCAAATCTGTTGGCAGTTGGCCCAACTGAAAAACCAATCCCAATTCTTTGTGAAAAAGAATCAGATGTGCTACCATTGCGTGTCATATTGGCATACACAAATTCAATTACGCCTGTTGTTTCATAAAAACGAGCTTGATAAGTACCATTGTTACCACCTCCACCTGTATATACAATAGACATTCGGTTAAATTCTACGGTTAATACACGATTTGGGGCTGTTCCTGTAACCAAAAAATGTACTCTACCGCTGGTACCGCCTCCTGTAACTTCTAAATCACCACCAAACGGACTTATAAGCGGTTGTCCAACATTACCCAAACCTGTGTTATATACTGTATTTGACACTGAGGATGTACCCAATGCAATTATTCCATTACTACTTGCTGAGAATTGGGTATATACATTACCCATAAATATAAAATTAAACCCAATACTTCTCACTGATGACCCAACATCATCTTGATATCCTGTTATCAGGGTAGTGGAACCTGTCATTGTTGTAAGTGCATTGCCTGTACTTGTAGAAAAGGCATAATTAGCACTACTGGCTTGGGCGTGGAGTTGTTTTGTGAGATTAAAAAACAGAAAAGTACACACCAAGCAAACAAAAAAAATGGGAGATTTTTTTTGATTCATAAATTTTAAAAAAATAAATTATTATAAAAATGTAAGGTGAAGTTTTATCTTTTTTTGCAAAAAATAAAATTTCGTATTATGTATATGAGAATCTGGTGCAAAGATAACTGATAAAATTTATTTTTTGTTATATAAAAAACAAAAAAATAAAGCAGATTTAAGAAAAATCTGCTTTATTTTTTAAAACTTTTTTTCAAAATTATTGTATTTCTTTACTTGGCACAGGCAAATTTTCTTTTGAATTATCAGTTTCTGCTTTGGCAGGTTTTTCAAGGGTTTGATAATCCACAAAACTATGCACCAAATTCCCCAAAGATGGTTTGATAAAAATACTCAAACTTACCAAAATAATGGATACCAATATTGCAACTGATAAATTGCCTTGTTTCATTTCCTGCACTTCATCTATTTTGGCGGTTGCAGATACAAATGTATAAAATCCTGCCCAAATCAATAAATATGCGAAAACTAATGCAATCGTATAAAACAGTAAAAAATACACAAACGAAATCAAAAACATTTGAAAAGTAAGCGTTTGGTGTGCGTACATCATTGTTCTAAGGGCATCAACCGCAGGCAATATGCTTGCTTCTACCAAAAACAACACACAAAAAACAATAGTACCCTCAAATACTGCAAGTGCGATATTTCCTTGTTTTATCAAATCAAAAAATTTAACTTTTACAACCGCAATTTCTATGATTTTGAGGGTTGCAAATATGGTAATTAAACCAAATACCAAAGCCAATGACATTTGGTAAAGTGTAAGTAAAAGGAGTTGTAGATTCATTTTTTATAATTTATTTTTTGTTAAATTTTTTTAGCGTTTCACAGGTATAAATGCTTGTGTTTTACATACAAATCTTAATGATATGTATAGAATAGGCATTTATGTCTATTTTTCGTTTTTAGCCCATTCCTTATTTTTCATTTGCTATTTTTGCAATGTGTTTTACTTTTCTATCTTTAAAAGCTAATTCACCTACTTTTAGGCGTGCATTGCCCACAGGTTCGCAAATAATATATTTTTCACCTTGAAACGTAACAGAAGATTGATAAGCTGTAGGCGTGCCTCTTACACCTGCGAACATGTGTCCCTCAACAGTTATCAAAACCGTTTTTGTATTTGGGTGATGCAAAAGCGTGGAAACAAAAGCAAGTGATTTGGTATCACAATCGCCTACTTTCCTCAAAAAAAGTTTTGCAGGCACATCTAAACCATTTATTAGTTTTTTTCCTCTTTTGTCAGGTGGAATTTTGTAAGGAATATCTTGGTAAAAAGTCATTAAAGCCTCCACCATATTTGTTGTATTGACATTTTTGCCCAAAGATTGTTTTATAGCATTATATAAAGGCTTTGTAAAAGGTTTGTGTCTATTTGCCAATCTGCTATAATCAGGTGAGGCATAAGTTGTATTATCATAAGTAACATTTGTATGATATCCTTTTTTATAAATTAAATCAATTTCAGGCTGTGTGCGTGGTTTTTCAAAAAAATCCAAAGGCAACCCAAATTCTTTGATAACTGCGTCAGTTTCTTTTTGGGGAGTTTGCCATTTTAACAAAACGCCTTTATTTTCAGGGTTCCTAAAAATATAGGTGTATTCGTATTTACTTTGTTTTTTATCTACTTTTTGAAGATTGGAGGCATTTGTAAATTGAGCAAGTGCGTTATTTCCCTTTAAATCAACATTTACTTCGGGAGAATTTTCGTTTGTGTTGGTATTTTTTTCATTATTTTTATTTGATGTATTTTCCGAAATAAGCGTATTGCTATTATTATTTAGCCCTTCTTTTATAAAATCTTGTATTTTGTCTTTGAACAATACGCCAGCAAGCACAAGCCCGCCCAAAAAACACAATGTGAATAAAAATCTAATCATATAACAAAGGAGGAATTAAGATTTGTAGAATATTTTTATAATAATTGCAATTTTCAAAAATTTCAGATAAAAAACAAAAAAAAATAAAGCAGATTTAAAGAAAACTGCTTTATAAAAATTTATACACAAGGCTTATTTACTGCCTTTTTGAGCACAAAAAAGATTACTGATTTTTTCTTTGAAATTATCCAAATCACGTTATTTTACCAATTTTATGGTAATTTTTGGATTATTGTCTGATTTTAGGCTAAAAATATAAATGTCTTTTGTCCAGTTGTTCATTTCGTTTTTGGTTTGTTCTTGTATTTTTCCCCAATTTCCTTCAAAATTAGCAACTTGTTGCCCTGACATATTAACAACATTTACCACAATGTTTTTAGCATTTTTGATGTCCTCGCTTGCCTCCAAATACGAATTTTCATTGATTGGATTGGGTGCTACAAATCCCCAAGTGCTTTCATTGCCTTTCACAAAACGAATCATACTGTAATCCTCTCGTCCATCTACACCTTTGAATTTGAGACGATAATACACAGAATTAATTTCTGTATCTTTTGTAAAATATGAATTATCTCTGTTATTTTTTGCATCAACAATTTGCAAGGTTTCAAAATTTTCACCTGTTTTGCTTTTTTGAAGTTCAATACTTTTCATATCAGTTTCTTGGGAAGTATTCCAATAAATCTGAACTTCTGTTGTATTTTCTCTTTTCGCCTGAAAATCCAAAAGTGTCAAAGGTAAAGGACGAGAATCATTACTTGCTGTAAAATCCGAAAAAGAAGTTAGGTTTGTAACCGCATTTACAGTTTTGTTGGTGGTATTTACGGTACTTCCTGTGCCTATATAGGTAAACCAAAGATATGCAGTAGGGTATACATAAGGCAAACTTGTAGGTTTTTTGGAAAGTCGCATTGCGGTTTCATTGGTAGGCGTTATCATTCCTAATAATGCCATATCATAATACAAAAGTGCGGTATAAGTAAAACCGCTTCCACCCACAGGGTTTAATCGCCAATAAGCGTTGATGTATTCAGCACCTACATTTGGATTAAGAGGCCATTCTCCAGAGTGATATTCTAAACCTGTTCCAAGACTTGATGGAAGTGTTCCACCTGTATTCCAAGTAAGCGAAAATACAGTTCTTCCTGCAAATGTAAAAGTTTGGGTATTTCCTGCACCTATTGTGCCTGTTACAGCAGCAGGAATAGGCATTACATTGGGTTTAAAATTATCAGCACCTATGTCAGTTCCGCCTGTTAATAAGGCTATTGAACGTCCTGCACTTGCATCGTTGCAATCTTCTGAAATGGTGGCAATTTGTGTTCCTTTTCCATTCAAAAACCAACATTCTGCATTTGTAACATTTACATCAAGGTTTCCACTTGCCAAATTCACAAAAATATTATTTACATTTAAAGTGGTTGAATTACTTGAGCCTGATGTAATGGTGTTTGTACTCCAACTATTAGCATCACCACCTGTTGCAGTTTTCCAAGTAGCAAAAGTTTCATTGCTTGGTGTGGAAGTGCTTGACCAAGTAGCGAGATTAGCAGGCTGGGAATTTGCCAAAAAATTATAATTGGAAGCAGTAGCAGGCCAACCTGATGCCAATGTTGTGCTTATGGAGCCAATACTATAATGTTTCCCTGTTGCGGAACCTGTATTTGTTCTTGCATTAATATACGCATTATTACGCATAAGAATTGTAGAAGCAAAACTATCACGCAAATACGCATAACTATTTGCAGTGCCTGTATTTGAACTTCCGCCCATATAAATGGTATTGTAATAATGTGTTCCTGATGCACTTGATAAAGTAGCTTCCCAAAAACCATACATTACCACTGCGTTGGTATTAGCACCATTTGTTAATGCTATTTGGTTATTGCTTGCCACAAAAGTACCATACCAAGCATATATTCCGCCTATGATGGCAGTTCCATTTGTGCTTACATTGGTCAAATTATAAATTTTGTTACGACTGATAGTAGCGGTTACAGAAGCATTTAAAAATATACCATAAACAGTTGTGCGAGCTGTTGCATTTGTTGCATTTAGGTTAAAAATAGTATTTTGGCTTAATGTCAATGTTTGGCAACCTGAATCTGTATAAATACCTGCTAAACCTGTGGTGCTTGTACTAAAAATACGTCCATTTGAACTTGAAAAATTACTAATGGTATTCCCAATCACACTAACAGTGTTGGCAGATGACATATACGTTGCAGTCATATAACCACCACCACCAGAACCACTATATACCCAGTTATCAAAGGTGCTATTTTGTATGGTAATATTTGGAGAAGATGCTACCCAAACCCCTGCAATGCTTGGTGTGCTTGATCCTATACTTGAAAAATTAAGATTTTTTACATTTAAATTTGATACAACGCTTGCTTCTGTGGAAGTGAAATAAATTCCTCTAAAACCTGTAACTGATGAACTACTAAATACAAAGTTTTGTATGGTATTGTTGGTCAAAGTGTTTGGTGTTGTGCTTCCTGAACCCATATAAATACCTGTAAAAACATTACCTCCTGAGTGTGTCCAGGTACCTGTGGCATTGATAGCATTGCCTCCTATAAAATTTCCACTTACTGTATGTCCTGAAACGGTACTGCCTGGGCTTACATCTATGCAAATAATAGTTGCACTTGTGGTTGCAGTGCTATACAAGTGATTATTTGATACAGTTACGCCATTGCCTGAATTCCAAATTCTAATACCTGTATTATCAAAATTATACACCCAATTATTACTAATATTTAATATTGTGTTTGGTGAAACACAAACAATGCCTAAAGCAGGTCTACCTGTTGTGCCTGCGGTAGCATCTCTCATCTCATTGCCTTGCAAAGTAACATTATTGGTATTAGTGGTCGCATTTGGGAATGTAATAGCGCCTGTTGAGGTGCTTGTGCCATTATTTTCAAAAATACAGTTTTGGACAGTGCAACTTACAGATGTATTTTGAAATTGTAAGGTTGCACCTGTATTAGATGCGGTAGCATTTGTATTTCTAAAAATAAGGTTTTTACTTCCACCATCTATTGTTACCCTGTCAGCTCCATTGATATTTATCATAGGAACACCTGTTGCTACTGTTGTTCCACTTATGGTGCGTGTGGTGCCATCGCTTTGTATGGTGATGGTATAATTACTTGAGGCAGGAGATTCCACCCATTGATTTAAAGCGTTTGTACCATCTTCTGTAAGATTGCCACGTATGATAATGGTAATATTTCCGTTGAGTTGTGAGGCATTTATTTGTTGGAAAATACCTCCTGAACGTGTGAGGGAGGTATAAGTATCTATTGAAGACACATATATTGTTCCACTTAAACTGGGTAATGAAGATGTGGCTTGACTTCCTTGCAAATTACCACTCATTCTGCCTTCATTGATAGCCACCACACGCCAAAAATAGGTAGTGCTTGGTGTTAATCCTGTGGCAATGTATGAAACAGTATTTGCGTTTACTGTGGTTAAAAGATTATACGTGGAACCTCCATCATCAGAGCGATAAATCATATATCCTGTTTCAGTTGCGACATCTGTCCAATTCAAAGTCATACCAAAAGCCCCCACACTTGTAAAATTCAAGCCTGTGGGTGTTGCTGGTGCAGCAATGGGTGTGTATGTATAAATTCTTCCTGTGGTATTCAAATTAGCAATATTTCCTGATGTGTAGGTTTGAAATCCAAAAGCACCTGTGATGGTATTGGTGTTGCTTGCAGATGTGATATATGCAAACTGATTTGTACCTGTGCCTACTGAAAATCCAATGCCTACTTGTTGTGAAAAAGATGCACCTGTTCCTGTAT
>JAAFIN010000216.1 GCA_013297825.1 Cytophagales bacterium
CTTCCTGAAAAAATGCCTGCCTATATTGGTAAATTCAGAGGATATGATACCAATTTTCCTAATCAAATTTATGATATCAATATATTTATTCCTCCTACTTATTCTTATACCATAAGAGCTGCAGGTTTAATAACACCATTTTACAATGCAAATGATATGGAAGGAGGAGGAGGATATAAAACATTTGCTATAGGAATTAGAAGGGACAACAATAATTGTAAGGCATTTACCCCAACAGTATGGGGAGGACGTTGTTTTGTGTATGGTAACAACAACGATAAAATTAGCATCACGTATTATGTGAGGTCAAATAATAATTGTACCAGCCCCAACTATGAAACAAAAACGCATACTTTCGTAGGCACAAGAATTCCTTAATTTTTATTAAACAAAACTTAAAACATGAAATTAAAACTTATACTTTTATTGTGTAGTTTTTGGATAATTTCTTCAAATAAAACATTTGCACAATTTACAGGTGTGTGTGATTTTGAACGATATAGTCCTCCTGCACAAGACCCTTGGTGGTATGCTGAAAGATGGGATGTGCATACTTTGATTAACAACACTTATGAGGCTGATATACCTTCACCTTATTTTGAAACTTCAAATAATTGTGATGCAACCAGCAACATATTTCCTTTGTGCAATGATACAGATAAGGATTTTCGTTATGAAAAAGGTTGGCGATTTATCTCAAAAAAAATAGGCGAACCTGGCATACCACAACCCAACCCATATTTTGTATTTTATAATATTTATACTGCCAAAATTCGTTTATTTATCTTGATGACAAACATTGAAGCAAATGCTCCACAAGATGGACAAAAAAACATCTATGTCAGAGTTAAACCAAGACTGAGTGAAATTTTTAATAATAATGACAAAATCAGATATGCCCCCAGCATACTCACAGAACTTGGTAATCCTGCTTCTACCTTATCAGAAAATGGTATCAGTAGAGAGTATGAGATTTCTCAATTTTGGAAAAATGAGCCTTCAAAATGGTTCAAAGTTGAGTTTCCTATTGCGTATGACCCTTGTACTTGCACACAAACGGAACGAAATAGAAACCCAATCCTTGATTTTGTGGTGTATGAAAAGAAAGATGAAAAAATTGTAATTTGTAACTTTGATAATAGAGTTCAAGAAAATTGCGAGGATTTTTTCAACGCTAACATAGACCCAAGAAACAATCCACTCCCTAATAACATAGTATCAAGTGCTGGAGATGCCCCTCGCAATGCAGGAAAGCTGACAGAAAACATGAAAGATGTTTTAAAAGAAACTGCTAAAATTCTTCCTTTTGTAAATGGTGGCACAGGAAATCAGACAAGTGACAGGATAAAAAGAATAAAAATTGCACAACAAAAAAACTATTTAGAACAAATAGGAAACAACCCGCAAGATGCAATGATTTTATTTGAACCAGGTATGGAAATTGTAACGCCACATATCAAAAATTTTACAGGTTCAGGAAAAGAAACAAGTGCTATTAGCTTCCAAACTCATAACAGCAAAGGCTCAGTAAATTCTGATATTCTAATAACACAAGGTGAAATTCTTGTACCAGGTGCTTATAATGAAAATATCCCAATGGAAAAACGTCCAGAATACAATAATACAATGGGTATTATGAATATTGTAAAAGCACCTGTTTTAAATGTAAGATATACAAAGGTTGATAATACTACACAAGTTTATTTTGAAGCCCCAAATAGAGCAAGTGAATTACCTCAATTTGTGTTAAATCCTGCATTGGAAATAGACGAAGAAAGGTCAGAAGTGTATATTTCTTATGAATTTGAAGATGATTTGAAAGTAAAAATAGCTCCCAACTCAAATTTAAAATTAGCTTCAAATTTGGATTATACTTCTTGGAAATCACAAGAAGGTAGCCCACGTCAATATCCTTTTTATACCTCACCATCATATACTTTATCTTGTTTGGTTGGTAGATATATGGGATTTATAAAAGAACGAGAATTTAATAACATCGTTAATATTGGTAGTTTTGAAATTCCTTTCAAAGTACAAAATGTTCGTATGAAAGTAATGGCTCGTTTGCGTAGAATAAACTCCAATGACCCAAAAGATGATATTGTATACATTAACCGTTATCCTGTAACGCTTGATGAACGTGGACAAATATCAGAGAACAAGAAACAATTTTTGTTTTCTAAAATGTTAAGTGTGGAACATAGAGGTATGTATGTAGTTTATGATGGTTGGTATCCATCTTTTCCATATTTCTCAGATTATACAACAAACAATTATCCTGTAACTGCTAATCATACACTCACTATTATACCTCATGTACCTGTTTCAAATAATATAGGTGGTGCTGGATTTGCATTAGTATTACCAGCATTAGTTCCGCCTATTCCCTCAAACGTAACAACATTTATGGCAGGCAAAAAAATAGATGTATTGCCTATAAACTCATTGGGAGAAAGTTCATTTGTAGAGTTATTACCAGGTAAATCATTAAGTATCAATGATGATGTATATCCAGCAAATACTGAATTGTGTGATAATGCTCCACCAAGATTTTTTCAGGATGTGGAATCTTTTTGTAATTCAAGAACATATACAGATAATCATAACTTTGTGCGTCCTGCACAAAGTTCACAAGTTGATAAAGACTCCCAAGCCTCCACATCTGACCTCATCACTGAGCTAAGAGTATTCCCAAATCCAGCCACAGGTTCAAGCGTAGAAATTGCGTATAGTGTGAGCGAACAAAGCGAAGTAAGAATATCAGTATTAGGTGCAAAAGGCGAGAAAATAGCGGAATTGGTACAAGGCAGAATGGACGCAGGAAAATATGACCTCGTGTGGGACATCAACCAAGTGCCTAATGGTTTGTATTTTTGCACAATGGAAGTAAATGGCAAACGCATTGTAAAACGTCTTGTTATTCAAAAATAAGAACAGCCAGATTCTTTCAGAATAACACATCTGCTATAAAACAATCCTTTTCTTCACACGAAGAAAAGGATTTTTTTATGTTTTAAACCAAAATTAAATTTTTTAAAACTTTAAAGAATTTTAAACTCAATTCTTCTGTTTTTTGCTCTATTTTCAGGCGTTGTATTTGGAACATCAGGTTTGGTATCACCATAACCTTTGTAAGAAATGCGTGAGGTTTCAATACCTGCCTCCAAAAGATACGAATAAACCGATTTTGCACGATTAAGCGAAAGCGTTTGGTTATTTTGGGCATTGCCTACATTATCAGTATGCCCTGAAATTTCGCCTTTTACGTCAGGATTTTCTTTCATAAATTTTACAAGTTCATTGAGTTCAATTTTTGATTCATTTTTTAAATCAAACTTATTAAAATCAAAGAAAATATTATTTAACCTAAAAACTGTTCCCTGTGCAATAGGGTCAAGATAAATATCAATCGTTAGGGGTTCAGTTTGTTTTTTTTCGCTATAATCAAAAGTCATATTTTTGAACGCATATCCTTTTTTGTGGATTTCAAGGGCATAATTTGAGCCTTGATTTAGCACAATAAAATACGAACCATTTTGTTTGTCTGATTCTGTGGAGGCTTGTTTAATATTTTCTTGGAGGTCAAAAAGGTCAATTTTTGCATCAATTTTCTGTTTAGTTTTTGCATCATATACAATACCTTTCAAAAAATTTGTTTTTACTTTTGGTTGTATAATTTCAGGCACATCAAACACCTGCAAAAGACTGCTTACTTCTCTGCCATCTTTGTATTTATCCAAAGAATAATAGCCTTTTTTGCCATCAGCAGAAATAAATAATGCAACTTGGTCTTCGTAAGTATTCAAAGGATAACCCAAATTAGTAGGAACAAGCCATTTTTTATCTACATTTTCGCTTTTATACAAGTCAAATCCGCCCATTCCTGCGTAACCTTTGGACGCAAAAAACAAAGTTTTTCCGTTTGGGTGAATACAAGGCGAAATATCATCTTGTTCAGTATTGATTTCTTGCATATTTTCAGCAGGCAACCATTTATTATTTTCGTCTTTTTTGCTTACCCAAATATCCCTTCCACCTTTTCCATTTGGACGTTTTGACACAAAATAAAGCGTTTTTCCGTCAGCAGAAAGGCTTGCTTGTGATTCCCAATAACGTGTATTTACGTTATTACCAAGATTTTCAGGTTCTGTCCATTGGTCGCCTTGTTTGTAACAAATAAATAAATCACATTCTCCTATTATTTTTCTATAACCACGTTGGTCACAAGACGTAAATACAAGCGTTTTTCCGTCAGCAGATATGCAAGCAGTGCCTTCATTTTCAGGCGTATTGATATTTTCAGAGATAGAAACAGGCACACTCCATTGTTCTTGGTCATTTTTTTGGCTCAAATAAATACTTTCGTCTGCTCCTTCTGCAATGTTGCTTTTGGACGTTGCAGGTTTTTTGCGAACCGTAAAAATAATAGTGCGTTGGTCACCTGTCAAAGCAGGAAAATATTGCAAATAAAAGGCATTAAGCGGTGCAGGAAGTTGCGTAGGCTTGAAATCCAAAGGATTTTTGATTGCCTCCACTGCAAAATCACAATCACGTTGTACCTTTCCAATTTGTTCAATAAACTTTGGAACAGTGGGTTTGTGCGCCATAAATGCGTCTGCGTTTTTCTTTGCAAGCTCATATTTTCCTTGTTGATATTGTGCAAGCGAAACATTATAATAAGCTCCTTTAAATTTATCCACATCAGGAGCAAGGTCAATTACTTTCTGATAACAAGGCAACGCACTTTCGCTGTCTTGAAAAAGCATATAAGTTGCCCCTAATTTGTAGTGAGCTTCTACAAATTTAGCATCAATTTCAATGGCTTTTTTGAGTTGTTTTAAGCCTTCATCAAAACGTCTTTCTTTAAAAAGCTCGTTGGCGGTTTGGTATGCTTTAATGGCTTTTTTGGAGCTTGTACTAAGGTTTTCTTTGGGTGGTTGTGCGAAAATATATTGATTTTTTTGTAAAAAAATCACACAAATTAACACCAAAAAATGCGTGAAATAACGCTTAAAAACCTGTATAAAAATATTTGTTGTATTCATAAACCCAAAAATATTATTTTTTTTGGATTTTTTTATAAAAAAATGATTTTTTTGAAAAAACCTTTTGTAAATGAAAAATAAAATGATGAGTTTGGAACACAGATTTTACAAACAGTCAGGTTCTTTCAGAATGACATTATTTTCACAGATTTATTTTTTTCTCAGGAGTGAGTAAATCCTAATGTGCTTATATTTGGCGTTTCACAGGCATAAATGCCTGTGCTGCACATAAAAATATGTATAGAATAGGCATTTATGCCTATTTTTAAAAGTATCCATTTTATTTTTAATTCATTTCTTGTTTATTTTTTTACCCATTACTTATTTTATAAAACATTGATAAAATTTTGTTTTTTACCACAATTTTTGCTTATTTTTTTTCTATTTTTTTCTGCTTGCCAAACAAAAAATAACCAAAAATCACTTCCAATTTCTTTTTATTATTGGCAAACAACCTTAAAAAAAGATGTTTTATCCAAAGAATATTTTGAACATAATTTTCAAAATAATTTTCAACAAAAAAACCAAAATATAAATAAAAACACAAACAAAAATTCTTTTTTTGTAAGATTATTTGATGTGGATTACAACCCTGAAAGCAAATCTGCTGAACCTGTGGCTATTTTGAAAGGTTTGGAGTTTCTGCCAAAAAATCAAAATATTGTGCCTGTGGTTTTTATCACAAACCAAACTATGCACGCACTCAACAAACAAGATGTAGAAATATTGGCAAATAGAATTTGGAAAAAAGTAAGTTTTCTATTGAAAGATATTGATTTTCAGCTTTTTCAGGTGGATTGTGATTGGAACGAAAGCACAAAAGCTAATTATTTTCATTTTTTGAATATTTTACAAAAAAATATAGAAAAAAATGAAAAAATGAATGAAAAAATAAACCAAAAATCAAAAAAAGAAATTTCTGTAACTATTCGTTTACACCAAATAAAATTTTATAAAAAAACAGGAATTCCTCCTGTAAAATTTGGTACATTGATGGCTTATAATATGGGCAATGTGCGCGAAATGAATGAAGAAAATTCTATTTTAGACACCAAAATTCTTACAAGTTATTTATCAAATTTGCCAAATTATCCGCTAAAACTTGATTTGGCGTTGCCACTTTTTTCGTGGATTGTGGTGCAAAGACAGGGGAAAGTAGTAAAATTATTGCCACAAGAAGATTTTGATTTAAAACCACATCTTTTTTTGAAAGAAAATTTTTATCAAGTTACAGAAAGTCAGTATCAAAATGAATATTATTTTTATAAAAATGATATTTTAAAATTGGAAACTACAACCAAAGAAAATTTGGCTCACGCAGTAGAAATTTTGCAACAATACAAACCCAAAAAAGGTTTTGAAAGCATTATTTTTTATCATTTTGAAAAAAATATTTTATCTAAATTTGATGCTGAATTTTTAAAACAAGTTGCAAGTAAGTTTTAAAAAGGTGTAAGGGGAAAGGTGTAAGGGGAAAGTACAAAACAGCCAAAATACAAACAGCCAGATTGTTACGCAATGACAAAGGCTGTTGGCTGTTTCATTTACCATTCACCATTTACCATTCACCATTAAAAAATGGCTGTTCCATTTACCATTCAACATTTACCATTCACCATTATTCTGTCATTTTGTCATATTTTTTCAAAAAAAAGGTTTTGGAATATCATTTGCGTATCTTTGCAAAAAATACTTTTTATTACTTTTTATTTTATAAATAAAAAAAATATTCCAACAAAAAAAATTTATGCAAACAGTAGCAGAACAAGGTGCTATCTCGGTCAATACCGAGAATATTTTTCCGATAATTAAAAAATTTCTTTATGCTGACCACGAGATATTCCTTCGTGAATTGGTGGCAAACGCAATGGACGCAACCCAAAAGCTCAAAAAATTATCAAGTATGGGCGAATTTACAGGCGAAGTGGGCGAACTTGCGGTAAAAGTGTCAGTTAATCCAGAAGAAAAAACCATCACCGTAGAAGATAATGGAATCGGAATGACTGCTGACGAAATCAAAAAATATATCAACCAAGTTGCATTTTCAGGAGCTACCGAATTTATTGAAAAATACAAAGACAAACAAGACACCAGAGAAATCATAGGGCATTTTGGGCTTGGATTTTATTCTGCTTTTATGGTTTCGGAAAAAGTAGATATTATCACAAAATCCTTCAAAGATGGTTCAGAACCCGCATTTTGGACGTGTGATGGCTCTACTTCTTATAGCATAGAACCTACTCAAAAAGAAGAAAGAGGTACAAAAATTATTCTTCACGTAACCGAAGAATCCAAAGAATTTTTGGAAAAAACACGTTTACAAGGAATTTTGAATAAATATTGTAAATTTTTACCAATTACTATTCAATTTGAAGGCGAAACCATCAACGAAACCAAGCCAATTTGGACAGTTTCCCCAAATGAATTAAAAGACGAAGATTATTTGGATTTTTATAGCAAATTGTATCCAATGTCTGAACCGCCTTTGTTTTGGATTCATTTAAACGTTGATTATCCTTTTGAACTTACAGGGATTTTGTATTTTCCAAAAGTTAAAAATAACCTTGATATTCACAAAGAAAAAATCCAATTATATTCTCGCCAAGTATTTATTACTGACGAGGTGAAAGATGTTGTTCCTGAATATTTGATGCTCTTGCACGGTGTGATTGATTCGCCTGATATTCCTTTGAATGTTTCACGTAGTTTTTTGCAAGCTGATACCAACGTGAAAAAAATCAATACGTATATCACCAAAAAAGTAGCAGAAAAATTGGGTGATTTGTTCAAAGAAAATAGAAAAGGTTTTGAGGAAAAATGGGAAAGTTTGGGACTTTTTGTGAAATATGGTTTTCTTTCTGATGAAAAATTTCACGAAAAAGCAAAAAATTTTACGCTCCTTCAAAATATTGAAAACCAATATTTTACCATCAACGAATACAGGGAAAAAATCCAAGCAGTTCAAACTGATAAAAACGATAGTGTGGTATTTCTTTATACAAGTGATGAGGGAAAACAACAAACATTTATTCAGTCTGCACAGAAAAAAGGATATGATGTTTTGCGTTTTGAGGATAAACTAATTGATTCGCATTTTTTAAGTGCTTTGGAACAAAAGGAAGAAAAAATTCAATTAAAACGTGTTGATGCTGACACAGTGGATAATTTGATTGATACTGACACCAAAGCAGAAAGCGTACTTTCGGAAGATGAAAGCAAAAAACTCAAAGAAATTTTTGAGAAAATATTGGATAATAAATCGCTTTTGGTAAGTGTGCAGAGCCTTCCTACTGACGAAATGCCTGCCATTATTACCGTACCTGAATTTGTACGCAGAATGCAAGAAATGTCAAGGGGTGGCGGAATGTTTGGGAATTTTCCACAAATGCTAAATCTTGCTATCAACGCAAATCATACACTTACCCAAAAAATCTTAAAAGGTGATGAAAATGAACAAAATCATATCATAAAACACATTTACGACCTTGCACTACTTTCGCAAGATATGCTTAAAGGCAAAGCTCTTGCAGAATTTATCAAAAGAAGTGTAGAGATTAGTAATAAATAAGCCCCCTAACCCCCAAAGGGGGAATTTTAGAGGATAATTATTTATAAAAATTTCCCCAACATTCCAAAAAATATTTTTTGGAATGTTGGGGAGATTTTTTTATTTGTATAAAGTGAAGGATTTTTATGCTGGCGTATTTTTTTTTGCAATGAGCAAGCGAATAGCAAAATTTAATACTTTACCCAACATAATAGCTTCTGGGCGTGTATTCATTTGAATTTGAGCATTGATATTATTGCGTTTGTTGTAATAATGTTCCCATGATGTATAGCCCATTTCATACAAAGGTGCTAAAAT
>JAAFIN010000217.1 GCA_013297825.1 Cytophagales bacterium
ACTTACTTTATCCGAATGCTTTTTATTGCTTTCTGTGCTTGTTTTCATAGTTTTTTAAGGTTTTCTTGCAAAATTACCAATTTTTGCCCTTTTTTGCAATATTGAACCATTTAAATAACTCTAATATAATATTTGGTTTTTTATAAAGCTTTTTTCACAATTTAACAGTCCTGCCCTTTGGGTGCTGGGGGGCTTATCCACTCAAAAGCTCTATTTTCTGACCAATAAAAACCATTTTTATCTTTTTGAGAAAAACCACAATGTCCTCCTGTGTAGGGTGTTTCAAAAAATACAAAAGGGTGTTTTTCTAATTTTTCTTTGGGAAAACAATCAGGAGCCAAAAAAGGGTCATTCAAAGCATTTACAATCAAGGTAGGGATTTGGATATTATCCAAAAAATAAAGACTGCTACATTTTTCATAATAATCTTCTGCATCAGCAAATCCGTGCAGAGGTGCAGTATAATAATCATCAAAATCTTTCAAAGAAACAATTTTTGGTAAATATGTAGTGTCAATATGTTGGGGCATTATTTTGGATTTTGCCAAAATTTTTGCTTTAAGTTCTCGCCTAAAAAGCTGTTTATATACCCAATTAGAGGACAAATTTAGTTTTTTGGAACAGGAGGACAAATGCAAAGGCACAGAAAAAACAGATGCTTTTTTTATGATTTTTGGTAAATTATGACCTTCTTCTCCCAAATATTTTAAAATTACATTTCCCCCCAAACTAAATCCCACTAAGGTTATTTCTTCGTATTTTTGCAAAGAAATCACATAATTTATCACACATTTTAAATCTTCAGTTGCTCCACTGTGATAAAAACGTGGCAATTTATTCATATTTCCGCCACAACTTCTATGATTCCACGCCAAAGCGTGCCAATTTTCAGACACAAATCGCTTTGCCATTCCTTTTATATAACCCCTGTTTGTACTCCCTTCTAATCCGTGTGAAATAATCACAATCTT
Organism: Cytophagales bacterium; assembly: GCA_013297825.1. GTDB lineage: Bacteria > Bacteroidota > Bacteroidia > Cytophagales > Microscillaceae > JAAFIN01. Next base: position 972 of record JAAFIN010000217.1, read on the forward strand.
TTTTGCATTTGGGTTATCAGTTACCCAATCAGCATCTAAAAAATCACCGTCAGGCGTATTTATTTGAGTGCGTTTGTATTCCAAATCTGTTACTTTGTGAAATAGAGATGGAATAATGGTTTCTAAATGTGGGTGAAATAACCAAAAAGGACGTTTGTAAGTGGAGGACAAAAGCATTTTTAAGCAGGATTTACAGGATTAAAGGATTTTACAGGATTAAATAAAGATTTTTAGGATTGAATGCAAATTTATAAAGTTACATACAAAATTCATAAATTATTTTTTAGATAATTAAAATAAAATTTGGATAATTAAAGCATTTTAGATATAATTCCTAATTCTTAATTCCTAATTTCTAATTTCTAATTCCTTGAACATAAGTGTCAAAAAGCCAAAAATAATAAGTACATTATACTCAATGCCATTAGTACCACCTCCCACCACATACCAACCATTTGGTAAATGCACCATAAAAATACCTAACAACAAAATAAAAATGGTAATGCCAGACATAATTTTTACATATTTGTCCAATATCAAAGCAACTGCACAAGCAATGTGAGAGAGTTTGATAGCCCACGCAAGAGGCACGCCCAAAGGCGAAAAACCTATTTTATCCAAATAATTGGCACCAAAATTATTGACATCTAAGCTCCAAATACTTGGCAAACCGTGTGTGAGCATTACAATAATAAGCCCCACACGCAAAAATATTAAACTATTCATAAAAAAATGGTTATAAATTAAATGGTAGATGAAACAGTTAAATTTTATACAAAAAATCAAATAAATGATTTGTAACAAATCATTTTGAATTGATTTTCAAAGCTAAAAAAAAGATTTTTAATTTTTGTAAATTTTTAATGCTTTTTTTTTAAAGCTATATGGTTTAAAAAAAATTTGATAAAAAAAATATATAAATGTTAGCAACACAAAAAAATGGTTTTTTTATTGTAATTTTATGTTATTTTTGCAGTTGTAACCACAAAAGTAAATATGAAATTCATAATTCTATATTTATTTTTAATGAACATTTTTGGTAATATTTTTGTAAAGATTAGTACAAACGTTAAAATAATAAAACATTTAGGAATTATCATAAAATATCATAACGCATATAATTTTAATAAAAATTTAATAAAAATGATATTTTTAAATCTATAATTCATAATTTATAATTCATAATTAAAAATAATCGCTTATGAAAGCAGAACTTTTGGGGGACATTAACGAAAGAATATTTATTCTAAAGAATATTAGTATTTTTTCAAAAACCGAAGAACAAGTTTTGCACAAAATCGCAGAAGTACTCACCGAAATAAGCGTAAAAGCAGGCGAAAATCTTTTTCAAAAAGGTGATGAAGGTACTAAAATGTATGCAATTCTCAAAGGAAGTGTAAAAGTTCATGATGGAGATTATGTATTTGCAATATTGAATACCAAACAAGTATTTGGTGAATATGCACTTTTAGATACTGAATTGCGTTCTGCGTCTGTAACTGCGGTAGAAGATACGGTTTTGTTGGTATTAGAAAAGGCAACTTTTTATAATATTATGGTGCAACACGCCCAAATATTACAAGGTATTTTGCAGGTTTTGGTCAATAGAGCAAGACAAAATAACAAACTCCAAGAAGATTTGGCAAGAGAAAAAAAACATATAGAAGAAAAAAATGATGAAATTAAAATACAAAATGAAGAAATTTTAGCCCGCAACGAAGAAATTATACAACAACAATTATTTATTGAACAAAATAACGTACTTCTCCAAGAACAAAATTACCTTATCACAAGCAGTATTCAATACGCAAAACATATTCAATCTGCAATAATGCCTGATTTTGCAGAATTGCAGATGTATTTGCCTGAATCTTTTTTGTTTTTTAGACCAAAAGATGTGGTTTCAGGTGATTTTTATTGGTTTCACAAAATCCCAAATACCGAAAAAATAATTGTAGTGTGTTCTGATTGCACAGGACACGGTGTGCCTGGTGCGTTTATGTCGTTTTTGGGGGTTACATATTTGAGGCAAATCATTGAATTTCAAGGCGTTACTGATGTTGCACAAGTATTACACGAATTGAATAAATCTATATTTTTGGCTTTAAAACAAGACACACGTTTTAATCAGGACGGAATGGATTTGGCAATTTGTTTGATTGATAGAGAAAAACAAGAAATAGAATTTGCTGGTGCAAAAGGCATTATGTTTCATATTGAAATGGAAGAAAAGACGCCAATTCTTGTAAAAGGTGATAATTTTCCGATTGGTGGTTATTTGGTAGATAAAACTTTTATCAAACAAACCCTTTCTTACAAAAGCCCTGCAATGTTTTATATGTTTTCTGATGGTTACAGAGACCAATTTGGTGGAAGTGGCACGCAAGAACAAAAATTTATGATGCGTCAATTTCGTGAATTATTAAGTGATATTTCAGACCGACCTATTTTAGAACAATACCAAAAAATAAGCTACAAACACGATAATTGGAAAGGAAAATATCCCCAAACTGATGACGTGCTTGTGATTGGGTTTAGGCTTTAAGCCCCCCAGCCCCGAAGGGGGAGTAAAAGACCTTTAAAATAAATTAACTTATAAAATGCCTTTTAAATTCCCCCTTTGGGGGTTAGGGGGCTTCTAATTAAAAAATGTATATCGCAAAAATCAACATAATGACCAAACCTGAAATACTTGACCCACAAGGAAAAGCAGTAGAATTAGGTCTAAAAAATTTGGGTATTTCACAAGCACAAGAAGTGCGTATTGGCAAGCATATTAGCTTACAAATAGATGCCCAAAATGAACAAGATGCAAAAGAAATGGTAGAAAATGCCTGCAAAAATCTTTTGGCTAATCTTATTATGGAAACTTATCAATACACACTTACCAAGTTGTAAAATTAAAAATTATAACACCAAATTTTATAAATATTTAGATGTTTTTATTTAATTTAAAATAATTTTGTAAGTAATTTCAACTTTTGGAGGTTTTTAAACCCTCCAAAAGTTTTTACGATTTTTTTTTATAAAAAATATAAACAGCTTGAAGGTTAAAAAAATATGTATCAATCAGACGTAGAGGCAGCGCAAGCACTTGCACAAGCCTACAAAAATATTCGCCAAGAAATCCAAAAAGCTATTATTGGACAAGAAGAAGTAATACACCAATTATTAACAGGGATTTTTTGTCAAGGACACAGCCTACTTGTGGGCGTGCCTGGTCTTGCCAAAACCCTTTTGGTGCAAACACTTGCTTCTGCGTTGGATTTATCGTTCAATCGTATTCAATTTACGCCTGACCTTATGCCTTCCGATATTTTGGGAGCAGAAACTTTAGACCAAGAACGCAATTTTAAATTTGTAAAAGGTGCTATTTTTGCAAATATTATTTTGGCTGATGAGATAAATCGTACTCCGCCCAAAACACAAGCTGCACTTTTGGAAGCTATGCAAGAGTATTCGGTAACAAGTTCAGGCAAAAAATACGAATTGCCTCGTCCTTTTTTTGTATTGGCTACCCAAAATCCCATAGAACAAGAAGGTACTTATCCACTTCCAGAGGCACAATTAGACAGGTTTATGTTTAACATTATATTGGATTATCCAAGTTTTGAGGCAGAAAAACAAATTATCAAAAATACAACTTCTGATTACAAACCAAATGTTCAAAAAGTGATTTCTTCTGAAGAAATTATTGCTTTTCAACAACTTGTTAGACGTGTGCCTGTTACCGAAAATGTGATTGATTATGCGGTGAAACTCGTACATAAAACTCGCCCTAATTCTGAATTTGCAACCAAAGAAACTAACGCTTATTTGGAATGGGGTGCGGGACCTCGTGCTTCTCAAAGCCTTATTCTTTCCGCAAAATGCAACGCACTTCTGAATGGCAAATATTCTCCTGACATTGAGGACGTAAAAGTAGTATCAAATGCAGTACTTCGTCATAGAATTGTACGCAATTTTAGGGCAGAATCAGAGGGAATTAGTGTAGAACAAATTATTAAACATCTTTCATAAATTCAGGGTTTAAGGTTTAAAGTTCAAGGTTTAAAAAAATATAAAATATTTTTCAAAAAAATGGTCTGCACCGTAGTTTACGGAGGTCTGACCAATTTTTTTGAAAAATTACAATTAGGATTTTTTTTAAATAAAAAAAAAATAATTTATGTAATGTAGCACACACTTTTAGTGTGTGTTTGACACAATCACACACTAAAAGTGTGCTACATTAAAAAAATCTTAAACTTTGAACCTTGAACTTTTAAACCTTAAACCTTAAACTTTTTTTTATGGCAAATCAATATGATATTATCGTAGTAGGCTCAGGGCCTGGTGGCTATGTAGCAGCGATACGTGCATCACAATTAGGTTTTAAAACCGCAATCGTAGAAAAAGAATCTTTGGGCGGAATTTGCCTAAATTGGGGTTGTATTCCTACAAAAGCACTTTTGAAAAGTGCGCAAGTTTTTGAATATATCAAACACGCCAAAGATTATGGCATTGAAGTAACAGAATCTAATGCTAATTTTGATAGTATGATAAAACGCAGTAGAGGCGTAGCAGAAGGTATGAGCAAAGGCGTTACTTTTTTGATGAAAAAAAATAAAATTGACGTAATAAATGGTTTTGGAAAACTTATCGCAGAAAAACAAGTAGAAGTTACTGACGAAAGCGGTAAAAAAACCAATTATTCTGCTCAACACATTATCCTCGCAACAGGTGGCAGAGCAAGAGAATTGCCTACACTTCCGATTGATAACCAAAAAATCATAGGTTATCGCAAAGCAATGGTTTTGGAAAAACAACCTAAATCAATGGTGATTGTGGGTTCTGGTGCGATTGGGGTAGAATTTGCGTATTTTTATAATAGCATTGGTACAAAAGTTGCGATTGTGGAATTTATGCCAAATATTGTTCCTGTGGAAGATGAAGATATTTCAAAAGAATTAGCAAAAATCTACAAAAAATCAGGAATGGAAATTATGACCAATTCTGAAGTATTAAGCGTAGATACCACAGGCGAAGGTTGTAAAGTAAAAGTAAAAACACAAACAGGCGAAATTTCCTTAGAATGTGATATTGTGCTTTCTGCGGTGGGTGTTGCGACCAATATTGAAGGTATTGGTTTGGAAGAATTGGGTATTAAAACCGAAAAAGGTAGGGTAATTGTTGATGATTTTGGGGCTACAAATGTAGCTGGAATTTATGCGATTGGCGACATCACACGTGGGCAAGCACTCGCACACGTAGCAAGTGCGGAAGGCATTATTTGTGTGGAAAAAATCGCAGGGCATCACCCACAACCATTGGATTATAATAATATTCCTGGTTGCACATATTGCAGTCCTGAAATTGCGTCAGTTGGTCTTACCGAAAAAAGAGCAAAAGAATTAGGCTATGAGATAAAAGTAGGCAAATTTCCTTTTAGTGCGTCAGGTAAAGCAAGTGCTGCAGGCGTAAAAGAGGGTTTTGTGAAAGTTATTTTTGATGCCAAATATGGCGAATGGTTGGGAGCGCATCTTATTGGTGCTAATGTTACCGAAATGATTGCTGAAGTAGTGGTTGCTCGCAAATTGGAAACCACAGGACACGAAATCATTAAATCTGTCCACCCACACCCTACTATGTCAGAGGCAATTATGGAAGCTGCTGCTGCTGCGTATGGAGAGGTAATTCACTTGTAATAATGGTGAATGGTAAATTGTGAATGGTAAATGGAACAGTCAAATTCAATGTTGAATGATAAATGTTAAATGATAAATGGAACAGCCAAATGCAACCAGAATTTTTAGGATTCCAAAAATTTTGGTCTGTACTGTAGTTTACGAAGGTCTGACCAAAAAATTTTGAAAAATTACCAAACCCGTATTTGATTTAATTTTTGTTCTTAAATGGCAAATAATCATTTTTAAATATTTTTAGACTTATTAAAAAGGCTTACAAAGTTTTTAAAATTTTGTAAGCCTTTTTGATGTGCTATTGATAACAAAAAAATGACACTTTTATTTTTAAAAAAATTACATTTTAAACAAAAAAAGAATATATTTACATTCAAAAGCATTTCTTTATTACATTTTTTATTTTGCCTTTTTTACTGATTCCTGATTCCTGATTCCTGACTACTTTAAATTATTATGTTTCAAAAATCATTTTTACTACTACTATTTTTCTTCATTGGGCATTTTTTAGTATTAAAAGCTCAAAATTTGGGTTTGGAAGAATTCACTTGTCCAAATACTGCTGTTCCACTCAATACGCCTGTTGCCAATGCTCCACAATATTATTGGGATATGTGTGCCAATAATGATTTACAAAATCAACCCACTGTGGAATTATTGCGTAACAATATGCCTAATTCTTTTAGGTCAGAGGGTATTCATACCGTTTGGGACGATACAAATGGCAAATGGTATGGTTTTATTACTAATAGAGAAGGTTCTGGGAGTGCAAATACCATTTTGAGGCTTGATTTTGGGGCAGATTTGCGAGGATTGCCTACCTACACAAGTTTGGGCAATGTTGGAGGGCTTTTAAATTCTCCAAAAGGCATTAAATTTATCAAAGCAAATGGAATTTGGTATGGATTTGTGATGAATCGCACATCAAGAACTATTGTAAGATTAAAATTTGGAAATAATTTATCAAATTATCCATCAGCAAGTTTTGTAAATATTCCCACTTGGACAAGCACAAACTCTGCATTTTTAGATGTGGTCTATGACGCACCAAATAACAGATATATTATTGTTCAAATTGACTTTGGAAATGCAATCCAAATACTAAATTTTGGAACAGACATAGAAAGTACGCCAACAATATTAAGACACAATACAACATTCCCTTTTATTTTTGGGATAAGCGTTATCAATTATATGGGGAATTGGTATGGACTTACACACGGAGGAGGCGGAACTGACCAAAGAATGTTTCTTATCAATTTTGGGGCAGACCTTTTAAATCCTGTGCCTCCCCAAATGATATTTTTAAATTATGCTCCTACGTTTCCACTTGTAAATAATCCGACACAAGGCATAGAAAGCTGGCAAGCGTGCCAACTTATGCAAGATGGAGCAAATATGATGGGTTTTATTATTTCAAATTTTGGAACATTGGCAAGAATAAATTTTAGAACAAATCCACTTGGAACACCTATTTATACACGTTTGGGTAATTTTGGATTATTTGCCCAACCAATTTCATTGCCAAATGGACAATCTACAACTGCAAATTCATCATTGAATTTTTCAATTATTGATTCGCAATGGGTTGGTTTTACCATAAATCGTACAACAGGCGTAATAAATGGTAATAATCTTTATAGAATAGTTTTTCCAAATGTCTGTGATGCCACGCCAAAATTTACAAATCAAGCCAATCCAAGTGTTGCATTTTCCACACCAGGCAAAAAATTTATCACACACACCGCTTATAATTCAGACCGAAATCCCATAAGTTCCAATTATATGTATGTGGATAGCACAATCGTCAAAGATGCGGTTGTGGCAGAATTTCAAGCAGTAGAAAAATGTTTGGGTGAGGCAACCGTTTTTAATAATATCAGTCAAGGAAACTTATCACAAGCAAGTTCTTGGTCTTGGGATTTTGGGAATGGACAAACTTCCACCTTACAAAATCCTACTTTTACCTACACACAAGCAGGAAATTATGTGGTAAAACTTAAAGTTATCAATTTTTCAGGTTGTGAAAATACATTTACCCAACCCATTAGAATTAGCAATTATCCTGTTGCGAATTTTAGGGTAAAACAAATGAATTGTTCAAATGGAACAGTGGATTTTGAAGATATTAGCGCAATTCCAAATGCTGATATTGCTTTGGGGGGACAAATAGTAAATCGTTTTTGGAATTTTGGAGATGGCACAACTTATTTAACTGCCCCAATCAACCTCACA
>JAAFIN010000218.1 GCA_013297825.1 Cytophagales bacterium
GCAGAATGTATGCCCAATAATTGCGTGTTTTTGGTGGATACTTACGATACGATAGAAGGCGTAAAAAATGCGGTAAAAGTTGGCGAAAAATTACGTCAAAAAGGTTATGAAATGGTTGGAATACGCTTGGATTCAGGTGATTTGGCGTATTTGAGTATAGAAGCACGCAAAATATTAGACGAAGGTGGTTTTCCCAATGCTCAAATTATCGCAAGCAATGACCTTGATGAGCATATTATCACAAGTCTTAAAGAACAAGGTGCTAAAATCACCGTTTGGGGCGTAGGCACTAAACTTGTAACTGCATACGACCAACCTGCTTTGGGTGGTGTGTATAAAATTGCTGCATTGTTGAATGAAAAAACCCAGAAATGGGATTATAAAGTAAAACTTTCTGAACAATCCATCAAAGTATCTAATCCTGGAATTTTACAAGTAAAAAGATTTGTAGAAAATGGCGAATTTGTGGGTGATATGATTTATAATTTGGAAAAACCACTCCCACACGAACTTACAATCCTTGACCCAATGGACGCAACTCGCAGAAAAACTATGCCACAAGATGCTCCACAAGAGGATTTATTAGTGCCAATTTTTCGTAATGGAAAACTTGTGTATGATATACCAAGTATTCACAGCATCAAAGAAAAGGTAAAAAATCAACTTTCTATGTTTCACAAAGGTATCAAGCGTTTTGTTAATCCACACAGTTATCCTGTTGGTCTGGAAAAAACTTTGAGTGATGACAAATATGATTTGATAATGAAATTGAGGAAGAAGAAAGTTTAAGGCTTAAAGTTCAAGGTTCAAGGTTTAAAATTTAAAACAAAAAAATGCTTTCTAAATCAATAGAAAGCATTTTTTTATAATGAAGTCATTTAATTAAAGGCTGTTGGCTGTTTCATTCATAATTCATAATTTATAATTATTTCTTCGCCAATTCATCAAGTTGTTTTATCATTTCCCCAGCAATTTGTTTGAGCATTTCACAATTTTCTTGTTGATTAGCTTTCATAATAAGCGTAAATCTATCAGAAATTGCAACCGTAATTTCAGCTATTTTTTTCTTTTTAAAAAAAATTTCCCAACCCACCATTTTATTTTTTAGGGAAAACCCAGCAGAACGTTCATTATTATCTTCTGAGCCAAGATTTTTTGACCAATAAGCAGATGTTGTTACATCAGGCGAATTGCCAGCATTATAATCAATAAGATTTATTCTAAGAAAAACATTATCTTTTTTGTATTCTTGTTCTGCGTTGGCATATTGTTGTCCGCTTACATTATAAGGATTTTGGGTTGTTTTATTAGTTTTTGTAAAACCCAAAGGATTTTTTGGGAGATATTCTGCAAGTTTTTTATCAGAAATTGCCAAAGTATCACCTTTTTGTTTGCGTTCTTCGTGTTTTTGTGTTGCTTCTTTTTCTTTTTTTTCAATATTTTCTTCTATTTTTTCAGCTTCTTTTTCTGTAACACGTGGATATTTCGGTAATTTTTCTACTTTTTCAGGCAAAATATTATCAACCAAAGTTTCAGGGAAAAAATAAAAATATAATAATATACACACACACACCACAGTAATTATACGTGTGGCTATTATCATAAAATTTTTGAATGAAAATTTAATTTTGGTATTCATTTTTTATAAAAATTTAAAAGTTGTAAATATTTTTTGAAATATATGCAAAACAAAAGCATATTTACTTAATTTTAAAATTAAAAAAAATTATTTTTGCCAAAGTTTTTATTCCTAATTCCTAATTCTCAATTCCTAATTCTTTATGAAATACGACCAAAGAGGCGTATCAGCAAGCAAAACAGATGTGCATAATGCCATTAAAAACTTAGACAAAGGTGTTTTTCCAAAAGCATTTTGCAAAATTATACCTGATATATTGGGCAATGATACAAATTATTGCAATATTATGCACGCTGACGGTGCAGGTACAAAATCTTCTTTGGCTTATCTGTATTGGCGTGAGACAGGCGATTTGTCGGTTTGGGCTGGTATTGCACAAGATGCTATCGTGATGAATTTGGACGATTTGATGTGTGTGGGTGTTACAGACAATTTTTTGCTTTCTTCTACCATTGGCAGAAATAAAAATCTTATTTCAGGCGAAATTATTGCCCAAATTATCAACGGAACAAATGATTTTTTGGAAAAAATGAAAAATTATGACATCAATATTCATAACACAGGTGGCGAAACTGCTGATGTGGGTGATTTGGTGCGAACAGTTATTGTGGATAGCAGTTTTACTGCAAGGGCGTTGCGAAGTGATATTATTGACAATGCCAATATCAAAGCTGGTCAGGTGATTGTGGGTTTTGCGTCTTATGGACAGGCAACTTACGAAAATGAATACAATGGTGGAATGGGAAGTAATGGGCTTACTTCTGCAAGGCATGATGTCCTTCATAAAGATTATGCTAAAAATTTCCCTGAAAGTTATGACACAAATCTCCCAAATGAAGTGGTTTATGTTGGCTCAAAAAAACTTACTGACCAAATAAAAATTGGCGAAAAAATTGGAGAAAATAATCAAAAAGAAGATATTTTTATGTCTGTTGGAAAATTGATACTTTCGCCTACACGTACATATATGCCTGTTGTGAAAGAAATTTTGGAAAAATACCGCCCAAATATTGGCGGAATGGTGCATTGTTCGGGAGGCGGACAAACAAAAGTATTGCATTTTGTGGAGAATTTACACATTATAAAAAATAATTTTTTGCCTATTCCGCCACTTTTTGAGCTTATCCAACAAGAAAGCAAAACAGATTGGCGTGAAATGTACCAAGTTTTTAATATGGGACACCGATTAGAAATTTATACTGATGAAATTTCTGCGAATGAAATGATAAAAATTGCCCAAAAATACAATATTCAAGCCCAAATTATTGGTAAAGTTGAGGAATTAAAAGAAAATGAAAATAATATTTCCAAAAAATTAACATTGAAAACATCTTTTGGGGAATTTGTTTTTTAGGATTTTTATGTTTGATGTTTCACAGGCATAAATGCCTGTGCTTTACATATTTTAAGGAATAATTTTTTAAAAAATGAATACAAGAAAACAACTTACTTTATTTTTGAATGAAGAAGAAAGCAAAATCATTGAAGGAGTGCGTAAAAAATATAATTTTGAGCAATACGCACTTATCAAAAGTCATATTACATTGTGCAGAGAAGATGAATTAGAGAATTTGGACACCATTTTAAAAAATTTGGAAGAAATCAAAAATTTTAATATTTCGCTTAATTTTCAAAAACCTGTTCGTTTTGGAGATGATGAAAAAGGCGTTTTTTTGCCAGCAGAACACCCAAACGAAGGATTTATTGATTTGAGAAAAAAGATTTTAAAAAATGTGATAGAAAATCCTCGTTTGTCAGAGCCACATATCACGCTTATTCACCCAAGAAATGGTATTTGCACTGATGAAATATTTGCAGAAATCACAAAAATAGCATTTCCTACAAAGTTTTCTTTTCAAAAAATTCATTTAATTGAACAAAAAAATGGTGAAAAATGGGAGGTTTTGGCGGTTTTTTGGAAAAACATTTAAAAATTAGGAAAAGCAAATTAAAACAATAATAGATTAAAAATCATTATCCTTAAACTTAACATAAAATGAATTTTTCTACCAAATATTTTTTGACTGTAATATTTTCAATCATTGTATTGAATGGTTATGCTCAAACCAAAAATACCAAATCTGATTTTGAACAAATCACTGAAATTTTGACAGATTACATTGAAGGAACAAAAAATGGAGAACCTGATAGGCTTAGACGTGCATTTCACAAGGATTTTAATTTGTATACTATCACAAAAGATAGTTTGTGGATACGTTCAGGCGAACAATATATATCCAATATAAAAGCTGGTGAAAAATCAAACAGAACTGGGCGAATTATTTTTATTGATATTGAAAAAGACGCTGCAATCGCAAAAGCTGAAATTGTAGTCCCAAATTGGAGAACTTTTATAGATTATTTTCTAATCTTAAAATACCAAGATGCTTGGAAAATTGTGCATAAAAGTTATTCTTGGCGAGAGTTACCAAAAATTGAAAAAAAATAAGAAATTACTACTTCATAATGCTCTCTACTGCCTGCTGTGGCGTTATTTTTTGGTTAATAATATCATTTTCTAACTGGGACAAAATTTCTTTAATGCCATTTTTTTGATAAAATTTTTGAAAAATTTGCTCGTGTAAAGCATTATAAAACCAATGAATATATTGATTTTTGCGTTTTTCTTCAAAAAAATTATTTTTTTTTACGTGATTTACAAAATTTTGTATCATTTCCCAAACCTCTTGTATTCCTGTATTTTCCAATGCTGAACAAGTTTTGACTTCTGTAACCCAATTATTAGCAGAAGGAGCAAACAAATGCAACGCATTGCGATAGTGTGATTGTGCTTTGCGTGCTTGTGTGAGATTATTGGTATCTGCTTTTGTGATAACAATGCCATCAGCTATTTCCATAATGCCTTTTTTGATGCCCTGCAATTCATCACCTGCACCTGCCAGCATCAAAAGCAAGAAAAAATCAGTCATTTCATTTACCACAACTTCGGACTGCCCCACCCCTACCGTTTCCACAAAAATTACTTCAAAACCAAACGCTTCACACAAAAGCATAGTTTCACGAGTACGTTTTGCAACACCGCCCAGCCTGTCCTGTGAGGGCGAAGGGCGAATATAAGCAAGTGGATTGATGCTGAGTCTTTCCATACGAGTTTTATCGCCCAAAATACTCCCTTTGCTGATTTGGCTACTTGGGTCAATGGCAAGTACCGCAAGTTTTTTGTTGAGATTTTCGGTGATGTGCGTGCCTAATGCTTCTATAAACGTACTTTTTCCTACACCTGGCACGCCTGTAATCGCAATGCGTATGCTATTTCCTGTATGTGGAAGCAATTTTTCCAAAATTTCTTGTGCTAATATTTGGTCAGAAAGTAATTGACTTTCTATCAGTGTAATAGTTTGGCTAAATATCACTTTATTTTTTGCCAAAATACCTTCTACATAATGAGAAACAGGAAAACGAGGACGCATTTTTTATAGTTCAAGGTTTAAGGTTCAAAGTTCAAGGTTTAAGCAATTTGATAGATTTTTCGGTTGTCTGACAATTTTTATGGAAAAACGAAAAAACGATATTTTGTAGCACACACTTTTAGTGTGTGTCTTTTCAAAACTACATTTAACTATGTTTTTACACACTAAAAGTGTGTGCTACATTATTACTCCACAAAAATTGTCAGAGAACAGTTTTTTCTCAAATATTTTTCAAAAAAAGTTTATTTTTTATGATATTTTTGCAAAAAATAAAAATTTAAGGCTTAATATTTAAAATGGTGGTGTTTATAAGCTATTTTGAACCTTAAACCTTGAACCTTAAACCAAATTTATGTATCACATTTACGAAAAAATGCCACATAATAGTCGTGTGTGGGTTTATGCAAGCAATCAAACGCTTACAAATATACAAAAAGAAACGATAAACCAACAAATTCCTGCGTTTTTGGCACAATGGACTGCACACAAACAGGAATTATATGCATCTTATCATATTTTTTATGATAGATTTTTGGTTTTAGCAATAGATGAACAATTACAAGGGGCGAGTGGTTGCAGTATTGATGCGTCTGTGCGTTTTGTGCAGGAATTAGGCAAAAATATTGGGGTTGATTTTATGTGTAGAGATGTTTTTTTTAAAGAAAATAACGAAACTTTAAAACAAATTTCACCTTTAAAAATTAAAAACGCAGTTCAAAACCAAGAAATTGCTTTTGATACACTTATTTTTAATCCAATTATCAACACCAAAAACGATTTAGAAACTTCTTGGCAACAAAAAGCAGGAGAAAGTTATTTGAAAAAATACTTTTTTTAATGGTAAATGAAACAGCCAACAGCTTCCCTATTGAATGGTAAATAAAATAGCCAAATTCAATTTTTTTAAACAAAAAAAGCAAATTTCTTTTGAAATCTGCTTTTTTTGTTTTATGAATTGTTAAAGTAAAAATAAAAAATATTATTTTTCAATTACTTTAAACTCTGTTCTGCGGTTTTTAGAACGGTTAGTTTCATTGTCATTAGGAGCAACGCCTTCCGAAAATTCATAACCTTTTACTTCCAATCTGTTCGCATCTACACCACGCTCTATCAAATAATTGCTTACTGCTTGTGCCCTTTTCAAAGAAAGTGCTTGGTTGTAGGTTTGAGAACCTATGTTACAAGTGTGTCCTCCAAGTTCTACACGTACAGCAGGATTGTCTTGCATAAATTTAAGCAAATCTTCGCAAGATTTTTTTGAAACAGGTCTGTTCAAGTTACTTTTATCATAATCAAACTGCACAATAAATTTGAAGTTTGGTTTGATATTTTTCTTATTCATAGTGTCCAATTTTACAATCTGCATATTTGGTGGTGTGATAGTAAGACCAGCTTTGTCTATTTTCACAAGGTCAATTTTAGGAGCGCCAATTTTATAAATATCTTTGCTACCAAAACCAGCTTCGTCAGATGAAACATAATACGCATTTGCGTTGTCAGGTGTCATCATAATGTGCATATCGTCCTCAGGCCCATTGACAGGTGCGCTAAGATTTTCAGGTTTTCCCCATTTTCCATTTTCGTCTTGTGATTTAAACACATCATAACCACCCATTGTATCGTGTCCTTTGGAAGAGAAATAAATTGTTTTGCCATCAAAAGACAAGAAAGGAGCATCATCATCATATTCAGTGTTGATTTCAGCTACATTTACAGGTGCGCCCCAATCATTACCTTCTTTTTTGCTTTTATAAATATCAAGTCCGCCTTTTCCGCCTGGTCTATCACTTGCGAAATACATAGTGTTGCCATCTTCTGACAAGCAAAGAGCAGTTTCTTGGTATTTGGTATTTATTTTGTCATTGAGTTTTTTAGGTTTTGAAAAAACATCAGTTTTGATATTGCTTTTCTTAGTTTTTTTCTTGTCATCTGTATTGGCAGTGCCACGTGTAGACATATAGAAATCACCTTTGCTTTTGCCATTATCTCTATAAAGATACAATGTTTGTCCATCAGCACTTAATGCAGCAGCAGCATCGTGATATTTTTCATTTACATTAGGAAGAAGTTGCGCTTTTCCAAATTTACCATTTTTATCTCTTGTTGCCACATAAATATCTTCAAAATATTCATTATCCCCCCAATCCATTTTACCACCTGTTGTGGTATTTCTGCGAGAAGTAAAAATAATAAACGAAGAATCACGAGGCATCAAAGGCGTATATTCAGGATAAGAAGTATTGATATTAGCCCCAAGATTTTCAAGACTTGCATTCAAAGGCGTTTTTTCATATTTAAGACCTGATTCAGTTTCTTGAATACGTTTTGTACAATCTTTGATTTGTTCGTCAATTTGAGCAGTTTTTTTTACTTTATTTCTTTTGCTCATTTTTGAATCAGCACTTACTTCGCCACGATATTTTTCCAAAGATTCTTTGCCTTTGGTATAATGGTTTTTAGCTTTTTCATAATTTCCTTGATAATGCTCACCCATACCCATCATATATTCCAATTCAGGTTTGAAAGTAGGAGAATTATCATATACTTTTTTGAAAAAAGTGTATGCTTCACGTTTTTTTTCAGAATTTACCAAGCAAACACCCATTTGATAATTGTATTCCAATTCATTAGGGCGAGCTTTTAGTAAGTCTTTGTATATTTCAATGGCAGTATTATATTCTTGGTACTCCATTGCTTTTGTTGCTTCGTTGTTAATACGTGCAAGAGCCTTATCGTCCTTATTTTTGGGTGGTTGGGCAATAGTTGGATAAGCCAATGCACAGGAAAGCAAAATAGTTGATAAAAATTTCATAGTCCTGTTTTGTTTTGGTTAAATAAATAAAATGTTTTTTTCTAAAATATTAAAAAAAGTAAAAACAGATTTATCTTTATTTTAATGTTAAATTTCTTACAAAAAATACAACAACTGTATTACTTTTATAAAAAGAATTGGACATTTTATTTTCTAATAAATCTGTTTTTCAAAAAAATTATCTACGCAAACGTGGATGACGACGAGTGGTAAGAATATAGTTTAAGTGAATACCACTTACCAAATAGAAATCATTTAGTTGTCTGCCTTGTGAGCCACGTACAGAACCAGGTTCTTTGCCATCAAGTATAGGATATGAAATACCATTAACATCTGTCCAAGTAGAAACTGTTCCGATAGATGTAGCCAATGAAGCTAAATCACGTGAATTACCAGAATACACATTAGTAGGTTCAGCAGTACGGTTTGACATTCTACGAGCAAGTTCAGAATCCAAATCATCAAGGTCAGGGTAATTACCACCTACGTCGTCAATGTGGTCAGTAGTAAGAATACGCCCACCAATTTCAGCAGAAATATCCCATTTGTCATTCAAACGGAAACGCACACCAACGCCCACAGGGAACGCAAGTTGGAAGTTAGAATATACTTTTGCGTATCCTTCTTTGCCTTGTCCTTCAGTGTGTAATGGACGCAAAGCTACCCAACCACCGCCCATACTCTCAGGAGCTTTGGCTTTTGGGTTGTGATAAAAACCAGCTATACCACCAAAGATATAAGGATTCCAATAAGCACGACGATAAAAACGGTTAGGATTTTTGAACAATTCGTATTGTCCTACTACTGCAAGTTCAAAAATATCATTGCGAAAATGCAAATTACGAGCATAACGTCCTACACTTGAAGGTGCATCTTTGCTTGCAGCAGTATTATCATTTCCCACCAAACGACCATAGTTTAGGCTTGCACGCACATACCAGTGTTGGGTCATTTTACGTGAGATTTGAATACCAAAATTAGGGCGTGTATGGTCTAATTTTGG
>JAAFIN010000219.1 GCA_013297825.1 Cytophagales bacterium
CATCTTTCATTTTTCCAAGACATTTTTTTTGAAATTCTGCATCACCAACTGCCAAAACCTCGTCTAAAACCAAGATTTCAGGCTCCAAGTGTGCAGCAACTGCAAAAGCCAAACGCACATACATACCTGACGAATAGCGTTTTACAGGTGTATCAATGTATTTTCCAATGCCAGAAAATTCTACGATTTCATCAAATTTTCCACGAATGTCATTTTTTGTCATTCCCAAAATCGCACCATTCAAATATACATTTTCTGTGCCTGTGAGTTCAGGGTGAAAACCTGTTCCAACTTCCAAAAGTGAGGCAATTCTGCCTTTTACTTTGATATTGCCTTTGGTAGGTTGTGTTACTTTTGAGAGAATTTTTAGTAAGGTTGATTTTCCAGCACCATTTTTTCCAATGATACCCAAAACCTCACCTTGTTTTACTTCAAAATTGATGTCTTGTAATGCCCACACATATTCACTGTCTATATTGTTGCGGTCATTAGTTTGTCCTATGAGTGTTGTAGGGTCTTCTTTGCCTCTGATTTTTGCCCAAAAGCGAGCTAAATCATCTTTTAGAGTGCCTGTTCCTATGGTACCAAGTCGGTACTGTTTCCATACATTTTCTACACTAAGGACAATATTTGACATGAAAAATTATGATAAATAAAACAACTGATTTGAAAATTGAAGTGCAAAATTAGGTGTTTTTTTTGAGAAAAAAAAATAAAGAATTAAGTATAAAACTTCTTAATTTCCTCTATCACAAAATCCTGTTTTTCTGCATCTAATTCATAATAAAAAGGCAAACGAAGCAAACAATCTGTATAAAAATCACTTTGAGGAAGTTCTCTATGATTAGAAATGTTATTATGTTTTTCTTTATAAAAATCGCTTTGGTGCAATGATAAATAATGAAAAACAGCCATAATGTTTTTTGATTTTAGATGTGCAATTAAATTCGTTCTTTCTTCCAAATTTCTACAAATAATGTAAAATATGTGTGCATTATTGGTGGCATAATTTGGAATTTTTGGAAGCAGAATTTTATTTTGTTTTTCTAAAATTTCTAATTTTTGATAATAATTTTCCCAAATTTCCAGACGTCTTTTTTGGATTTTTTCCAAATTTTCTAATTGTGCAAAAAGAAAGGCACCAATCATATCAGAAGGCAAAAAAGAACTTCCTACATCAACCCAGCCATATTTATTAACTTCACCCCTAAAAAACGCACTGCGATTTGTGCCTTTTTCTCTAATAATTTCAGCCCTTTGGATAAATTTTTCATCATTGATAACCAACATTCCGCCTTCACCTGCAATGATATTTTTGGTTTCGTGAAATGAAAAAGCGGACAAATGCCCCATACTTCCAAGCGGTTTTTTGCCATTTTTTCCAAGATAAAAACTATCAATTGCTTGTGCAGAATCTTCCACAACATACAAATTATATTTCTCTGCCAATTCCATTATTTTATCCATATCACACGCAATTCCTGCGTAATGCACTACCAAAATTGCTTTTGTATTGGCAGAAATCAGATTTTCTATTTGTTCTACGTCAATATTTGGCGTATTTTTTTCGCTATCAGCAAATATAATTTTGGCACCACGCAACACAAACGCATTTACGGTACTCACAAAAGTATAACTTGGAGCTATGATTTCATCATTTTCTTTGATGTCCAACAAAATCGCACACATTTCCAACGCATCAGTGCAGGAAGTTGTAAGAAGGCATTTTTTGAAATTATATTTTGTTTCAAAAAACTCGTGGCATTTTTTGGTAAAAATACCATCACCTGAAATATGCCCTCGTTCTATGGTTTCCTTGATGTACGCAAGTTCGTTGCCTGAAAGATAAGGTTTGTTGTATGGGATTTGCATTATTAAAAAAAGGACAAAAACTTAAATCCAAAAATGATAAATATTCTCAATTTTTTCAATGCTAAAACCCATTTTTTGATAAAAAGCACAAGCATTTTCATTTGCTTTTTGGGTGATAACTTGAATTTCTTTTTGACCTAATAAAGAGGCTTCCAAAAAAGATTTTTCTACTAAATTTTTTCCAATGTGTTGCCCTCTAAAATCTGTATCAACTGCCAAAATATCAATATTAGCACGATTATTTCTGATATTGAGCGTTAATAATCCTACAATTTTATCGTTTATTTTTTGGATAATAACCTTTTGAGCAAGTTCTTTTTTTACAGATTTTTCAATCCAAATTTTATATAAACGTTCAAATTCTTGATTTTTGAAGTTTTTATCAATTTTAAATCTTGAAAATTCACCGCTTTGAAGTGTAAGGTTTATCAAATTTTCATCAATAATTTCACTTTCATAAATATCAATAACGTTGGGTTTTATACCCAACGTTTCAATGCTTGGAATATCTTGCAAAAAAGTAATTTTTTCATCAACTAAAAACGCATTTTCAGGCAAAAAATCCAATTTTTTTATGCTTTTTAGATACAAAAGTTTATAATTTTCTTTTTTTGCTTGTTCAATTTCTGCTAAAATTTCTTCTTTTTTATCATTTTCAAAAATTTCTAAAAATCCAATTTTATACCCAAAAAAATTAGAATCCCAAACAAGAAAATCAAGCCCCCTAACCCCCAAAGGGGGAATTTTTGATGATAAATTCGTCATTTTCTTTAAACTTTAAACCTTTTGAACAATACTCAAAAAATCCTTTGCAAATTTTTGGATATTCTGTTCATAATCTACGTTTTTTTTTGTTTGGGAAAGATTATTTTCTTCAAAAAATAATAATTTTTCTGCCAAATCTTCTGCTGAATTTGGATTAAAAAACAAAATATTTTCCTGCATTTGCTCTTTATGGACATTCAAATCTGACAAAATCACAAATTGACTCATTGCTTTTGCATCTTCAACCACCGTACTCCAACCTTCAAATAATGACGGTTGAATAACTGCTTGTGCTTCTTGCATAATTTTTAGTTGTTCCGCCCTGTCCAAAAAACCCAAAAATAGGATTTCATTTCCTAAATTATTATCTTTTACATAATCCAAAAGCATTTGAGAGTATTCAGGATTGCGATAATCGTGCATTTTTCCTGAAAAAGCAACTTTATAAAAAATGCCTTTTTCTTTTAATAATTTTATGGCTTTTAGGATTGCAATTTGGTTTTTGTGTTTCCAAAATTGATTTGGCGAAAAGAAATATTTATCAGGAAGATTGTGTTTTTGTTTGATTTTTTCAAAATCCAAATGTTTATAATCAGGGTGTGTAACCGCAAAATTTAAGATAAATGTTTTTGCTTTATTTTTAGGATAAAATTTTTCAAAATCATTTTTGGCATCTTGACTGCTAAAAACAACGTTATTTTCACCTTGAAAAGCAATATTTTTGTAATTATTATCTCGTGAAGATAAATCTTCTTGTGTAAAAAATTGCGGAAGATATTTTTCTTGAAAATCAGGAATCCAATAAATACATTGGTTTTTATTGATTTTTTCAAAATAATATCCATTTGCATTTGGAAAACAAATATTGATATCTTTTGCTTTTGGGCGATTATCAAATACAAGTTTTTTGGTAATTTTTAAAGAAATTTTATTGATAATTCTTTGCCAAAATGGATAAAATTGAGACGCATATTGTGTGCTTATCAAATGAAAGGAAAGCAAATGCGTAGGATAAAGCGTTTTTCGTACAATTTCAAATTCTTCTTCGCTTCCTGCATACACGCACAAATGCGGTTGTGCATCAATGGGAAGGGTTTTGAGGGAAGAAATAAGGTTAAGAATGTAGTATGAGCCAGCAATCCAGCGTTCATTATACGAAAAAATAAGACCAATGCGGTTTATAGATTTTTGAGCCATTTTGTATGTAAAAATAATCCTTCTGAAAGGGCAAATTTAGGCAAAAAATCCAAATCTTTCATTTTTTGAATGTCAGCACACCAATTATTAGGGTCGCCTACTTTGGTTTTTCCAGAAAAATAAAACCTTGCTTTTGGGTCTAAATTCCTAAAAAAAATATCTACTGCTTCTCTGATACTGATTTCTTTGCCTGATGCAATATTAAAAACATCACCTTCAAATTTTGCATTTTGAATAATTAAATCCACACATTGAACTAAATCATCAATAAAAATAAAATCTCTGCTTTCGTTTCCTGTGCCAAAAATCTCAATTTCTTGTGGATTTTTTAGGTATTTTTGGTACAAATCCCAAAAAAGTTGTTTTTTTAAACCTGTTCCATAAGCAGAAAAAACCCTTAAATTGCAGGTTTTTAACCCAAAAAATTTATGATATTCACACAATAAATACTCACTTTGCAATTTGTGAAAACCATAAGGCGAAAGCGGTTTTGTAGTACTATTTTCGTTGATTGGAAAGGCAATAGGATTGCCATAAACCGCAGCACTTGAAAAATTGATAAATTTGCAAGTTGGGTTATGTGCGTGAATTGCACTTAATATTTTTTGGACATTGGCAACATTGAGTTCAAAATCTATGGCAGGATTTTCAAACGAAAACCCCACGTGTGCAGAGCCAGAGGCATTTATGCACACATCAAAATTTTGATTTTTGAAAAGTAGCTCAAAATTTGTGGTTTTTTGGGGTGTAATAACTTCATTATTTTTAGAAAAATATGCTACACAATGCGAACCAATAAACCCCTGATGTCCAATGATTAGGATTTTCATTTTTTTACAAACTTAATACAACAAATTGCTCTTGAATGTGCTACACCGTCATTGCCTTTGCCTTTTCCTGTGTGTGGATTGTATGATTCTGCGTCATTGCATTGTTCTTGGGTGGCTACTTGCCAGGCATTGCTGTTATATTTAAAGAAATTTAGGGCATATTCGCCATTTTCAGTGAATAATTCTTGCATTTTTCCTACCATTTCAGCATCAAATTGTTGAAAAAATCCGTGATGTTCAAATTTTCCATACGGAAAAGTAAGCAAAAATGTACCTTTATTTTTCAACATTCTTACTACTTCTTTGAGGGCTTTGAGATATTCATACGATTTTTTTTCTACTTCTTCATTGTGTTTTAGTTCATATCCATAAATAGAATTATCCATATCAATATGCTCAATGGTGGATTGTGAAACAATGAAATCAAAATAATTATCTTTGAAAGGCATATCTCTCAAATCTGCATAACTGTAAGAAACCCTTTTTTCATTAAAATTAGGCGATTCAGGTGCATAAGTCAGGATAGAAATTTCTTTATTTTGTAGAATTTCTTGGTTTATGATAAAATCATAATTGAAGGTAGAACCTGCATCAAGGAGTTTGATTTTTTCTTGTGGTAATTGGCTAAAAATCCAAGAATATTCCACAATTCGCTCATCAAGACGATAGCCAAAATTTGCAGGAATTTGTTTATTGGCAAAAGTATTGAGGTTATTTTTGTCTTTTAATGCTTCAAAAATTCTATCATTTCTAAAACCTAAATAACCTTCTGACCAAGGAATTTGACCATTTTGAAGGTAATTTTTGCGTTCAAGTTCTTGAGCTTTTTTTCTGATTTCTTGATTTTTTTTGTTTCTGTAATTGCGTACAAATTGGAGCAAACTGTTGAGCATATTTTTTTATGTGATTTTTTGGATTCTTTTTAATTAGGAATATTTTTAATAAATTTTGCAGGATTTCCTGCCACCATTGTAAAAGGTTCTACATTTTTGGTAACAACGCTACCAGCACCAATAATAGCACCTTTTCCAATCGTAACGCCTTTGAGGATACTCACATTGTAGCTTATCCAAGCGTGGTCTTCTATGATGATGGGAGCAGTAAGGACATTTGGCGTGTGGTCAGGAACGCCATTGATAAGCATAGATTTGTAGGCTTCTGCACGTTCTAAATGGTTTATTTCGTGAGAATCACTATCAATAATATTACAACCGTGTGCCACAAAAACGTGATGACCTATTTTGATACTTTCGCCACTTCTAATATGCGTGTTATGTCCCAAATAACAATAATCTCCAACAATTATTTCGCCTCCAGATTTAAAAATGAGCAATTCACTTCTGATATGTGTATTATCCCCAATTTTTATTTTACTTTTAATTCCTTGTGCATTGTGTATAATGGTTTGTTCATAAAACATTGATTTTTCGCCCATTATTACATTTTCCCTCAAATTATCTATTTTGTTATTTTCTTTTGTTTTAATGACTTCACTCCAATTTATATAAGGATTATGTAAAACTAAACGAGAATTAAAAATTTTGGCGATTATTTTTTGCAGTATTTTGAATAACATTGTACGTATTTTTCAAAGTGGTTTTTTATGGATTTTTTTTAAAAAAATTAGTATATTATTTTAAAACGCATACAAAACAAGTAAAAATATAATTGTTTGTACCATTAAAATAAAAGGTTTTTTCAATCAATTCTTTATCCATTTTTTTAATATTTGGATAAATTTCTTCCAACATTTCTTTTCTGAAATTCACATCTGTTACCAAAGATAACATTTGTAAAAACGTAAAATCATTCACACCCACATAAAAATATTCTTTCAAATTGGCATATTTAGAGATAAGTCCTTCTATTTCTTCAAAAGCAAAAGGCACTTCTTTTGGGGAGAAAAAAAATCCATTTTCATTACTTTCTTGTATGAGTTCCAAGAGGTCTTGTTCTTTTTTGGTATCAAAAATCTTTTTTTCAATGGCTTGTTTTTTTATTGCTTTTATGGTGCTATCTGTGATGTCAGCTTTGATGTGGTCAAGGTTTGTGATGTTAGATTTTGTTTTATTGGTTGGATAAGTAGGTTCCATCATAAAAATCTTAGTTCCACTTTTGAAATGTGCTTTTATATCATCAAATAGTGTAGTAAGTTCTTCTTTGTGAAGATGGTGCAAAAACGCATTGATGATAACTGCATCAAATTCTTCCAATTTTTCAATAGATTTGATGCTTGTTGTTTTGGTGTATTTCAAAAATGCTTCATTTTTTGTGCCTTTTGCTTTTTGTTGGGCGATTTGGATTTGTGTTTCCGAAAAATCAATTCCGTGATAAAAAACATTTTCATCAGCCAATATTCGTCCAAACCAACCTGTACCGCAACCCAAATCTAATACTTTGACATTTTTTTTGTCTTCCAAAAAAATCTTCTTTGCTTTGATGATATATTCCTCTCTGTATGCCAAACAAAGGTCATCAGGCAAGCCCCACACATCTTCAATCAAATTACCAGCTTCATTCCACCATCTTTCTTCCAAAGCATCAATGATATTATTGGTTTTATGCAATCTTTCAAAAAAAGTAAAGGCATTTAGCGGTTTTCTATTTACGCTTTGTAGTGCATTAGAGGCTTCTTCTTTTTGGATAATGGGTTTTCTGTTGCTATTATTTTTTTTTGTAGAAATAAATTTTTTTGCAATTTTCTTTATGATGTCGAGCATTTTTTTGGGTAGTTATATTATTTTTTAGAAATAAAAAATTAAAAGATGAGGATTAAAAGATGAGAGTTAAAAATTATAAATATTTTTCAAAATGTTCAAGCATATTTTTTACAATATTTTTGGTATTGTAGTTTTCCAAAGTACGTTTTTGACCTGCTTGTGCGATTTTGAGGCGTTCATTCTCATTTTTTGGATGAAGATAATAATGTGCTTTTTCAATGGCATCATCAAGATTTTCATAATAAACAACTTCATTATCCGCAAAAAGCTGATTTTTGCCTTTTCCATCAGTCAAAAGCAATGTTCCCATACCTGTAGCTTCGTACATACGCATATTCACGCCAAAACCATTTGCTATATCAATGTGAATATTAAACGTAATTTTAGAATTTTGTAATATTTGATACATATCAAGTCCCCAAGCCTCACCTTGATAACGTTTTTGAACAGGGTGCTTGAATAATTTGCGAATAATACGATTGCGCGTATCAGGAAAATGCTCAAAACCATATCCAAATAATTGGATAGGTGTTTTTTTAACCAATTTATTTATTGCTTCAATTCTGCTTTTGTGTGATTGTGTAATACCTCCTAAAAAGGTAAAATCATATTTTTGGGGTGCAATTTTAGTGTTTTCGTATTTTTTTTGGAGTGTATTTAAAACATTTTCATCAAAAAAAACCGTCAATAATTCTGAATTGATGCCTTGTTTTCTAAAATCTTCTACATAATGTGGTGCAGAAGATAAAATCAATTCTGGGTATGTTTTTTGAAAAATATTATTTGGTAATGGGCAAGAAATCCAACCAAATATTTTTTTGCTGTATTTTTTAATTTCGTCCAAAAATTCACCATAATATTCAAACACACTTGCCATATAAAATACATCTGGCTCTATTTTTTTGGTTTGCAAAATAGGAATAGAAAATTTCCAATTATTTTCATCAAATATTACATTATTTTCCTTTGCCCACGCCATTTGTAAAGGTTTTGCATTTGGAATAATTAAATGTGCTTTGTGTTTATTGTTTTCTTGTTGATTGATTTCTGTAATATAACTACAAAATGAACCAAAAGCATCATCTATCAATGCCTGTAATTGTATTTGATAAGGTTGATTTGCTAAATTTGGATTTTTTTCATAAAAAGATACCAAATAAGGCTCATAATAAGTAGTAAAATATACGATTTTCATGGTGTAGTTTTTATGGTGCAGTTTTTTGCAAAATTTTTGCAAAGGTAACTACATTTATTGAAAATCGTAAATTTAAGGTAAATCAATTTTTTGCTATCTCTCCTAAAACTTTTGGAGGGTTTTAGAACCCTCCAAAAGTTGAAAAACTATTTTGACATTGATATTTATTTTAAAATCTCCTCTACCACCAATTTAATATTTTC